>JACPRG010000028.1 GCA_016190025.1 Candidatus Tectimicrobiota bacterium
CACGGCAAGAACGCGGACTGCCGCGCCTGGGTGCCCTTTGCAAGTCCTGTAACCGCTGAACGCATAACGGCTGCCGCCGGAAACAACTCCCCAGAGGGTCAAACCGGCACGGGCCGCAATCGGGCTATCCGCTTTTCGATCCTCGCCAAAAAGCTTAAAAACGGGGGCTTCTCCGTTAAAATGCCCTAGTTCTTGAGGCAGTGTTGCCCCGGAGGCAATTCCACCAAGAGACCGGGGGGTTGTCTGGCAGGGGATTGTCCGGGATGTCTCGCCCGTCCATTGCACATCTGCGCTCGCGGGCTTTTTGACAGGGGAAAATCGGCTTTTGTAAATTGAAGGGCGAAATTCCCCATTTCCGCGAGAAGGCTGGTTTCCGTCTGTTGTTGGTGTGTCGGTGGAGGAGCCCCCGAGGGTGCGATGACCGCTCCGGATGCCGCGCATCCAGGCCGACCGGCGTGAATCAGGGAAAGGAGCGCGCTTGATTCGAAGCATTGACCTCGATCGGTGTATCCGGGGACAGAATTGCGACTATCTGTGCGAGGCGGTTTGCCCCACGGACGTGATCCGCATCCCGCGAGAGACGGGCGTTCCCGCCATCGCCTACCACAAGGACTGCATCACCTGCTTCGCCTGCGAGCTCGACTGTCCGGTGGAGGCCGTCGACGTTTCCCCCATCATCCGCATGAAACCCCAGCCCTGGTGAGGTGGCCGATGGCGAAACTGGAGAGCGCGGGCAAGGTTCACGACGTGGACGTATTGGTGGTCGGCGGCGGGCTAGCGGGGCTCTGGGCGGCCATCCGCGCCCTGGAATGCCGCCCGGACCTGGGCGTCTGGGTGGTGGACGCGGCCTACATCGGGAAGGCGGGCCACGCCTATTTCGCCCAGGGCCAGCTGGTGACGTGGCTCCCGGAGGAGGACGACCTCGACGCGTGGGTGGAGGACGTGGCGCGGGGCAACGAATGGCTCTGTCCCCAGGACTTCGTCGAGGACTGCCTGAAGCACTCCCTCGAGCGGATTCACGACCACGAGCGCTTCGGGATCCGGTATCACCGCAAGGAGGGAAAATACTGGCGGCAGGTCTGCCGGGGCTTGACGAAAGTCAGGCTGATCCACTCGCCCCCCGCCGGCGGCCGCGGCATGATGCTGGCCCTGCGGGAGGAGGCGCTTCGTCGGGGCGCCCGGCTCATGAGTCACGTCACCGTGGAAGGCCTGACGCAGGACGGTCGGGGCGCGGTGACGGGAGCGGTCGGCATGGGGGTCCGGGACGGGGTCTTCCACATCTTCCGGGCCAAGGCCACCGTCCTCTGCACGAACACCATCAGCTTCCGGAGCTATTTCGTCTACGACCAGCCCGGCAGCGGGCCGGTCATGGCCTACAAGGCCGGCGCCCGGGTCCGCAATGCCGAGTTCCATCTCCTGCGGCCCGCCTCGCCCAAGTTCTACTTCGAAGGGCAGGGGAGCGCCGCCACCTACGGGGCCCGGTTCCTGGACGCTGCGGGCAGGACCTTCATGGAGCGTTACGATCCCGTCCTGGCGGACCGGTCCGACTTTCCGGCGCTGGTCCGCGCCATGGTGCTCGAAAAGCTGAAGGGGAACGACCGGTTCTACTTCGACACGACGACTATCCCGCCCGAAGACCGCGGGCTCTGGAACGGAGAGGCCTGGAAAGGGTACATGGACCTCGCCGTGCGCAAGCTCAAGGACATGGGCATCGACGTCTTCGAGAAGCCCCAGGAGTATGTCCCCCAGTACACCGTGAGCAAGATCGGCGTTCGGACTGACATCCGGTGCGCCACGGACGTTCCGGGGCTGTTCGCGGCGGGATTTGCCCAGGCCTTTAACCTGGAGATCTTCAACGGGTGGTCCATCGCCTCGACCGTCTGGTCGGGACACAGGGCGGGGGAGAGCGCGGCCGCCTTCGCCGCCGGGAGGAGCGCGCCCCGCCTCAGCCACGCCCAGGTGGCGGACCTCAGGCGCTCCCACTACGAGGGGCTGGAGCGGAAGGGACCGCTCGACCCGGATCAGGTCGTCCTCAAGTTGCAGAAGATCCTGTTCCCCTACGACGTCTTCTTCATCCGAAGGGCCGACCGGCTCGAGCGCGCCCTGCGGGCGGTCCTGGACCTCCAGGAGGAGGCCGGGCGGGAGATGTCCGCCCCCGACATCCACGAGCTCGTCCGCTTCAACGACACCCGCAAGATGCTCACCGCCGCCGAGATGAGCTTGCGGGCCTCCATCCTGAGAACGGAGACCCGCTCCAGTTGCTTTCGGCAGGACTATCCCGTTCGCGACGACCGGAACTGGCTCAGGTGGATCGATTTGCAGAACGCCGGCGACCGGATGGAACTGACCACCGAACCGGTGCCCTTCGAGCGCTACAAGTTCCGCCCCCCGGCCCAGGGGCTTCCCGCGGGTTGATGCCTCCGGCCGGGCAGGCCCTGGAGAACCGGCAGAAAACAGCCCCCGTGTCTCAATGTCTTGAACTCATACACGTCTTTGACATCCGTCCCGGCACGTTATAACCTAGCCCCGTTGTTGGCCGAACTTGTCCGCCGAACCGGAACGGAGGTGTTCCTATGGATTGGGATGAGTTTCGAAACCGCAAGTCGTCCGGCCGCGGACAAGGACCGCCCTTTCAGGTCCCCAACCTCCGGCTGCCCAATTTCGGGAAAAAGGGGACTTGGTATCTGGTCGCGGCGGCGGTGGTGATCTGGTTCGCCACGGGAATCTACATCGTGGGTCCCGACCAGAAGGGGGTGGTGTTGAGGTTCGGCCGCATGAACGCCATCACGGACTCCGGCATCAACTACCGCCTCCCCTATCCCTTCGAGAGCGTCTATACCCCGAAAGTGACCGAGGTCAAGCGGGTCGAGATCGGCTTTCGGACCATCAGCCCCGGACCGCCCGCCCGGTACGCCGACCGCCCCCCGGAATCCCTCATGCTGACCGGGGACGAGAACATCGTGGACATCGACCTGATCGTCCAGTACCTCATCGCGGAGCCGGCCAAGTATCTCTTCGCTATCCGGGACCCCAACGGGACGGTCCGCGACGCCGCCGAGGCGGCGCTGCGGGAGGTGGTCGGGAGCAAGGTCATCGACGAGGCCCTCACCACCGGCAAGCACCAGATCCAGGTCGAAACCATGGTCCTCCTCCAGAAGATCCTGGACATCTATAACACCGGAGTCCGCGTGGTGGCCGTCCAGCTCCAGGACGTGAACCCGCCCAAGCAGGTCGTCGACGCCTTCATCGACGTGGCGAGCGCCCGGGAGGACAAGAACCGGATCATCAACGAGGCCCAGGGCTACCGGAACGCCGTCATTCCCGAGGCGCGCGGGCAGGTGTCGCAGATCATCAACCAGGCCGAGGCCTACCGGGCCGAGAAAATCCGAAAGTCGACGGGGGACGCCGACCGCTTCAAACAGATCCTGAAGGAGTACCTGAAGGCCAAAGACGTCACCCGCAAACGGCTCTACCTGGAAACCATGGAGGAGATCCTGCCGGGCATCACGAAGATCATCCTCGATCAGCAAAAGGGCGGCATCCTTCCCATCCTCCCGCTGGGAGGGGACCTTGGAAAGGCCCTTTCCGGCTCGAAGGGGACCCCATAAATGCCGAAAAAGCACGTCATCTCCGTGCTCGCCGTCATCCTCGTCCTCATCGGCCTGAGGGCCGTCTTCTTCACCGTGGACGAGAGCCATCAGGCCATCGTGTTGCAGCTGGGGAGGCCGCTTCCCGGCGTCAAGCAGCCGGGGCTCCACTGGAAGCTCCCCTTCCTTCAGCAGGTGAGTTATTTTGACAAACGCATTCTCGAATACGACGCCACCGCCCGCCCCATCATCACGAAGGACAAGAAAACCCTGGTCGTGGACAACTTCGCCAAGTGGCGCATCATCGATCCCCTCAAGTACCTCCGGACCGTGCGAACCGAACCGGGGGCCCAGGCCCGGCTGGACGACATCATCTACTCCGAGCTCCGGGTGGACCTGGCCCGCAAGGACCTGATCGAGATCGTCTCCAAAGACCGGACCGAGATCATGGGGCTGGTGACGAAGCGCAGCGATGAGAAGGCCCGCGACTACGGCATCCAGGTCGTGGACGTCCGCATCAAGCGGGCGGACCTGCCGCCTGAGAACGAGAAGGCCATCTTCGGCCGGATGCAGGCCGAGCGGCAGCGAATCGCCAGGCAGTACCGCTCCGAGGGACAGGAGGAGGCCCTGAAGATCCGGGCGGAAACCGACAAGGAAAAGACGATCCTCCTGGCGGACGCCTATCAGAAAGAGCAGCAGTTCCGAGGCGAAGGGGACGCCCGGGCCGTCGCCATCTACGCCGAGGCCTTCGAGCGGGACCCGGAATTTTACGGATTTCTGCGGACGCTGGAGGCGTACAAAAGGTCGCTGAAGACCGGGACGACCCTCCTGTTGCCTCCCCAGTCCGAGTTCCTCGAGCATCTGTTCAAGAACAAGCAATAGAGGCGGCGCGGCCATCCCGGGGCCTCCCCCTGAGCGGGACCCCCTGCGGGCGCCCGCCTTTTCCCTGAATCCGGATCGGCGCGCGGACCCATGAGCGGACTCCCCTGGAACGACCTCGGCCCGGTGGCCATCTTCCTGCCGCTTCTGTGGGCCGTCCTGGCGGTCCTGACCATTTTGTGGATCGCGCTTCCCTTCGCGGTCTTCGGGACCAAGCGCCGCCTCGACCGGATCATCGACCTCCTGGAGAACCCCGTCCCGCCTCCTGCCCCGGCGGCCGGAAGCGGGGCCCGGACGGCGGCCGGCCGGATCTTCGACGCCCTGAGGCGGGGGCTGCTCGGGACCCGGTCGGACGTCACCGAGGAGGACCTCCGTCCCGGACGGGTTTCCCTGTTCGTGGGCTGGGAGGCCCGCCGGGTGAAACTGGCGGACCTCCGGGTCCGGGGAGACGTCGTGGAAGTGGAGCTGGACCTGGGAGAGCTGGCCGTCCGCGCTCCCCGGCTTCGGCCGGAGGCTGCTCTGGCCGGCCTGGAAAGCGAGACGGCCCGTCAGCCGGGGTTGCGAATCCTCTCGACCCGGGAGAGAAGCCGGGTCGTCCTCCAGGCTGGCCCCGAGGCGGAAGGGCGGACGCGCGACTTGACGGCGCTCCTCAAGTCCCAGATCCTGGACCTCCTGCCGCCCTGAGCCGCCCGAATCTCAACGAAGAACAGGGACGTCGAGGGAGCCCCGAAAACAACCCATGAGCGAGCCGATTCGCTACGCCCCGCTGCATGAGCTCTCGAAGGGCCTGGAAGAGGGCGCGTACTCCTCCGAGGAGTTGACCCGGACCTTCCTGGACCGCATCGCCCAGGTCGAGCCCACCCTGAACGCCTATATCACCGTCACGGAACAAGCCGCCCTGGAAGCGGCCCGCGCCGCGGACGACAGGCGGAGGCGGAAAGCGGGCGTGACGCCGCTGACGGGCATCCCCATCGCCCTCAAGGACCTGCTCTGCACCCGGGGCGTGAGGACCACGTGCGCCTCCAAGATCCTGTCGAACTTCATCGCCCCCTGGGACGCCACCGTCGTCCGCAGGCTCCGGGAGGCTGGCGCCGTCTTTCTGGGCAAGACCAACATGGACGAGTTCGCCATGGGGTCCTCCAACGAGACGTCCTGGTTCGGCCTCGTGAAGAACCCCTGGAACCTGGAGACCATCCCGGGCGGGTCGAGCGGCGGCAGCGCCGCGGCCGTCGCCGCGGCGGAGTGCGCCGCCGCCCTGGGGTCGGACACGGGCGGCTCCATCCGCCAGCCAGCCGCCTGCTGCGGGATCGTCGGCCTGAAGCCGACCTACGGCCGGGTCTCCCGGTTCGGGCTGGTGGCCTTCGCCTCCTCCCTGGACCAGATC
>JACPRG010000019.1 GCA_016190025.1 Candidatus Tectimicrobiota bacterium
CCACAGCACGGGTAGTAGATGAACTCCGGAGATAGAGGCACGGGCAGACAAGCTGCCCGTGGCACCCTCCCCAGGCTTTCGCCGCCTCCAAGGCTGAAGTCGTCCCGAATCATCTCCGGTGAGGTGAGTCCCCGGAAGCAGACGCCCCGATCTCCGCTTCGGGCTTTGCCCTCCGCTCAGATCGGGGCTACGGCTTGAGGTTTGTGACCTCTTGCTACGCTCACGGGCGGACCAAGGTCCAGCCCCTCACCCTTCTTCCCTCTCACGCTGGGAGAGGGTGGGGTGAGGGAGGAATAATCGGGGAGCGGGAATCCATTTTCAGTCCCCAGGGGCCTCCACATGAGGGACCGGGCCGAGTTTGTTGGGGCGCGCGGCGTGCGCCCTGCTTGTATAGCGCGGGGTCTTTAGACCCCGCAAGTGGAAGCGCGGTAGGGCGGGCTTCCAGCCCGCCTCTCGCGGGCGGCCAAGATGGCCGCCCTACCACCCTCCGCGCTACAGCCTCCGCCCGCGGGCGCTCATCCTTGACAAGGCGAAGCCGAAAGACGGATAAAAAGTGGCTGCTCGTTTCCCGCCGAAAGCGCGGTGCAGGGGCGCACGGAGGTCGCGGACCTCAAGCCGTGCGCCCCTACGGGGGACAGGGCCGTTCGTTTCCCGCCGAAGCGGCGGTGGGGCCGGGCCGAGCCCGGAGGGACCGGATGAAGAGCGTCGGCCAGCACATCGAGAGGGTGGACGGATGGCCCAAGGTCCTCGGGGAGCCCGTCTACGCCGGCGACCTGAAGCTCCCGGGCATGCTGCACTGCGCCCTGCACCGGAGCGCTCATCCCCACGCCCGCCTCCTGGGCGAGGACGCCGCCCGGGCGAAAGCCCATCCGGGCGTCCGGGCCGTCGTCACGGGACAGGACCTCCTGGCCGTCCCCGGACTCGACCCCTATTTCGGCTTCATCTTCCGGGACCAGCCGCTTTTGGCCATCGGCAAGGTCCGCTTCATCGGCGAGCCGGTCGCCGCCGTCGCGGCGGACACCCGCGAGGAGGCGGAGGCCGCGGCCGCCCTCGTCCGCGTGGAGTACGACCCCCTGCCGGTGGTCGATGACCCGGTCGAGGCCGCCAGGCCGGGCTCGCCGACGGTCCACGACACGATCCGGCCGGGGCCCCTCTACCCGAATCTCCGGGCGAGCCACCACGGTCCGGACAGCAACGTCTGCACGCATTATCGGCTCCGGGTCGGGGACGTGGACCGGGCGCTCGCCGAGGCCGCCGCGGTCTTCGAGGACACCTTCCGGTCGCCCCCCGCCCAGCACGCGCACCTGGAGCCGCATTCCGCCGTCGCCCGGGTGGACCCGGACGGGCACGTCACAGTGTGGACCTCGTCCCAAAGCCCCTCCCCCCTGCGGATGTGGCTGGCCTCCATGTTCGGCGTCCCCCAGAACCGGGTCCGCGTGATCGTGCCTTACCTGGGCGGCGGGTACGGCGGGAAACTCTATCTGAAGATGGAGCCCTTCGCCGTTCTCCTCTCGAAGTGGACGGGCCGGCCGGTGCGGGCCGTCGCCCGCCGGGAGGAGGTCTTCTACCTGTGCTCCAGGCACGGGGCGGCGGTGAGGATCAAGACGGCCGTCAGCCGGGAGGGGAAGATCTCGGCGCAGCAGTTCGAGATTCACTACGACTGCGGCGCCTACGCCGAGAGCGGCCCGCGCGTGGCCTGGAAGGCGGCCGCCACCGCCAGCGGCCCTTACAAGATCCCCAACGTCCGCGTCGATTCCCTCCTGGTCTACACCAACAAGACGCCGGCCGGGGCCTTCCGAGGCTTCGGGGTCCCCCAGATCACCTTCGCCCAGGAAGCGCACATGGACGTGGCGGCGGAGTACCTCGGGCGCGACCCCGTGGAATTGAGGATGGAGCACGCCCTCCAGGAAGGAGACCGCTATCCCAGCGGCGAGCTTCTGGACTGCGTGGCCATCAAGGAGTGCCTGGCGAAAGCGGCCGAGGCCTTCGGGTGGACCGCTTCCGGCCGGGCGGCCGGGAGGGCTTCCGGTTCCGGGGGCCGGGTCGCGCGGGGCCGGGGGGTGGGCCTGGCCATCAAGACCACGGCCACGCCCACGGGCTCCGAGGCCCTTCTCGCCCTCAACGCCGACGGCACCGCGAACCTCCTCGTCAGCACGGTGGAAATGGGGCAGGGCTGCGACACGGTCCTCTCTCAACTGGCGGCCGAGGCCCTGGGCATCCCGGTGGGGAAGGTCCGCCTGGTCCGGCCCGACACGGACGTCACGCCCTTCGACATGGCCACCGCCAGCAGCCGGTCCACCTTCCACATGGGCAACGCCATCCAGCGGGCCGCGGCGGAGGTCCGCCGGGAGCTCTTCGCCGCCGCCTCCGAGATCCTGGAAGTCCCGCCCGACCAGCTGGAGCTGGCCGACGGGAGGGTCTTCGTCGCGGGCCTCCCCGAGAGGGGCCTCTCTCTCGCCGACGTCTTCCAGCAGAAGCTGTCCAAAACCCCGGGGGGCTGCCTGGTGGGGCGGGGGACGTACATGACGCAGGCCGCGCCGGAGGACCCAAAGACCGGCCGCACCGAGAAGCTCACCGTGAACTGGTCGTCCAGCGCGGCCGCGGCGGAGGTGGAGGTGGACCGGGAGACGGGCGTCGTGAAGGTGTTGCGCCTGTTCGTCGCCGCAAACGCGGGCAAGGCCATCCACATGCGGCACTGCGAGCAGCAGATCCTGGGGGCCGCCATCTTGAACGTGGGCCTGACGCTCTTCGAGCAGATGGACTATCAAAACGCCCAGCTCCTGAACGGGAGCTTCCTGGAATACATGGTCCCGACCTTCGAGGACGTCCCGGGGCAGTTTGTCCCCCTCGTCCTGGAGGAGAGCCATCCCCTCGGCCCCTACGGCGCGAAGGGCGTGGGAGAGAGCGGCTGCATCGCCACCACGCCCGCCATCGTCAACGCCATCCACGACGCCGCGGGCGTCTGGGTCCGCGACCTTCCGGTCACGCCGGAGAAGGTCCTGCGCGCGATCCGGGAAACCCCGGTCCGGTCGAGCGCCGTCTGACACCTGCGGAGACGGAAACCATGGGCCTCCCGGCGTTTCGCCTTCATTCCCCCAAGTCCGTGGAGGAGGCCTGCCGCATCCTGGCGGACCGGGGAGAGGAGGCGGTCCCCATCGCGGGCGGGACGGCCGTCCTGATCCTCATGAAATCGGGCCTGGCGGCCCCGCCTCACCTGGTCAGCCTCTGGGGTCTCCGGGACCTGGCGCAGATCCGCTTCGACCCGAAAGAGGGCCTGCGCATCGGCGCCCTGTGCACCCACCGGGCGGTGGAGAAGCACCCGGCGGTCCGGGAGGTCTATCCGATGCTGGCGGACACGTACCGCCGCGTGGCCAACGTCCGGGTGCGCAACCGCGCCACCGTGGGCGGGAACCTGGCCCACGGGGATTACCGCCTGGACCCGCCGGCTCCCCTCATCGCCCTGGGCGCCCGCCTGCGGCTGCGCGGCCCGGAAGGGGAGCGGGAGGTCCCGCTGGCGGATTTCTTTCAGGGGTTTTACACGGTGGACAAGCGGCCGGGGGAGATCCTGACCGAGGTGCGCGTCCCCCCGCCTCCGCCGGGCGCGCGGGGGATGTATCTGAAGTTCGTCGGCCACGCCGCGGCGGACTGGCCGATCCTGGGGGTGGCGGGGCTTCTCCGCGCCTCTCGAAGCGGCGAGGTCGAGGACCTGCGGGTCGTCCTGTCCTGCGTGGCGGCCACCCCTGTGAGGGTGTCGGGCGTGGACGAGCTGGCCGTTGGGCGCCCGCTCACCCCGGAGCGGATTGAGGCCGTCGCGGAGCGGGCGGCCGCCGAGGCCGACCCCATCGAGGACGCCCGGGGTTCGGCGTGGTACAAGCGGGAGATCATCCGCGTTCAGGTCAGGCGCGTCTTGGAAAGGCTCGCGGACCCAAACGCCCACGGCGTCGCGGAATAGTTCCGGAGGCTCAAGGGATGGAGCAGCTTCGGCCGGCAGAACTGAGGGTGAACGGAGAGCGGCGGACGGTCCTTATCCGGGACAACGCCCTGCTCCTGGACGTCCTTCGGGATCAGCTCGATCTGCTGGGGATGAAGGAGGGTTGCGGGGTCTCGGCCTGCGGGACGTGCACGGTCCTCCTGGACGGCCGGCCCATCAGCGCTTGCCTGACGCTGGCGGCGCAGATCGGCCCCGAGGAGGAGATCCTCACCATCGAAGGTCTCGCGCGGGACGGCAGGCCCGACCCGGTCCAGCGGGCCTTTTACGAGGAATCCGCCTTTCAGTGCGCGTTCTGCACGCCGGGGATGATCATGGCCGTGAAGGGCCTGCTTCTGGAGAACCCCTCGCCGGCGGATGAGGAGATCCGGGAGTACCTGCTGGGGAACTACTGCCGGTGCGGCGCCCACCTGGACATCCTCCGCGCGGTCCGTCGGGCGGCGGAGATCATGCGGCAAGAGACGGCGTAGGACCTTCCCAAGGGGCGCTTTTTGAAGGGCGTCCCCCGCGCTGTACAGTTTCCGCTTTGGCCTTGCGGACATCCTCGGACTTCACAGGACGGAATCGGACGAAAAGGAGAGAGAAATGAGCGCGAGCGGCGTCAAGTTCGGCATGGCCATGCGGAATTTCACGGCCTATCCGGCGATGCCCGATCCCGGCGAGCTCGTGGCGTTCGCCAAACGGGCGGAGGAGTTGGGGTACGAGTCGGTCTGGGTCTGGGACCACGTCTTTCTGGGCGTGGAGCCCTGCTTCCCCATTCTGGAGTCGCTGACCCTCCTGACCGCCGTCGCCTGCCACACCTCCCGGATCAAGCTCGGCACGGGCGTCCTGGTGCTCCCGCTCAGGAACCCGGCGGTTCTGGCCAAGACCGCCGCGACCCTGGACATCATCTCCGGGGGGCGGTTGGTCCTGGGCATGGCCAGCGGCTGGTACGCCCGGGAGTTCAACGCCGTCGGGATCGACTTCAAGAAGCGCGGGAAGATCTTCGAGCGGAACCTCGAGATCCTCACCCGGCTGTGGACCGAGGACAAGGTGGACGGCGAGTATCCTCCCCACCGTCTCAGCGGCGCCGTGCTGCAGCCGAAGCCCGTCCAGAGGCCGCGCCCCCCGATTCTCATCGGCGGATACGTGGACGCGGTCTTGAAGAGGGCGGCGACGAAGGCGGACGGCTGGCTGACTTATTTCTACACCCCGGAGGGCTTCGCGCGCTCCTGGGAGAAGATCGAGCGGTTCGCCCGCGAAGCGGGAAAGGACCCCGGGGAGCTCGACAGCCTGAACCAGCTTCCCATCATGGTGACCGACCATCTTTCCCGGGACAAAGAGCGGATGGAGAAGTGGCTCACAACGGAGTGGGATTACGCCGCCTGGAGCGAGTCCACCCGGGAGAGCGCCATCTGCGGCCCGGTCGGACACTGCGTGGAGCAACTGCGCCGTCACGTGGAGGTGGGGGTCAAGAGGATCGTCCTGGTTCCGTATCAGTATCGTCCCGACCAGGTGGAACGGCTCGCCGTGGAGGTGATTCCGCAGTTGACCGGCTGATGGGGAAATGGCCGGCCGCTGACACAGGAAAGGGGCGCTCGAGGACTTACGTTTTTTGTTCAAATTGGCTGTTCAAAACGCTCCACTTGCGCTATCATTCCGGCTTGGCGTGAAATTTCATTGTGTTGACTGCGATCCTTGTCTGGGTTGAAGAAGCGGCTTTCGGAAATTTCTGCGAGGTCTGGGTTGGAAGCGGTCGGGATTTTCCATAGCGTTGGCGGCTCTGTGAAGACAAGCCGCTTGAAAGCCCTGCTCGTGGAGGACGACGATCGGGCGCGGGAGTTTCTCGAGGCCGTCCTGCGTTCGCGGGGCCACGACGTCGCCGCCTGTCCGAACGCCACGATGGCCTGGGAGGCCTATCAGCAAGTCTTCCACGAACTGGTCATCCTGGACTGGCTGCTGCCGGGCATGGATGGTCTGGAGCTGTGCCGCCTGATGCGGGGGTTGCCGCGGGGGAAAAGCAGCGTGATCCTGATGGTCACGGTCCGCAATCATCCCCAGGAGCTTCAGGAGGTTCTCGAGGCGGGCGCCGACGATTACCTGTCCAAGCCGGTGGACCTGGGGCTGTTGGAGGTCCGCCTGACCATCGCCGAACGCCGGGCGCGGGAGCGGGCCGAGGGAAGGCAGGCGGAGGAAGAGAGAAAGCAACTGGAGGCTCAGTTCCAGCACACCCAAAAGCTGGAAAGCCTCGGGGTTCTGGCCGGGGGGATCGCCCACGACTTCAACAATCTGCTGATGAGCATCCTGGGCTACGCGGGTCTGGCCATGATAGACGTGCCCCTGGAGTCCCCCGCCCGATACAGCGTCGAGCAGATTGAGACGGCGGGACTGCGCGCCGCCGAACTGACGAACCAGCTGCTGGCCTACACCGGGAAAACCCCCCTCATCATCCAGCCGCTGAGTCTCTCCAAGCTGGTCGAAGAGATGGCCCATTTACTGGAGGCTATCATCCCCAAGGCGGTCGTCGTGGAATATCACTTCGACCCTGACCCCCCTCCCATCGACGGAGACGCCTCCCAACTCCGCCAAGTGGCCATGAACCTCATCACCAACGCTTCCGAGGCCATCGGGGACGGGAGCGGCGTGATCCGGGTGAGCACCGGGGAAATCGAGGTGGACCATTCCTATCTCTCCGAAACGTATCTGGGCCACGAGTTGCCGGATGGCCGCTACGTCTTCCTCGAGGTCTCCGACACGGGAAGCGGGATGGATGAGGAAATGAGAGAGAGGATCTTCGACCCCTTCTTCACGACGAAATCCACGGGGCGCGGGCTGGGCTTGGCCGCGCTCATGGGCATCGTTCGCGGGCATCGGGGGGCGATCCGGCTTCACAGCGAGCCCGGGCGCGGCACCACGTTCCGGGTCCTGTTCCCCTGCTCGGAGCAGGCCGGGGAAGAGCCCCCCGGCCGCCCGAGAATCGCCCGGGGCTTGCAGGGACGCGGCACCATCCTCGTGGTGGACGACGAGGACAGCGTGCGGACCGTGTCCAGGATGATGCTGGAGAAGTGCGGCTTCACGGTCCTGACCGCCCGCGACGGGAAGGAGGGGGTTGATCTCTTCCGCGAATACTCGGACAACATCGCGGCGGTCATCCTCGATCTGACCATGCCGCAGATGGACGGCGAAGAGGCGTTCCACGAGATCCGCCGCATCCGGCCCGACGCGCGCGTCATGCTCTCCAGCGGCTACCCCGAGGAGGACGCCTCCTATCGGTTCGCCGGCAAGGGACTGGCGGGTTTCATCCAGAAGCCCTACGGGCCCATGCTGCTCATCGAGAAGCTGGAGGAGTTGTTGCAGGATTGATTGTCCCCGTCGAGGTCGTGAAGCCTGCGGGCGCAGGGCCTTCCTCGGCGAGGACCGATGGACGGTGTTTGCGCACCCCGGGATCGCCTGCGATCGTTTTTTGCGCGCCTTTCCACTTCCCGGCGTGACGAGGAGCCGCACGGAAAAAGGGGGGACAGACGTGCTGTCCCCCCTTGTCAGCCGAGGAACAGTTCGGACAGCGCGTACGCCCTGGGGTGCGGGATGCGCGGAGCTTCCGGCTTTCCGGGCGAGACAGGCTGTTCGGCGGCGACCACCACCACGCCGCCTTCCGAGACGAAATGGTCCTGCTCGTCCTTGTCCCGATCGAACCCGATCTCCGAGCCGGACGGCACGACGGCGTCCCTGTCCACGACGGCGCAGCACAACTGCGCGCCCAATTCCACGACCGCCCCTTCCAGTAACACAGAGTTGACGACCTTCGCGCCGGGGCGGACCGCCGCGCCGTGGCTCAAGGCGGACTGGAAGATCTGGCTGTGCGCCGAGGGGGGGAAATCCTGGACCCCTGGACATCCGGCCTCCGCTCTGGCCGGCATTAACTCTCCGAAGTGCCGCGGGCGCGATCGTCCATTGGACCCGAGCAAGGCCGGATATCTGCCCCTGTTTTGTAGGATTTCAATCTGCGTTTCCCAGTAGGTGTCGATGGTCCCCACGTCCCGCCAGAACCAGCTCTCGTCGTTGTGAGCGGTCGCGTTAAAGGCGAAGACCTTGATAGAGCGCAGGAGGGCGGGGAGGATGTCTCTGCCGAAATCATTTCCGGCCATCATGGGAAGCGCCGCCGAGAGAAAGTCGGCGTCGAAGACATAGATCCCCATGGAGGCCAGGGCCTTCGGGAACCGGGCGCTGAGGTCCGCCGTGTCCCGCGGTTTCTCCAGGAAGCGGTTGACCCGGTCTTCCGGATCGGTCACGAGGACCCCGAGGCGGTCCGCTTCTCTCCAATGGACTTCCGAGGCCCCCACCGTGACCAGGGCGCCTTTTCGTCGGTGAAAGTCGAGGAGCGCCCGATAGTCCATGGCGTAGACGTGGTCGCTGGCCAGGACCAGGACCTCGCGGACCTCGCGGGTGATCTTGGAGAGGTTTTGTCGGACGGCGTCGGCGGTGCCGGCGTAGCCGGGCTTTTGCAGGCTTTCCACCCATCTCTTCCCGTCCATTCGGTCGAGAAGCCGTCTCTGGCTTTCGTCCCAGGATGGGGGGGTGCTCAGGTCCAGGTCGACGGCGTCGTTGCAGGTCAGCGCCCAGGCCTGGAAAATCCCGGACTGGACGCAATTGAACAGCGTGAAATCGATCAGCCGCCGGCCGCCGAGGAAGGGGAGGAGAGGCTTCGCCCGGGAGTTGGTGAGTGGATAGAGTCTCTCACCTTTGCCGCCTGCGAGGATGAACGTCAAAAGGGAACTCATACACAATCCTCCTTTCCCCCTCCCTGCACCGTCGCTGCGTCGGCAGGAAAAATGTGACCCTTCGCTCGCCGTAGGCAATTGAAGGCTGAAACGGAAGCCGCCCCCCAGGCTCAGCAGTTCCTTTTGACCCTGCTTGACCCTGCAAAAACGGTACAGCCGAGTGCCAATAGAAACTGGTAAAAACCGGGGAATTTATCCGTGGCTTTAACATACGGCTTTGCGGGAAGAGCGCAATCGGGAGATCCCCCAAAAGCTGACGCGGAGATCCCTCAAAAATCGATGTGGAAAACCCCGATCCCTTCATAACGGGACTTGGTATAGCAGCGATACCATTTAGACGGGCTGGAGTTCCCCTGTCTTCGTTGAAGATTTGGGTGGCGTGGGCAAGCAAAATGCACCCCTTCGCTCGCCGTTGACTACCGAAGGCTGAAACGAAATTCGCCCCAGCCTCCGTAATTTCCCTTTACTTTGTATATAAGACCATTCGAAGGAGAGCGCGGCGCAAATTTACGTTTATTTTACAAACACTTGTAACCGCCCTCATATTAGTAAGTTGACTCATATTCATTAATGTATAGAATTAGAAACTGCGGTTTTGGAGACAGGAATCCGTGGTTTTAGGGAGAAACGTGGCCAGGGAGGGCGAGGAGAGGGCATTGGCCCGTCCGGCAGGCAGGGCCGGAAACCAATGATAAAATTGATTGCGATCCGGGAAATTCTGGGCAAAAGAGTTCGGAAGTCTCAGATTGGGCAATCGCTTTCGCGGGAGTGGGACGGTTTCCTTCGGGAGTTGTCCGCACGGCCCCGACCGGACTCAGGCGGCACAGATGCGGAGGGTTTCAAGCGTTTGTCGAAGAGAAAACACCCCGGACGGGATTCAGCAGCGGGACGCCCCGGCCAGCGCGCCGGCCCTCTGCGGAAAGGTGGGCGCGTCCGCCGGTCTTTCTTCTGGGGCGAGAGGCCGCTCGGCGGCGATCACGACCACCCCGCCTTCCGAGACGGGATATTCCCTCCCGTCCTTGTCGCGATCGAACCCGATCTCCTCGCCGGCCGAAACGACGGCGCCCCGATCGACGACGGTCCGCCAGAGCCGCGCGCCCGGCCCGACCTGGGCGTCCTCCAGAAGGATGGATTCATAGACTTCCGCCCCGGCGCTGACCCAAACCCCGCGGCTGAGGGCGGAGCGAAAGACCCGCCCGAACACCCGGGGCTCGCCGTTTCGCGTTCCGCGCGCATCCGTCCAGGTTCCCAGAGGCGCATTGAACCCCCCGGCTTCGGAAAACAACTCGTCGCCGAGCGCGGCCTGGGTGCCCGATCCCTCTCCGTCCTTCAGGATCTCAACCTGGGCTTCCCAATACGAATCGATGGTTCCCACGTCCTGCCAGGGCCGGTGTCCGTTGCCCCGGGCGGTTGTATTGAAAGCGAAGACCTTGTGTGAATCCAGGATGACGGGGAGAATATCCCGGCCGAAGTCGTCCCCGCCGACCGTCCGGAGCGCCGCGGAAAGGAAATCGGCGTCGAAGATGTAGATGCCCATGGAGGCCAGGGCCTTTGGAGACCGGGCATTGAGAGGGGCCGTGTCGCGCGGTTTTTCCTGGAAGGTGAACGCCCGGTCCTCCGCATCGGCCTCGAGGATCCCGAAGCGGCCCGCTTCGCTCCAGCCGACCTCGGCGGCCCCTACCGTGACCAGGGCGCCCTTTCGGCGGTGAAAATCGAGGAGCGACCCATAGTCCATGGTGTAGACGTGGTCTGCGGCCAGGACCAGGACCTCGCGCACCTTCGGGGGGATCCTGGACAGGTTCTGTCGGACGGCGTCAGCGGTGCCGGCGTAGCCGGGCTTTTTCAGGCTGTCCACCCACCTCTTCCCGTCCATCCGGTCCAGGAGCTTCTCCTGGCTCTCGCGACAAGACCGGGAGGTGTGCAGGTTCAGGGCGACCGCGTCGTTGCAGGCCAAAACCCAGATCCGGAAGATCCCCGATCGGACGCAGTTGAGCAGCGTGAAGTCGATCAGACGTCGGCTGCCGAGGAAGGGGAGAAGAGGCTTGGCCCGCGAGTTCGTGAGCGGACTGAGCCTTTTGCCTTCCCCGCCTGCCAGGATGAACGTGAACGCGGATTTCATGGCCCCTCCTCCAGCGAGCCCCCGGCGGGCAACGGCGCTTTCCCCCCCTTCCTTGGACAGGGTTCTCCCCCGTCCTCCAATGGTCACCAGAACCCGATACGTTGATTCCGACTCCCTTTCTGTAGGCAAGCAAAAAATATACCGATTTAGAGAAAACCGGTTTGCAAACAGAAAATTAGGCGGGACTTCTTAAGGAGCTGTCCGAACAGCGGGATTCCGCGCGGGTTCAGGAAGGCGGGGAGGATTCCCTGAACTTACAACCTCACCTCCCGGGCGAGGGGCGGTCGGCGAAGGCGTCCGCCTGGTAGAGCGGGCACTCACGCGGCGGCCTCTACCCTTCTTTTGCGCTGAGGGCGGCGAGAAGCTTTTCGGCCGTGATGGGCAGGGAGGTGACCCGCACGCCGGTGGCGTGGAAGATGGCGTTGGCGATGGCCGGGGCCGTGGGGACGATGGCTGCCTCGGAGGCCCCCTTCGCCCCGTAGGGGCCGTAGGGGTCGTTCGACTCGATCATGATGGAGTCCACCGCGGGCACGGTGTCCGCTTTGGGCAGGGTGTAGTCGCCGAAGTTGCCGTTGATCACCTGTCCCCCCTCGACCCGGATTTCCTCCAGCAGGGCGAAGCCTGTCCCCTGCACCACCGCCCCTTCCACCTGCCCGTGGGCGGCCAGGGGGTTGAGGACCCGTCCCACGTCGTCGGCGGACGTGATGCGCACCACCCGCACGCGGCCCGTTTCCAGGTCCACCTCCACCTCCGCCACCTGCGCCGCGAACTCGTAAGCCGCCGCGATGTTGCCGTAGAGGGTCTTCTCGTCGGCCGGCTCCGTGGGAGGGTCGTACTCCCCGAACCCCCGGACGGGCTCGCCGGCGTTCCGGGAGACCGCCTCCCGGCACGTCTTCTTCAGGGAGAGGGACCGATCGGAAGAGCCGCGGACCCGGAAGGCGCCCTCCCGCCATTCCACGTCTTCGGGCGCGGCCTCCAGAAGGTCGGCCGCCACCGGGATCAACCGGTCGCGCGCATCCACCGCCCCGAGGCGCACGGCGTGCCCGGCCACGAGGGCCAGGCGGCTCGCGTAGGAGCCGAGGCAGAAGGGGGCGGCCTGCGTGTCGGTGGCCGACACCTGAATCCGCGCCGGCTCCACGTTCAGCTCTTCCGCGGCGACGATGGCGGCCACCGTTCGGGAGCCCTGGCCGATGTCCCCCTCGCCCGTCCTGACCGTGACGCCCCCTTCCGCGTCCAGATCCACCTCGGCGCGGGAGCCGTCCCAGTCGGCGAACATGCGGTTTCCGCTGACATGGATGGCGCAGGCGAGCCCGACGCCGCGCCGGACTGCCCCTTTCCCCCCCGCGCGCCGGGCCTTCTCCCAACCCGCCGCGCGGGTGGCGGCCCGGATGCACTCGTCGAGTCCGCACGACCCGATCCGCCAGCCGTGCACGGTCACGTCGCCCGTCCGGACGGCGTTTTTGAGGCGGAGGTCCGCCGGGTCCATCCCGATCTCGTGGGCGAGGACGTCCAGGAGACTCTCTTGGGCGAAGGTCCCTTGCGGGTTGCCGAATCCGCGGAACGCGCCCGTGGGGATCTTGTTGGTGTAAACCAGATACCCGTGGCTGCGGAGGTTCGCGATCCGGTAGGCGTTATCGCACCGGTAGCACGCGGTCCGCAGGATGGCGTCGGCCAGGCCGGTGCTGGCCCCGTTGTCCGCAATGACCCGCGCCTCCTTGGACAAAAGGCGTCCGTCCTTCTTGGCGCTCATTCGCAGCCACAGCCGGGTCGGTACCCGGGGACGCGCCGCCGTGAACTCCTCCGTGCGCGTGTTCAGCAGCCGGACGGGGCGTCCGGACTTCATGGCCAGGAGAAGGGTGATGAAGGCGTTGGGCTCCTCCAGGGCCTTGCCCCCGAACGCGCCGCCGACGAAAGGCTGGATGAGCCGCAGGTCCTCCCGCTTCAGACCTAGGGCGTCGGCGATGAGGTCCCGGGCGAGGAAGGGGTGCTGCAAGGGGGTCCAGAGGGTGTAGCGGCCCGCGCCCTCCGGCTTCGCGACGCTCCCCATGGGCTCCATGTAGGCCTGGTAGTGGAAGGAGGTGGTGTACGTCTCCTCCCGCACCACGTCGGCCTCCCGGAGGGCGGACTCCACGTCGCCGCGCTCGGCGTGGACTTCGGAGGCGATGTTCCGGGGCTTTTCGTGAACCAGGGGGGCCCCCTCGGCCATGGCCTCCTCGGGGTCGAAGACGGCGGGCAGGGGCTCGTACTCCACGCGGATGCGCTCCGCCGCCTCGAGGGCCGCGGCGGCGTCCTCGGCCGCCACGGCGGCCACCTCTTCCCCGAGGAACCGCACGCGGTCGCCCGCGAGGATGGACTGGTCCTTCAACTGGGTCCATCCCCATCTGGGCGTGGGCGCGTCGGCCCCCGTGACCACCGCGCGGACGCCCGGAACGCGCCGCGCCGCCTCCACGTCCACGCGGAGGATGCGGGCGTGGGGATGGGGGCTTCGCAGGACCTTCCCCTCGAGGAGGCCCGGAAGACGGACGTCGGAGACGAACTCGGCCGCCCCCGACGCCTTGCGGGGGGCGTCGATGAGGGGCGTGGGCTTTCCGACGGCCGTGAACGGACTCATGGCAGAACCGGTTGCGGGGATCGCGAATGAGTCCCCCCCGCGGGACTTCAGGCGCCCGATGGGCCGCGCGCAGAACGGCGCTCGGCTCGACTTGTCGGGAAAATGATGCGCGAAACGGGTTAAAATGACAAGTCCCTGGACCCGCAGGGGCCGGGGATTCGAGCAGCCGGTTCAGGTGTGCGAGGCTGCTGGAGGGGGCTTTTCGGCGCCCCGGGGCGGTTTCATCGAGGCCGGGGGGGGGCGCGTCCTTTTCCGTTGAAAGGAGTCCGCAAGGATGCACGGCGTCGTGGAGCGGATCTACATCGCCCCGGAGGGCGGGGTGGCCATGCAGGCGGTCGAACAGGTCGAGGCGGTCGCCCGCCGGGGGTTGCGCGGGGACCGCTATTCCGAGCGCACGGGCTACTGGACCAGCGTTGACGAGTGCGAGGTGACGCTTATCGAGGCGGAGGACCTCGAGGAGATCGAGCGGACGACGGGCATCCGCGTCGGAAACGGCGAGCATCGCCGCAATCTGATCGTCCGGGGCGTGAGGCTCGCGCGCCTGGCCGGAAGGCGGTTTCGGGTCGGCGAGGCGGTTTTAGAGTACGACCGGCCCCGGCCGCCCTGCGGATACATCCAGTCCATCACCGAGCCCGGCATGACGCGGGCCCTCCTCGGCCGGGGTGGCATCTGCGCGCGGGTCGTCGAGTCGGGCTGGATCCGCGCCGAGGACGCCGTCGTCATCCTGTGACGCCCGGCGGGGCGGAGGGGCGCGCTGGCTCGCCGGGGTTGCGCCCGCGCACCCCTGAGGGTAGGCTGAAGACCGGGAGGGAGGCGTGGCCCTAACGTCGGTCGGCTGTGGAAGGATTCGGTTTTTCACCCGAGACGGGCCCTGGAGACCTTTCATGAAGATCAGCCGCGATCGCGAGAAAATCATGCGCCGCTGGAAGGAGCAGCGGTGGATCCTGGACAACATCATCCGCACCGTCGGCGTGGATTGGGACCAGGGGCGGACGAGCCGGCTGGTGGGCTTCGCGGGGCCCAAGGCGTCGTGGGACGCCCAGCTCATCCGGCAGCGCGTCAAGCGCTTTGCGGACATCGCGCGCGAGTTCGCCAAGGCCGCCCGGCTGAGACAGGAGAGGGCGGAGAAGGCGGAGGCGGAGGGCCACGCGGTCCTCGCCCGGGAGAACTACTTCATCGCCGCCCAACTCTACTGCAACGCCCACTGGCCGCTCTTCGAGGACGACAGCCCCAAGCACATCGAGTTCCAGGAGCTCCAGGACTACTGCTTCGGCAAGTACATCCGGTATGCGCCCCACCCCATCGAGCGCGTGGAGATCCCCTTCGAGGGGAGGTCCCTCTCCGCCCTTTTGCACCTCCCCGCGTCCGGCCGGCCGCCGTATCCCGCCGTCCTCATCGTCCCGGGGATGGACATGGTGAAGGAAAACTCCCCCATGTACGGCGATCCCCTCCTGGAGCGGGGGCTGGCGTTTTTGATGATCGACGGCCCGGGGCAGGGGGCCTCCAACGTGCGGAAGATCCGGGTCACCGCCGACAACTACGCCGAGGCGGGCGTCAACGCCGTCAACTACCTGTGCTCCCGGAAGGACATCGACGCCTCGCGCCTGGGCCTCGCGGGCGTCAGCATGGGGACCTACTGGGGCTTCCGGGTGGCCGCCGCCGAGACCCGCCTGAAGGCCTGCGCCTTCATGCTGCCCTGCTGGGAGAGCGGGATGGACACCATCTTCAACATGGCCTCCCCCACGTTCAAGCTGAATTACATGTACATGGCGGGGTACAGCGACGAGGCCTCCTTCGACAGGTTCATGGAGACTCTCTCGCTGGAGGGCTTGGAAGAGAAAATCTCCTGTCCGGTCATGCTGATCACGGGGGAAGACGAGGACCTCTCGCCGATGGACGTCACGCTGAAGGTCTTCGGGAGGATCCGCCAGCCCCGGAAACTGGTGATGTTCGAGGGGAGCAAACACTCCATCGAGGCCCCTTACGTAGACCATGCGGCGGACTGGCTGGCGGACTGGCTGGCGGGAAAGAAGCCGCGCGCGGAAAAGGTCTATGTGGAGCTGTCCGGCCGGGAGGTGGTCTCTCCCCTGGATTGAGGGCCAAGAGGGGAGGGGGGCTGGCGAGCCGCGGACCGATTGCGTTAGGATGACAGGCGTGAGGATCCGCACGGGCCAAAGAGGTCTGGTGCGCCGCCACGCACGCAGCTTCGACGGCCTACAAATGGACTGAGGAAGGAAGAAAATGGACACTGTGCGCAGGATTTTCGCGAAAGGGATCGCAATGGGGCTCGTGGCGCTCTGCATCGCCTTGGGCCAGGCCCGCGCGGCGGAGAAGGTGCAGTTCGCCCTGGACTGGATCCCCATCGGAAAGCACGCCGGCTTTTTCGCCGCTCTCGAACTGGGGTACTTCAAGAAGGCCGGGATTGACCTCGCCTACATCCGGGGGCACGGGTCCGGCCAGACCGTCAAAGACGTGGCGGCGGGCGTCGCCCCCATCGGGTTCGCCGACATCGCCGCCCAGATCATCTTCGTCGGCCAGAATCCGGACAGGCCGCTGACCTCCCTGTCCGTCATTCACGACAAGTCCATGTTCGTGATCTTCACCCTGGCGGGCCGGGGCATCCGAACCCCGAAGGACCTGGAGGGCAAGACGATCGCGGCGACCCCGGGAGACGGCTCCCGGGTCATCTTCCCCGCCCTGGCCGCCATCAACAACGTGGACGAGAGCAAGGTGAAGTGGGTGGACATGGCGCCCGGCGCCAGCGTCCCCAGCGTGATCAAGGGCAGCGTCGACGGCGTGGGCCTCTATAACGCGAGCTACCCCATCCTGGCCCGGGGCGCCGCCAAGCAGGGCAAGAAGATCTACACGCTCGTTTACAGCGACTTCGGCGTGGACGTTTACTCCAACGGCGTCTTTGCCACCCACACGGTCCTGAAGGAGCGGGAGGACATGGTCCGGAAGGTGGTCGAGGCCAGCATGAAAGGCCACGCCTGGGCCGTGGAGCATCCCAAGGAGGCCATCGACGTCTTCGTCAAGCAGTATCCCCAGTCGGACCGAGGCATCGCGGCTGACATGTGGGAGATGACGATGGACCACCTGCTGACCCCGACCGCCGCCCGGTACGGGATTGGCTACCAGGACGCCGCCAAGATGAAGTACACGCGGGACGTCCTGGTCAAGTATTTCAAGCTTCCGCACAACCCCGCGCTGGAGTCCATTTACACCAACAAGTACACCCCGAAGCTTTTCCCCAGGCGGAAGACCAACGTCCAGTACTAGGGATTTCGGCTTCTCCGGGGGTGACTTCGCCGTGCGGGGCGGGGAATCTCTCCCGCCCCGCGCCGGGGGAAGGACGCGCCGCATGCAGGCTCCGCCGGTCAACGAGTCCCATCTGAGGGAAGGGGCGCGAAACTGCGTGTGGAACTACGCGGGCGTCCGCCCGGGCGAGAACGTCCTGGTCTGGATCGACCGGAATGCGCCGCCCGAGGCCGGGGTGGCGGAGGCGATGATCGAGGCGGCGGAGGAGGCCGGGGCCAGGGTGGCGCTCCTGGAAGACCGGCCGCCCGTCTTCCGTCTCGGCGAGCGCATGAGCGCGACGACCGAGGCCGCCCTCCAGGCGAGCCACTGCGTCCTCCATCTCCTCCCCCTGGAGAACGTGGCCTCCATCGACAACATCCACGTCCTGCGGTGCCTGTTCGAGTACGACACCCGTATCACCGCCTGCATGACGCTCTCCCGGGAGCGGCTGGCCTCGCCATGGGCCCGCTACCCCATAGAGATCGCCCGGACGATCATGCGCAGGTCGGCCGGCTGTGTCCGCGACGCCCCCTTCCGCCTGACCGAGCCGACGGGGACCGACCTCCGGGGGAGGCTCAAGGCCTGGCCAGAGGGCAGGGGATTTTCCGGCGGGGGCGACCTGCGCGCCGGCGCCTGGACCTTTTTCCCCTTCGGCAACGTCGCCCTGTATCCCGAAGGCCCCGTCGAGGGCCGCATCGTTTTCGAGACATGGGAGGGAACAGCGGGGATCCTGAAGGAGCCGGTGGAGCTGGTCGTCAAGGAACAGCGGGTGGTTCATTGTTCGGGCGGCGAGGAGGCCCGCTGGTTCAGCGAGATGATGAGGCGCTACCCGAACGCCGATTACTGCTGCGAGATCACCTGGGGGATCAGCCCGGCGGTCAGCGTCCGGGAGGGGCTCAAGGAGCGCGCGTGCGACTCTCTGCTCTACCGCCACGCGGGGGTCTATCACGTGGGCTTCGGCCTGTGGCCGTGCGAGGGCATCTGGAGCGACTTCCACTGGGACGGGGGAGGGCTCAAGCCCACGCTCGTCCACGCGGGGGAGACTCTCGTCGATTCCGGAAGGCTCCTCATTCTCGACGACCCGGAGGTCCGGGAAGCGGCCGCGAAGCACGGCGATCCCGACGTGCTCCTAGCCGAGGTCCCTTGACGCGAGGGATTCCGCGAGACGATGCGAGACGAGGTGAATCAGGTGGCGCGGGCCTTCTTCGAAGGGTTGAACCGCCGGGAGGACACCCGGGCCGTCCTGTCCGCGTTGGACCAGACCGTGCGGTTTTTGGTCGAGGACGGGGAGCCCTTTTGCATCGAGGTGAAGGGCGGAGCGCTCCAGTTCCGCGACGGAGCCGGCGGGCCCGAGGTGAAAGACCATGAGGGCTTCACCCACCTCCGGACGAACCGCGAAACCGTGCGGCGGCTCGTGGCGGGAGAGATCCGCTACTCGGACGCCATCATCCCCTCGTCCCCCGACATGGGCCGCCTTTGCCTCGTCGAGAAGTGGATGTTCAAAAAGCAGGTGGTCAACTGGCTGGGCCGCCTGATCCGGATGGGTCAGGAGGGCGTGAGGTGGCCGGCCTCGCGCCCGACCGGGGGTTGGAAGGGAGAAGGCTAGGGCCGGGCTTCGGCTTTCCGGCCGAGGGGGGTTTCGCGCGTCGAAGGCGGGTGTGAGGAAGCGTTCTCCGGGGGGCTCTCCGAAAGGCCGCCCCTCAACCCCTGAACGGCTTTTCCGGAAGCGAGGGAAGCAAGCGATGATTTCCAAGGCGGCCAGTCTCTCCCGTCAGGAACAGGAGCGGCGTCACCGGGTCCTGCGTGAGGCGATGGCCGAAGCCGGCATCGACGCGCTGCTGATGGCCTCTCTGGGGCACCACAACCAGCGGGGTCCCGTCCGCTACGTCTCCAACTGGCGGAGCCCGACCTTCTCCGACTACGTCCTCCTCCCCATGCGCGGGGAGATGACCCTCTGCACGCACTATCCCAAGTACGTCGCGCTGGCGAGGGAGCACTGCGGCGTCGAGTCGGCCGTCGCCACGCCCTACGGCCAGGAGGACGCGAACGTCATCGCCGGAGTCGTGGCCGATTGGGGTATTAAGCGCCTGGGGCTCGTCAGCCCGGCGACCATGTCGGCGAGGTTCCACCAGACCTTGCTGGCGGCCCTCCCCAAGGGCATCGAGACGGTCGACGCCGCCGACCTGTTCGAGTCCGTCCGGTCCATCAAGAGCGAGGAGGAGATCGCCCTCATCCGGGAGGCGGCCCGCCTGGGGGACCTGGCGTTCGACACCTTCCGGGAGGCCCTCCGCCCGGGGCGGAAGGAGTACGAGGTCCTCGCCGACGTGGAGCATGCCCTGCGGAGCCGCGGCGCCGAGGAGGTCTTTTTCATCGTGGGCTCGGGCGAGAGGCCCGTGAACCGTTTCTGGGACATGGCCGACCGCACCCTGGCGCCCGGGGACGCGGTCATCTTCTGCATCGAGCTCTGCGCCTCGGGCGGCTACTGGACGCAGTTCGTCCGAACCGTGACGCTGGGACCGGCCCGGGACGCCGTCCGCCGGAACTACGGGGTCCTGCGGGAGGCCCTCCGGCGGGCGGAGGAGACCCTGAGGCCGGGCGTCCCCGCCTGCGAGGTGGCCCGGGCCATCACCGCCGTGGTCGCCTCGGCCGGGCTCAAGGAAGGGAACCACCCGGGTCACGGGCAGGGGCTCGACATCGTCGAGAACCCGTTTCTCGGCCCCACGGACAAGACCCCGCTGGCGGCTGGGATGCACATCATCCTTCATCCCCACGTGGCCTTCCCGGAGGGAGGGGGCCTCTGGGTGGGAGACCCGTACCTCGTCACGCCTTCCGGGGCCGTCCGCCTGAGCGTCTCGTCGCAGGACCTGGCCGAGGTCTAGAGGCACAGATTTGACACGGGGGAAGTCGCTGGTTCGGGGGATGGAAGACCCGTCTCTCCGGGGAGCGGAGCGGCACGGATGGGAAACCGGTTAGCAGACAAAGTGGCCGTCGTGACCGGGGCTGGACGCGGCCTGGGGGAGCAGGTGGCCCGGGCCTACTGCCGGGAGGGGGCCCGGGTTGCGCTGGCGGCCCGCACCGGGGAAGAGATCCGGCGGGTGGCCTCCGACCTCAATGCGCAGGGACATTCGGCCCTGGCCGTGCGCGCCGACGTGGGCGAGGAGAAAGACGTGCAAGCCCTGTTCGCCCGGGCGCGGGAGGCCTTCGGACCGGTGGACATCCTAGTCAACAACGCCGGCGCCAATCTCTGCAAGCCTTTCACGGAACTCGCGGTCGCGGAGTGGGACCTGATCCTGAAAACCAACCTGCGGGGGCCCTTTCTGTGCAGCCGCGAGGCGCTCCGGGACATGATCCCGAAGGGGATGGGCGTCATCCTCAACGTCAGCTCGGGGCTGGGAAGCCGGGCCCTGCCGAACTTCACCGCCTACTGCGCCTCCAAGTTCGCGCTGGAAGGGTTCACCCGCTCGCTGGCGATGGAGGTGGAATCCAGAGGGGTCCGCGTGAACGTCCTCCATCCCGGCGGGGTGGCCGACACCTCCATCGGCGCCGCCACGGCGCCCCCCGACCTCCCGCGGGAGCGGTGGCTTCCCGCGGACGTCCTCTGCGAGCCGGCCGTCTATCTCGCGTCCGAGGAGGGCCGGGGCGTCACCGGTCAGTGCATCGTCGCGCGGGAGTGGCTGGAGGCGAAAGGCCGCTGAGAGGTCACAGACCTCAGGAGGTCACGGACCTCAAGATGGATCCCCTTGAGGTCTGTGACTTCTCGGGGAGACCTCGGGCCGTCCGTTCTTCGCGGGGGGGCGAGGGGGCCTCCGCCGGTTCTGGAGATTTGGCGCACGTGGGCGACTGGCGAGACGGCAGGCTGCGCGGCGCCGCCGTCCTGTTCTTCACGAACGTGGTGGTCACGATGGGGGTCGTGATCATCGCCCCGCTCCTGCCGGTCTTCGCCCAGCGGCTCGGGGCCTCCGGGGCCTGGGTGGGGGCGCTGTTCGCGGTGGACATGGCGGCCCGGACGGTGGTGATGCCCTTTTCCGGAAGGGCGTCCGACCGGATGGGGCAGAGGCCCTTTCTCTTGGCGGGGCTGGCCCTTTTCTGCGTCACCTCCTTCGGCTTCGCGCTGGCGACGGACCGGGTCACGCTTCTGGCCCTTCGCACCTTTCAGGGGGTCGGCGCCGGCATGGTCATCCCGACCATCCTGAGTTACTTCGGGGAGTTCGCCGCGGGGAGCCGGGCGGCCTTCTGGATGGGGACGCTGAACATCTCCTTCTTCGGCGCCCTGGCCGTGGGGCCCTTCGTGGGCGGGTTGCTGGAATCCCGCTTCTCTCTGGAGGTCCCGTTTTACTTCCTGTCCGCTTCGGCGGTCCTGGCCGGGGCGATGGTCTTTTTCTTTCTGCCCCGGACCGTCCCGCGAAGGGCGGGAGCCCCGGCACAGACCCCCCCGGTTCCCTGGCGGGCGCATCTGTCCAGCCGGACTCTCCGGAGGCTTTGCGCCCACCGCTTTCTGGTGTCCTTCGGGATCTCGACCGCCTGGACGTTCGTCCCGATGTACGCCGTCGGAAGGTTGGGGGTCTCCACCTACGAAGCGGGGATCGCCGTGGGCGCCATCGCGTTCGTCACGACGCCCCTGCTCTCGCCGGGGGGATTTCTCGGAGACCGGGTGAACCGGTGGACCCTGATTCTCGCCGGGACCCTCCTTTTGGCCCTCTGCCTGGGCGCGCTTCCCTGGTCGGGCGGGTTCCGGACGCTCGTGGCGGTGTGCGGGGCGATGGGCCTGGCGCAAGCCCTCTACATGCCCTCCGGGTACGCCTTGATGGTCGATGAGGGGCGGACGCTGGGAATGGGCGCGAGCCTGGGCCTCTATTCGACCTCACTCACGCTGGGGATCGCCGTCGGGCCCCTCGTCTCTGGGCCGGTAGTGGACGCCCTCGGGCTGAGGCCGACGTTTGGCTTGAGCGGGTTTCTCGGCCTTCTGGCCGCCGTCGCGGTCGCGGGGCGGACGGGAGCGAGGCCCGTCCGGTGACGCGCCGAAGAGAGCGGCCCGGGCCCGGGACATCGGTTCGCCCGGAGGGGCCTTCGCGCGATTTTCGCAGGGAGGGGCCACGAGAGGATTGCGCCGCAGGTCTGGTGGCCCCAACGGGAAGCGAACCCGTGTTTCCGTGTTTTAGCCGTGAGAGGATGGAGCCTTTGGGCGAAAAAGAACAGAAGTCCGGCTGGGGAGCTGGGATTCGGACCTGGGTTTTCTGAACCGGCGTGGAAGGAAGAAGGGCAGAGGGGCGAGCATTCCTGCCTTAACGCACGAACCATGAGGAGGGCTTTGAGATGAGGGGGTGCCGGATTTTGCGTTTTGTGCTCGCGGTTCTCGTTCTGACGGCCGGCGGGATATCCGGGTCGCCGGCGGCCGGGGCGGAGAAAGTCCAGCTCGCCACGTCCTACCTGCCCCACGGGGGAAACATGGGATACTGGGTGGCTCTGGGGCGCGGGCTGTACAAGGACGCCAAGCTCGAGGTCGCCATCGGCCGGGGATACGGCTCGCTTGACACCATCAAGCGCGTGGACGCCAAGCAGGTGGACTTCGGCGAGGGCGATGCCGGGACGCTCATCGTCGCCAGGACCCGGGGGGTCCGCGTGAAGGAGGTGGGGATGATTTACCACGACGGCCAGTACGCCGCCTACGCCCTCAAGTCCTCGGGAATCCGAAGGCCGAAGGACATGGAAGGGCGGAGCGTGGGGGGCGTCTCCGCCGGCGCCACCGAGTCCCTCTTTCCGGCCTTCCTGCGCCGGAACGACGTGGATGAATCGAAGGTGAAGTTTGTCCCCATGACCGCCGCCGCGACCGTCCCCAGCCTCCTCGCCGGTAATGTGGACATCATCCTCACCTTCGCCTTGACGGGGGTGGGCATCAAGGAAAAGGCCCTGGCGCAAGGCAAGGACATTGTGGAGTTCCTCTACAGCGACTATGGCCTTCCCCTCTACTCCAACGGGGTCGTGGGGCACGACGACTCCATCCAAGGCAAGCCGGACCGGGTCCGGAAATTCGTGGACGCCACCCTGCGCGGCTACGTTTGGGCTGCAGAGAATCCCGCGGGCGCGGCAGAGATCTTCCACAAGTTCAACCCGACGGCGGACAAGGGGCTGGCGGAGCGCATGTGGAAGAAAACGATGCAGTTCATCTTCACGCCCGAGACGAAGAAGACAGGTATCGGGATCATGGGCCGCAAGAAGATGGAGTTCACCCGCGACATCATCACGCAGTACATGAAGCTCTCAACGAAAATCCCCGTGGAAGACATCTACACGAACGAGCTCGTCCCCAAGGGGATCTACCCGAAGGGCTTGAAGTAGACAGGGGGAGACTCGCCGGGATTCCCCAGAGAGGAAGGAAAAGGACGCGATGGGAGGTCTGGTGGCCCCAACGGGAATCGAACCCGTGTTTTAGCCTTGAGAGGGCTACGTCCTAACCGCTAGACGATGGGGCCTTTGGGCGAAAAAAAGCAAAATCTGGCTGGGGAGCTAGGATTCGAACCTAGGTTTTCTGATCCAGAGTCAGACGTCCTGCCGCTGGACGACTCCCCAAGGGTTTCGTGTGAAAAATATAGCTGGCCCGCCGGTCCGGGTCAAGGCCGCCGCCCGGATTCATCCGGGAACGGCGCCTTTCTCGATGCGGGCGATGGCCCGGTCGAGGCGGGAGAGGGTCTCCTCCCTGCCCAGGATGGACAGGACCTCCGTGATGGGGGGGCTGACGGTTCCGCCCGTCACGGCGACGCGCGCGGGCTGCGCCACCGCCACGAGCTTCACCCCGTCCTCTTCCACGATCCGCTCGAAGACCTGGTGAATGGATTCTTCCCCGAAGTCCCGCAGGCCGGCGAGGCGGGAGCGGAGCTTCTTGAGCCGCTCTCCGCTCTCGGGGGTCAGGAACTTCTCCGCGGCCTTCCCGTCGTAATCGAAGTCCGAGCGGTAGAAGTACCGGGCCGAGCGCGCCAGCTCCTTCAGCGTCCGGGACCGCTCGCGGAGGCTCCGGATGACCCTCTCCAAAAACCGCCGGCCGGCCGGGTCCTCCGGGACCTCGACGCCCTCCTCGGCCAGGAAGGGCGCGAGCCGCGGGATGATCTCCGGCGGCTCCATCCGGTTCATGTGCTGCGAGTTCACCCAGAGGAGCTTGTCCACGTCGAAGATGGCCGCCGAGGTCCCGATGGGCTCCAGGCTGAAGAGGCCGATGATCTCTTGCCGGGTGAAGATCTCCTGGTCTCCGTGCGACCACCCCAGGCGGACGAGATAGTTGATGGTCGCCTCCGGGAGGAACCCCTCCCGCTGGTACTCCTGGACGGAGGTCGCGCCGTGCCTCTTGCTGAGGCGCTTTCGGTCGGGACCGAGGATCAGGGAGACGTGGGCGAACTGGGGCAGCTCCCAGCCCAGGCCGGCGTAGATCATGGCCTGGCGGGGCGTGTTGGCCAGGTGGTCGTCGCCCCGGATGACGTGGCTGACGCGCATGTCCACGTCGTCCACCACGACGGCGAAGTTGTACGTCGGCGTCCCGTCGCTGCGGAGGATGATCATGTCGTCCAGTTGGGCGTTGTCGAAGGAGACGTCCCCGCGCAGGAGGTCGTGAATGACGGTCGTCCCCTCTTGGGGGGCCTTGAAGCGCAGGGCGAAGGGGAGGCCGGGCTCGTCCGTCCGGCTCCTGCAGCGGCCGTCGTAGCGGGGCGTGCGCCCCTCGGCCCGCGCCCGCTCCCGCATCTCCTCCAGTTCCTCGGGGGCGCAGTAGCAGCGGTACGCCTTGCCCTCGGCCAGCAGGCGCTGCGCGTACTCCGTGTAGATGGCCTGCCGCTCCGTCTGGCGGTGAGGCCCCTCGTCCCAGTCGATCCCGAGCCAGCGCAGGGCGTCCAGGATCTGCTGGATGGACTCGTCGGTCGAGCGCTCCCGGTCGGTGTCCTCGATGCGGAGGATGAACTTTCCCCCGTGGCGCCGGGCGAAGAACCAGTTGAAGAGCGCGGTGCGGACCCCGCCGATGTGGAGGAATCCCGTCGGACTCGGGGCGAAGCGGACTCGGACCTCTGTGCTCATTGAGACCTCGCTGCGCGATTCGGCCATTTGTTCCCTCAGCAAGATAGGTTTTTCCGGCGAAGGGGTAAAGGGGGCGGGAGGAAAGAAAAATGGCAGGCCGGGCATCTTGAAAGGTCTATGGCCTTGTGCCGACACCCTGAGCCGGGCGTTCGGTGGAACGGGGGAGAAGAAGGACAGGGCGGGCATCTTGCCCGCCGCCAGGCTGAAAGGTCATCGACCCGCGCCCGGCCCCCCTCTGTGTTGGGCAAAGACAAGCTTTGCAG
>JACPRG010000024.1 GCA_016190025.1 Candidatus Tectimicrobiota bacterium
CACTTCAAGGGAGTCTTTCAAGAATGGGGGGCGGAGGGGAAAGAGTTTAAAATCGAATTCTATTGGAAAGAATTTGCTAAATCAATGTGGAAAAATTGGATTCAGAATATTCCAACTAATAAAGTGCGCTTTACGTAACGTTCAACGCAATCGGAACGCTAAGGATGATCGAAGTAGACTGGGAAGAGCGCGAGTACGGCCATAAGGCGAAGATCGGCCTCATCGTCCCGGCCAACAACAACGTCATCGAGCCGGAGCTCTGGAGGGTGGCCCCGCCGGGCGTGGCCTTCTACGCCACGCGCCTCCCCGTGGAGGGGATGATGAGCGATGCGCTTTTCCGCCGCATGGAGGAGGAATCGGACCGGGCCGTGCGGGAGCTGGCGACCACCCGCGTCCACGCCCTGGCCTTCTGCGACATGGGGATCGCCCTGGTCATGGAGGAGGGCTGGGGGGAGAGGCGCGTGGCGCGCATCCGGGAGCTCTGCGGCCTCCCCGCCACGACCGGGGCGCTGGCCATGCTGGACGCCCTCAAGGCCCTGGGCGTCTCGCGGATCGGCGTCGCGACGCCCTACCCGGAGCCGCTGCACCGCCGGGCCGGGCCTTTTTTCGGGCGATACGGTTTTTCCTGCGTCGCGGACGCCAACGTCGAGATCCCCGACCCCGCCCAGGTGGGGAAGTTCCCGCCCTCGCGCGTGCGCGAGCTCATCAGAAGCGCCGACCGCCCGCGGGCCGAGGCCCTTCTCCTTCTGGCGACGGACATCCGCTCCCTGGAGGTGATTCAGCCGCTGGAGGAGGAGCTGGGCAAGCCGGTCCTCAGCACCAATTCCTGCCTGATGTGGAAGGCGCTCCGCCTGGCGGGGGTGGAGGAGCCCGTCGAGGGGTGCGGCCGTCTGCTCTCCCGAGGCCGCGCCTAGCCGCCGTGCGAATTTTTCCCACGAGGGGGGCCTTTTTGAAGGCCGGCCCCCCTCGACCCCCCGGAAAACTTTTTCTCGCGGGTGCCGCGAGAGACGGCTGATCCGGCTGAACGCACGTCAAGCCGACCCAGAGCCTCGGCGAACAAAAGTTTTGCAGGGGAGATCCCCTCAGAGAGGCTTGTCCGGGGAGTGGAGCAGTCCGGAGACGGTCGGCAGGGTCAGCGGAGCGGGCTGAGGCGGCCCCGGCCTTCCGGGCGAGGGCGGCCGGTCCCGGGTCAACGCCTTTTGAGAAATCTCCCGGGAGCGCAGCAGGCCCCGCACGTCGCCGAACAGGATCGCCTTTCTGACGAGGACCCGGGACGGCACGTTGTCCTCGCGGACGTGGAACCGGATGTCCCCCACCCGCTGGCCGAACAGGTCCTTGGGGACCGAGATGGCGACCATCATCCGCGAGACGCCGTCTCTTTCCACCTTCCGGTCGCCGACCTTCACGGTGAAGTACTGCGGTTCCCCCCGGCGCTCCTTGAACCAGTTCCGGGTGGGCAGGGAGAGGACCCGGATCTCCTTTCCCGGCCGGATCGGCCCGTAGACGCCCCGGCGGAGGTTGGAGAAGGCCGAGATGAAGTCCTCGTACACGGCGCCCTCCGGGATGGGGTGGCTCTTGGCCTCGGTCTCCGCCTCATCGCCGTTGACTTCCGCCGATTTCCACCGCATCAAGCCCGCCTTGTAATCCAGGACGGTCGCGCTGGTGCTGTGGTAGCCCCACGTGCGGACTTCCCTGTGGAACTCGACCGGGATGAGCTTGCCGCCGGGGGAGAGCCGCATCAGGGAGCGGTACGTGTCCTGGCGGTAAAAGCTGACGAGGCCGATCACCCCTTTCGTCCGGGCCGAGACGACTCCCTCAAAGAGGCCGCGGTCGGGGAGGTACTTCATCACCAGGGAGCCGACCGCCGCGCTCTGGAAAATCAGGAAGCTGATGTCGTAAACGAGCCTCTCCTCCTCGGGCGGCGGGATGGGCTTCAGCGTTTGGGCGGCCGCCGGACCGGCCGAAAGCGCCGCGGCCGCGAGGATCCATCCGGCGAGAGAGACGGCTGCGAAGGACCTTCTTGCTCTTCTGTTTCGCATCGAGTCATCCTGAAAAACCGGCGATTTCTTTGTCATGGTCATTTAGACTGGCGATAAGCCGGAAAGGATTCTTCCGCTAGATGTGCGTCTCGGCCTTTCTTCGCAAGAAAAGGGGAGTCGCGCGCCGCGTCCGGCGGACTCGGAGGGACGCCCTCCCCCTTTCTTATCGGCACGCAATCCCGATTCTTAAATCAATCGGAGGGTGGAACGGCGGCGTCGCGGGGGGGCCTTTTCGCCTACTTGATCTCCTTCAGGAACTTGCGGGCCTCGTCGGCGACGTCGGTGGAGGGGGAGAGGGAGATGGCTCGTTCCCAGGCCGAGCGGGCCTCGGGGTGAAGCCCCAGCCGGTAGGCGACGAACCCCAGGGAAAGGAAAATCCGCTGATACGGAGGCGAGATCTGCGAGCCCCGCCGGAGTGCGTCGAGGGCCTCCCGGCTCCGTCCCGTGTAATGAAGCGCCAGTCCCAGATCGTTCCACGTGTCCGCGTCCTTGGGATTGGCCTCCAGGGCCTTCCGGTAGAAGGGGATGGCCTCTTCGTAGCGGCCCTGTCCGAAGAGGACGTCTCCCTGCCTCGCCGGGTCTTCCGGGGTCGGGCTTGTCGGGAAAGGGCCGGGGAAGACGCCCTGCGGAAGCGCGCCCGGGGGAGGCGTAACGCCCGGCGGCCCCGCTCCGGGCGGGGTGGGCGTCACACTCGCCGGAGGAGGAAGGGGCTCGCGGGTCGCCTTCCTTTCCCACCAGTCGGCCGCCAGGTATCCCGTCCCGAAGGCCACAAGCAATCCAGTGATAAGGAACAGCCTCTGACGCGGTGTCATTTCGTCACCTCTGCTCCAAAGGCGGAGCCCCCACTATGTCAGCCCGAGGATCCGCTTCGGGTTGGTCACGATCATCGTCCGGATGTCCTTCTCCGGGATTCCTTTCTCGTACAGGCACTGGGCGAAGACCCGGAGGCCCTCCTGGGGCATGGGGTTGTGCCGCTGGCCGAGGTCGCTCATCAGGATGCTGTTCCGGGGGCCGACCTCCCGGACGGCGGCGGCCATTTTGTCGATGCTGGCGTACCCCCACATGGGCGAGACGGTGCAGTACCCCCACTCGGCGACGGCCCCCAGGCGCACCATCTCCTTGACGAAGCCGACGTCCGCGCCGGGGACCTTGAAAAAGGGGTGGGTCAGGAGCATCTTCTTCACCCCCATCTCCCTGGCCCCTTTGAAGAGGACGCGGATCTCCCTCGGGTGGAGATGGCACGAGGCGAGGGCCGCGTCGTATTGGGCGGCCACCGAGAGGACGTCCAGCGCTTCGGGCTTGAGCCTTCCCTTCTCGTCCACCGGAGAGATCCCCCCGTATCCCCCCCGGACGGCCCCGAGACCGGTCGAGACGACCGGCCGGGAAGCGGCTTTTTTCGCCCGCGCGTCCGGGCCCTTGCCGCCGGGTTCCTTCTTGCCCGTCAGGCCGCCCTTTTGGACGTCGTACTGGCCTCGCGTCCCGTGGGCGGCGGCGTGGTTCTCGGCGTCGATGGTGGGCATCCAGACGATCTTGCCGCCCAGCTTGCAGGCCGCCTCGGCGGCCGCCGCGTTGAGCCCCCCCACGTAGTAGTTGAGGACGATCCCGCCGTACACCTCGATTCCTTCCATGGAGCGTGTGACGTCCTGGGCGCGCGAGACGGTGCTCTCGTGGTGGCACTTGATGACGATGGCCCTCATCCTCTCCCCCTTGGCGCCTTCGGCCACTCCCCGGTCGTCGGTGATGCGGTCGAACAGGCAGGGATGAGGATGCATGTGAATGTCGATGGCCCCTTCCAGGGAGATGCAGTTTTTCGGTTGAAACGTGGACACAGTCCGGCTCCTCTGTTTCCGCGGTGGAGGGTCGCGGGGCATCCATGAACCCGTCCCCAGATTCTAGCGCATCGGGGAGGAAAATCTCAGGGCCTGTCCCGGGCGGACTCCCGGGGGCGCCCCGTCCGTCGGTGGAAGCGATTTTTCCCTCTCCGTCGAATCGAACGAGGACATCCCCCCGGTCTTGTCGTCAGTTGACAGGATTTCGGGTGGGTGCTATCCTATATAAAAGAAGAGGCAGGGGCGGTTCCAGGCTTGGGGCGATCCCCAGAAGGAGGGGGGAAGGCGATGAAACTGAGCGAAGGCTACTTCCACACCTTTCGGGAAATCAGCCGGATCCTGACTTCCACCCTCGACATCTCCGAGGTCACCCACCTCATCGCCCGGTTAACCGCCCAGGCGGCGCGCGTGAAAGGTTGCTCCATTCTTCTGCTCAAAGAGAAGGAAAAGCGTCTGGAGCTCATCGCGAGCCACGGGCTGAGCGGGCGTTACCTCCAAAAAGGCCCCCTGGCCGCGGACCGGAGCCTGACGGAGTGCCTGCGGGGCAAAGTGGTCCGCGTCCACGATGTGCGGACGGACTTTCGGGTTCAATACCCTGCGGAGGCCGAGGCCGAGGGGATCGCCTCCATGCTCTCCGCGCCCATGATCCTGCGGGACCGCGTGATCGGGGTGCTCCGCTTGTACGCTCAGACGCCCCGCGACTTCCCCGAGGAAGAGGTGGAGTTCGCTTCCGCGCTGGCCGAGTTGGGGGCGATCGCCCTGGAGAACGCCCGCCTCTACAGCCAGCTGCGGGACCAGCACGAGAACCTGGTGGTGGACTTCAACGCCTGGTTCGAGGCGGGGGTCGGCGTCCTCGAGGCCGTATTGCCCGGACCGGAGGCGGAAAAATGGAGGGCGAAAAAGTCCAAGGGCGCGGGGCCGATGGGGGGCATTGAAGCCGTGGGAGGTTCCCCCGGCCGGATGTGAAGTTCAACGGGCGCGGCGGCGTGTGTGGAAGGGGGACCGAGCGGGCGGGAGGATGGCTCCATCCCTCCCGTTTCTGTTCTCCCGGATTTTTTGTCGCATCCGCGACCCGCCTCCCGTCCGCATGACCCGGCTCGCGACCCATCCTCCTCGGCGGCGGCATGACAGGCCCCCCCTCATTTCCCTCTTCCCTCTCCTAACCTGTCCGACAGCCTTGCGAACTCCTCCAGGCTGAGCGTCTCCGCCCGGCGGACGGGGTCGATCCCGCAGTCGGCCAGCGCGCGCTCGACGCACCCGGCGTCCCCTTCTTCCTGGAACCGGGCCTTCAAGTTGTTGAAAAGGGTTTTCCGTCTCTGGGCGAAGGCGGCGCGGACGACGCGCTCGAAAAAGCCCGGGTCGCGCAGCGGGACCCGGGGATGGCTCTGGGGAAGGAGGCGCAGGACGGCGGAGGCGACTTTCGGGGCGGGGTGGAACGCCTTCGGGCCGACCTCGAAGCCCGGCTCCACGCGGCACCAGAGCTGAACGGCCAGGGAGAGCGTCCCGTAGGCCTTGGAGCCGGGGGGGGTGGCGATGCGCTCGGCCACCTCCTTTTGGACCATCGCCACGATGTCCCGGACGCGCTCCCGGAAGCCGATCAGGCGGAGGAGGATCGCCGTCGCCGCGTAATACGGAAGGTTGCCGACCGCGCGGATCGGGGGGAGGGAGACCTCCCCCCCCGAAGTCTCGGGGGCCGCGACGGCGGAGAAATCGAAGGTCAGGGCGTCCGCCTCGATGACCGAGACGTGGGGCGAGCGGGAGAACTCGCGGCGGAGCCCGGCGGCCAGGGCCGGGTCGAGCTCCAGGGCCAGGAGGCGGCCCTCCGGCTCCAGCGCGCGGGCCAGCCTCCGCGTCAGCCCGCCCCGCCCGGCGCCGATCTCCACGACGAGGTCTCCCTTTTGGGGGTGGAAGAAATCGACGATCCGGTCCAGGACCCGGGGGTCGCGCAGGAAGTGCTGGCCCAGGCGGGCCCTCGTCCGCCTCGGCCGGGGGGCTTTTCTCATGGGCGCGGTTTGTCCCGCCGGCCGATCGCTGATTTCCGCGCGTCCGCACGCCGGGCCGCCAGCCGGGAGGCCAGCCGGATGGCCTCGATGAGGCTCCCGGGGTCCGCTCCGCCCCGCCCGGCGATGTCATAGGCGGTCCCGTGGTCGGGGGAGGTTCGGGGGAAGGGGAGGCCCAGGGTGACGTTCACCGCCCGTCCCCGCCCCAGCAGCTTGGCCGCGATAAGCCCCTGGTCGTGATACATGGAGACGACGGCGTCCCATCCTCTCCCGCCCCGGGCGAAGAGCCCGTCGGCGGGGAAGGGCCCCTCGGCCAGGATCCCTTCCTCCCGCGCCGCGGCGATGGCGGGGGCGATCTCCCGCCCCTCTTCCGGGCCGAGCCGGCCGCCTTCGCCCGCGTGGGGGTTCAGGCCGGTGACGGCGATGCGGGGGCGGCGCCTCCCCTCCCCCTCGCGGAGCCAGCGGTCCACCACCCGCAGGGTCCGCAGGACGGCCGGACGCCGGATGGCCCGGGCGACCTCTCGCAAGGGGAGGTGCGCCGTCACCAAGGCCACGCGGAGCCTTCCCGCGAAGAAGGTCATGGCGTATTCCTTCGTCCCGGTGAGGTCCGCCAGGGCCTCCGTGTGGCCGGGATAGCTGAGCCCCGCCATTTCCCAGGCCTTTTTGGAGATGGGCGCCGTCACCAGGGCGTCCGCCTCCCCGGCCAGGACCAGGCGGACGGCCGCTTCCACGCACCGGTAGGAGATGCGCCCGGAGGCCGCCGAGGGGCTCCCCCACGGGATCTCCCGCGGGCCGGCCCCCGACTGCTGCTTTCGGGGGCCGGGCGCCCTCACCTCGCGGAGTTCCAGGGCCTTGAGCCAGTCCCGGGCCTTGCGGCCTTCCGCCCTCTCCAGGACGCGCGCGGCCCTCTCCAGGGTCTCCCGGTTCCCGACGACCATCAGCCGACAGAGGGGAGTCAGGGCGGGATCGGCGGCGGCTCGCAGGACGATCTCGGGTCCGATCCCGGCGGGGTCCCCCAGCGTGAGGGCGAGGGTCGGCGGATGAGAGCGGCCTTTCCGGGCGGGCATGGTCATTGGGCTCCCCGGGCATCATAGCACGGAGCGGACTCCTCCCTCCGAGCCCCTGGCACTCCATCCCCTTTTGAGCGGTCTCTCGTGTATCTGAACTGATTCACCGCAGTCTCTCGCGCCGCGTCGGGCTGTGATCCCGCCTCCGGCGGACTTTCGAGAGGCGCGGTCTTTTCGCCCCCCGCCCGTTGTCCAAAAAATTGAATCTTCGCGGCCGCGCGGCGGTCTAAGAACCAGCAGCCGATAGACGGCGATTGAACGGGCGGTTCCAATTCCCAGGATGGAGGTTTGAAGTCTCATGCGAAAAATCATTGTCCCGGCCGGCGTGCTGGCCGGCATGGCCTTGGCGGTTTCTCTGATCGTGTCGGCGGCGCCCAAGCAAGACACCCAAGCGGCTTCCCGGGCGGCCGGGTCCGCGAATCCGTGCGCCGTGCGGCCGGCGAACCCGTGCGCCGTGCCGGAGGCGCGCCCTTCCGCGAAGCGCGCGCCGAACCCCTGCGCGCCCCCGGCGAACCCCTGCGCGGTTCCCCGGTCCTCGAAGTAAATCTCGAGTGGATAGACCGAGCGAAGGAGAGAGAAGATGGTCGAGAAAATCGTGAAAGGAAGCGTCGCCGGCGTTTTCGGCGGTCTGGTGTTCGGCCTGTGGATGGCCGGTCAGGGCATCTTGCCGATGGTCGCGAAGCTCGTGGGCGGCTTTTCGCCCCTCCTCGGCTTCGGCGTCCACCTGGTGATCAGCGCCGTCATCGGCGCGGGCTTCTCGGTGGTCTTTCACAGGCAGATCGAGGGCCTGACCACCGGGGTCCTGTGGGGAATGGTGTACGGATTCGCCTGGTGGCTCCTCGGCCCCCTGACCTTCATGCCCCTCGGCCTCGGCATGGCGCCCCAGTGGACCACCTCGGCCGTCGCGGCGACGATCCCCAGTCTCCTCTGGCACGTGGTCTACGGCGGGGTGACGGCCCTGACGTACGTGGCCATGAGCGGCGAGCGCGCCGGTCGGCTCGTTTCCGCAAAGGGCTGAATCGCCGGCTGCTAGGACCCCCGGTTGCGGGGGACGAGGCAAGGCATCCGGACAGGCGACCCCCCGGATGACGGAGGCTTAGCTCCCCCGGGCCCTTCCCGGAAAAGGACCCGGGGGAGCGCCGGATCAGCCGGCGGAAGAGGGGTCGCTCGCTACGTAGAGATTCCCGCCCTTCTGGACGAATTCCTCCCCCTTTTCCTTCATGCCCGCCTGGATGGCTTCCGCGGCGTCGAGCCCCCGTTCCGCCGCGAAGTCGCGGATCTCCTGGGTGATTTTCATGCTGCAGAACTTCGGGCCGCACATGGAGCAGAAGTGGGCCGCCTTGGCGCCTTCGGCGGGCAGCGTCTCGTCGTGGTACGCGATCGCCCTGTGGGGGTCAAGGGAGAGGTTGAACTGGTCCCGCCAGCGGAACTCGAAGCGGGCCTTGCTGAGGGCGTCGTCCCAGGCCCGGGCGCCCGGGTGGCCCTTGGCCAGGTCGGCCGCGTGGGCCGCGATCTTGTAGGCGATGACGCCGTCCTTGACGTCCTCCTTGTCGGGCAGGCCCAGGTGCTCCTTGGGCGTGACGTAGCAGAGCATGGCCGTGCCGTACCACCCGATCATGGCCGCGCCGATGGCGCTGGTGATGTGGTCGTAGCCGGGGGCGATGTCCGTGGTCAGCGGCCCTAGGGTGTAGAAGGGGGCGTCGCCGCACACCTGCCTCTCGCGGTCCACGTTTTCTTGGATGAGGTGCATGGGGACGTGGCCCGGCCCCTCGATCATCACCTGGACGTCGCGCTCCCAGGCGATCTTCGTGAGCTCCCCCAGCGTTTCCAGCTCGGCGAACTGGGCTTCGTCGTTGGCGTCGGCGATGGAGCCGGGCCGCAGGCCGTCCCCCAGCGAGAAGCTGACGTCGTAGGCCTTCATGACCTCGCAGATGTCCCGGAAGTGCGTGTAGAGGAAGTTTTCCCGGTGGTGCGCCATGCACCATTTCGCCAGGATGGAGCCGCCCCGGGACACGATGCCGGTCAGCCGCTTCGCCGTCAGGGGGATGTAGCGCAGGAGCACCCCGGCGTGGATGGTGAAGTAATCCACCCCCTGCTCGGCCTGCTCGGCGAGGGTTTCCCGGAACACCTCGAAGGTCAGGTCCTCGGCGAAGCCGCCCACCTTCTCCAGGGCCTGGTAGATGGGAACGGTCCCGATGGGGACCGGCGAGTTTCTTAAGATCCACTCCCGGGTCTCGTGGATGTTCTTGCCCGTGGAGAGGTCCATGACGGTGTCCGCCCCCCAGTGGATGGCCCACCGCAGCTTCTCGACCTCTTCTTCGATGGAGCTGGTGACGGCCGAGTTGCCGATGTTGGCGTTGATCTTCACCAGGAAATTCCGGCCGATGACCATCGGCTCGCTCTCGGGGTGGTTGATGTTGGCGGGGAGGATGGCCCGCCCCCGGGCGATCTCGGAACGGACGAACTCCGGCTCGCAGCCCTCCCGGACGGCGACGAACTCCATCTCCGGCGTGATGACCCCCTTTCGGGCGTGGTGCATCTGCGTGGCGTTCCCCCGGCTCCGGAGCGCCTTCCGTCCCGGGGTCAGGGGGACGCGGGAATCGCCCCGGGCCGGGACGCGGGAGGGCCCGGCCTCTTCGTACGGGCTGCGGCCCAGGATCCACTCCCGCCGCAGGGGAGGGAGCCCATCCCGCGCGTCGCAGCCCTGCGGCCCGCTCGTGTCGTAGACGCGAAGGGGCGGCTCGCCTTCGCCGAGGGCGATCTCCCGCATCGGCACCCGGAGACCCCGGCGGCCCTCCACGTACACCTTCTTGGAGTTGGGAAAGGAGGAGGGAGGGGCGGAGCCGTTGGCGGGACCTCCGTTTCCGCGGGTGAGGCTTTTGTCCATGCGCTTGACTCCCGAGCTAAGGATTGTGTGAAACACCGCGGCGCCTTCGGGGACCCGACCGGGTCGCGCCCTCCGCGCCGCATCCTCGTCTGGGGTAATGGGAACGGAAAATCGGCTCGAGTGAGCTTTGAAGAAGAGGTCTTTGCTTCCCTACGCCGGTCCTAACCGGGTCAGGTTCAAAGGGTATGCTCTCAGCCGTTTCCAGCACCCCCAGCAATCTTCTTTTAATCTAGCGCGAAAGGGGCTCACCGTCAACGGCGGGCGGATACGACCGGGGTTTCCCACTGCCGCGGACCCCCTTCCCTTCCGCCCGAGGCGGCGCGTCCCCGGCCCCTGTGTCTCCTATGTCTTGAACCCATACAGGCGATTGACAAGGTGATCTCATTGCGTATAGGATCTCGCAGATCTTATTGGCGCAGCGGGATGCGATCAGCGGGGTCGCAAGGGGGCCGCGGGCGTCCTTGTTGTGATCTCGCGAGGTGGGCGTCCGTCGCGGAGACCAAGTGGGAGGGGGCGTGTGCCCCCCACTTTTTTTAGAGGAGTAGGAGTTCGTGATGAGCGGTTATGACAAGATCCGGCTTCCCCAGAAGGGGACGAAAATCACTGTCCGGGATGGCCGTCTCCAGGTCCCGGACGATCCCATCGTCGCCTTCATCGAGGGAGACGGCATTGGCGTGGACATCACGCCGCCCTCCCTTCGGGTGGTCGACGCGGCCGTCCGCAAGGCCTACGGCGGCAAGAGGCGGGTCGTCTGGTGGGAAATCTACGCCGGGGAAAAGGCGCATGAAAGGTACGGGGAGTACCTGCCGAAGGACACCCTGGAGGCCATCCAGGACTGCATCGTGGCCATCAAGGGCCCCCTCACGACGCCCATCGGCGGCGGTTTCCGGAGCCTGAACGTCGCCATGCGCCAGCTTCTGAACCTCTATGCGTGCGTCCGGCCCGTGAAGTGGTACCGGGGGGTCCCGAGCCCCGTCATCCATCCCGAGAAGATGGACATGATCATTTTCCGGGAGAACACGGAGGACGTGTACGCCGGGATCGAGTGGGCCCAGGGGACCCCCGAGGCCAAAAAGCTCATCGAATTTCTGGACCGGGAGCTGGGCACCAAGGTGCTCCCCGACTCGGGGGTGGGGATCAAGCCCATCAGCATCACCGGCAGCAAGCGCCTGGTCCGCAAGGCCCTCCAGTGGGCCGTCGCCCGGCGCCGCAAAAGCGTCACCATGGTCCACAAGGGCAACATCATGAAGTTTACCGAGGCGGCCTTCAGCAAGTGGGGGTACGAGCTGGCCAAAGAGGAGTTCCGGGACTTCATCGTCACCGAGGCGGAGGTCGCCCAGGGCGCCCCGCGCGACGGGAAGATCCTCCTCAACGACCGCATCGCCGACAACATGTTTCAGCAGATCCTCACCCGGAGCGACGAGTACGACATCCTGGCCTGCCCGAACCTGAACGGCGATTATCTGTCCGACGCCTGCGCGGCGCAGGTGGGCGGCCTGGGCATGGCCCCGGGCGCCAACATCGGGGATCACACGGCGCTCTTCGAGGCCACCCACGGCACGGCCCCCAAGTACGCCGGGAAGAACGTGGTGAACCCCGCCTCGTTCATCCTCTCGGCCGTGATGATGCTGGAGTACCTGAACTGGGAGGAGGCCGCCCGGCTCATCGAGGGAGGGATCGAGAGGACGCTCGACGAGAAGCGGGTCACCTACGACCTGGAGCGTCAGATGGAGGGGGCCAGCAAGGTGAGCACCTCGGGGTTCGCCGAGAACATCATCCAGAACCTCTAGCCGGGAGGTGGACATGGAAAGAGCCAAGGTCACCATCGTCGGCGCGGGAAACGTCGGGGCGACGACCGCCCACTGGGTCGCATCGAAGGAGCTGGGCGACATCGTCCTGGTGGACATCATCGAGGGGGTCCCCCAGGGCAAGGGGTTGGACCTCTACGAGGCCGGGCCGGTCGAGGGGTTCGACTGCCGGGTCCTCGGGACCAACGAGTACGGCTCCACCGCGGGGTCCGACGTGGTCGTCATCACCGCCGGCATCGCCCGCAAACCCGGCATGAGCCGGGAGGACCTCCTGGCGACCAACGCGAAGATCGTCGCCGGGGTCACCCGGGAGACGGCCCGGCATTCCCCCGACGCCGTCCTGGTCGTCGTCTCCAATCCCCTGGACACGATGGCCTGGGTGGCGAAGGAGGTCAGCGGCTTCCCTAAGCAGCGGGTGGTCGGAATGGCCGGCATCCTGGACACCGCCCGCTACCGGACGTTCATCGCCGAGGCCGCCGATGTCTCGGTGGAGGACATCTCGGCCATCGTCCTGGGCGGGCACGGAGACGCCATGGTCCCCCTCACCCGGTTCACCTCCGTCGGCGGCATCCCGGTTACGGAGTTTCTCTCCAGGGAGGCGCTGGAGAAGATCGTGGAGCGGACCCGGAACGGCGGGGCGGAGATCGTGAGCTATCTCAAGACCGGAAGCGCCTATTACGCCCCGGGGGCCGCGGTCGCCCAGATGGTGGAGGCCATCCTCCGGGACAAAAAGCGGGTCCTCCCCTGCGCCGCTTACCTGGAAGGGGAGTACGGCGTCAGCGGCATTTACCTGGGCGTCCCGGTGAAGCTGGGAAGGGGGGGCGTGGAGCAGGTCATCGAGCTTCCCCTTCAGGACGACGAGAAAGCGGCGCTGCTGAAATCGGCCAAGGGGGTCCGGGAGTCGATCGGCCACATCAACCTGAAGGAGCTTTAGAAGCGCGGCAGGCCGCCCCGGAGGTCGAGGCGCGGAGGGCGGCGGGAAGGATTGACAACCTCCGGCCCCTCCTGCTAATGAACCCAAGGCGAAAACGGGGCCGCGCCCTCCTGATTGAGCCGGAAGGTCCGTTCCCCACCCTCTGGGCAGCCAGCCGCTGTCCGGGAGCCGACGGTCGCGGAGCGCCGCGGCCCCTGACGGCGACCCTTGGCGGACCCCCTGGGGGTTGGGGGCTTTGCCGTGCAGACCGATGGGCCGCGCGCGCTGCAATCGCGCCCTCGCTTCCTCAGGGCAGCTTTCACCCTGTCAAGATGACCGAGGAGAGAACGAATGGGCCGTTTCGGGCGGTTTTTTCAATCTTCCATCGGGGCCAAGGTGACGATGGCCGTCACGGGCATTCTCCTCTTTCTCTGGATCCTGGGCCACCTGCTGGGCAACCTGCTGATCTTCGCCGGGCGCGACGCCACGAACGCCTACGCCCACGGGCTGCGGCAGATGCCCGCCCTCCTTTGGGCCGCGCGCCTCGGGCTGCTGGTGGTCTTCGTCCTGCACGTCGTCTCCGCCTACCGGGTGTGGCGGCAAAACAGGGCGTCCCGCCCTCAGGGCTACGCCGTCTATGATCCCGCCTCGGCGACCTACGCGGGGCGGACCATGATGGTGAGCGGCGTCCTGGTTCTCCTGTACGCGGCCTACCACCTGCTTCACTTCACCTTCGGCGTGACGAATCCGGAATACTGGACGATGTTCGACCCCCAGGGGCGGCCGGACGTCTACTCGATGGTCGTCCAGGGGTTTTCGAACGCGGCCGTGTCGGCGGCCTACATCGTGGCGATGGCGCTTCTCGGCTTTCACCTAAGCCACGGCGTCACGAGCTTCTTTCAGACGCTGGGCTACCGGAACACCTATCAGAATGCCTTCACCAGACGGCTGGGGCCCGCCAGCGCGGTGGTCATCGCCCTGGGCTTCATTTCCATTCCCCTGGCCGTTCTGTCCGGGCTGTTGAAGCTCCCCTAGGGAGGCGACGGATATGAAACTCGACGCGAACATCCCCTCCGGGCCGCTCGCCGAGAAGTGGGACCGGCACCGCTTCGAGATGAAGCTGGTCAACCCGGCCAACAAGCGCAAGTACAAGGTCATCGTGGTCGGCTCCGGCCTCGCGGGAGGCAGTGCGGCGGCCACGCTGGGCGAGCTCGGCTACAACGTGGACTGCTTTTGCTACCAGGACAGCCCCCGCCGGGCCCACAGCATCGCGGCCCAGGGCGGCATCAACGCCGCCAAGAACTACCAGAACGACGGCGACAGCGTCTTCCGCCTCTTCTACGACACCGTCAAGGGGGGGGACTTCCGCTCCCGGGAGGCGAACGTCTACCGCCTCGCCCAGATCAGCGCCGCCATCATCGACCAGTGCGTCTCCATGGGCGTCCCCTTCGCCCGGGAGTACGGCGGCCAGCTCGCCAACCGCTCCTTCGGCGGGGCCCAGGTCTCCCGCACCTTCTACGCCCGGGGCCAGACGGGCCAGCAGCTCCTTTTGGGCGTCTATTCCGCCCTGAGCCGCCAGATCGCCGCCGGAACGGTGCGGATGCGCCCGCGCACCGAGATGCAGGACCTGGTGGTGATCGACGGCCACGCGAAGGGGATCGTGACGCGGGACCTGCGGACCGGGGCAATCGAGCCGCACGCGGCCGACGCGGTGGTGCTGGCCACGGGCGGGTACTCGCCCATTTTCTACCTTTCCACGAACGCCATGGGCTGCAACGTGACCGCCACGCACCGGGCCTACCGGAGGGGGGCGCTGTTCGCCAACCCGTGCTTCACCCAGATCCACCCCACCTGCATCCCGGTCACCGGCGACCACCAGTCCAAGCTCACCCTCATGTCCGAGTCGCTGCGCAACGACGGGCGCATCTGGGTCCCCAAGGGGCCGGGGGACAAGCGCCCACCGGATCAGATTCCCGAGGGCGAGCGGGACTACTACCTGGAGCGCCTCTACCCGAGCTTCGGGAACCTGGCCCCGCGCGACATCTCCTCGCGCGCGGCCAAGCGGGCCTGCGACGAGGGCCGGGGCGTCGGGGAGACGGGGCGCGGCGTCTACCTGGATTTCGCCGAGGCGATTCAGCGCCTGGGGGAGGACGTCATCCGCGAGCGCTACGGGAACCTCTTCGAGATGTACGAGAGAATCACCGGGGAGAACGCCTACAAGGTGCCCATGCGGATCTACCCGGCGATGCACTACGTCATGGGCGGGCTCTGGGTGGACTACCACCTCATGAGCAACATCCCCGGCCTGTTCGTCCTGGGGGAGGCGAACTTCTCCGACCACGGGGCGAACCGCCTCGGGGCCAGCGCCCTCATGCAGGGCCTCGCCGACGGCTACTTCGTCATCCCCTACACCCTCAGCCACTACCTGGCCGGGGTGAAGCCCCCCTCCTCCTCCACCGACCGACCCGAGTTCGAGAAGAGCCGGCGCGAGGTCCAGGAGAGGATCCGCAGGCTCCTCTCGGTGAAGGGCCGGCGCACCGTCCAGTCCTTTCACCGGAAGCTGGGCTCTCTCTTGTGGGAGGACTGCGGGATGGCCCGGAACCGGGAAGGCCTGACCCGGGCCCTGGAGGCCATTCCGGGCCTGCGCGCGGAGTTCTGGGAAAACGTCCGCGTGCCCGGCGGGAGCGAGGAGCTGAATCCCCAGCTGGAGAACGCGGGGCGGGTGGCCGATTTCCTGGAGTTCGCCGAGCTCTTGTGCCACGACGCCCTCACCCGCGAGGAGTCCTGCGGGGGCCACTTCCGGGAGGAGTACCAGACCGAGGAGGGCGAGGCCCTGCGCGACGACGAGAACTTCTCTCACGTCAGCGCCTGGGAGTTCGCCGGGGAGGGGGAGAAGCCCGTCCTGCACAAAGAGCCCCTCGAGTTCGAAGCGGTCCGACCCAGCGTGAGGAGCTACAAGTGATGAACCTGACCCTTCGGGTATGGCGCCAAAAGAACGCTCGGGACAAGGGCGGGTTTGAGACCTACCCGGTCCGGGACATCCATCCGGACATGTCTTTTCTGGAGATGCTGGACATCCTGAACGACCGCCTGATCCGGGACGGCCAGGAGCCCGTCGCCTTCGACCACGACTGCCGCGAGGGCATCTGCGGGATGTGCTCCCTGGTGATCAACGGAAGGGCCCACGGCCCCGAGCGGGGGACCACGGTCTGCCAGCTTCACATGCGCAAGTTCCGGGACGGGGACACCGTCACCATCGAGCCTTGGCGCGCGCGGCCCTTCCCCGTCGTCAAGGACCTCATCGTGGACCGGAGCGCTTTCGACCGCATCATCCAGGCGGGCGGCTTCATCTCGGCGAACGCGGGGGGCGCGCCCGACGGAAACGCCGTCCCCATCCCCAAGCCCGACGCCGACGTGGCCATGGACGCGGCCGCCTGCATCGGCTGCGGCGCCTGCGTGGCCGCCTGCCCGAACGGCTCGGCCATGCTCTTCGTGGCCGCGAAAGTCTCCCACCTGGCTCACCTTCCGCAGGGCCATCCCGAGCGCGCCCTGCGCGTCCTCCACATGGTGGACCGGATGGACCGCGAGGGCTTCGGCGACTGCTCGAACCACACGGAGTGCGAGGCGGTCTGCCCCAAAGAGATCCGCGTGAGCCACATCGCCAAGATGAACCGCGAGTTCCTCCGCGCCGCGCTGAAGGGGAGCTGAGGAGGGGTCAGAGAGGGCCGAGAGAGCGCGATGAAGATCCATGAGTACCAGGGCAAAGAGATCCTGAAGTCTTTCGGCATCCCCGTGCCGGAGGGAGGCGTGGCGGAGACCCCCGCCGAGGCCCGGGCCATCGCCGGGCGCCTGAAGGGCCGGGTGGTCGTCAAGGCCCAGATCCACGCCGGCGGCCGCGGCAAAGGGGGGGGCGTCAAGCTGGCCGATACGCCCCGGGAGGCCGAGGCAGCCGCGGGGAAGATCCTCGGGATGCAGCTCGTGACGCCGCAGACGGGTCCGGAGGGGCGGCGGGTCAAGCGGGTGCTGGTCGAGGAGGCCTCGCCCATCGAGAAGGAGCTCTACCTGGGCGTGGTCATCGACCGCGCCCGGTCGGCTCCGGTGGTCATGGCCAGCGAGGCCGGCGGAATGGACATCGAAGAGGTGGCCGCGAAGACCCCCGAAAAGATCCGGACGGAGGTGGCCGACCCAGCCCTCGGCCTTCAGCCCTACCAGGCGCGCAGGCTCGCCTTCGGCCTCAGCCTCCCGAAGGAGGGCTTCGGCGCGGCGGCGGACTTCTTCCTGAGCCTGTACCGGGTGTTCCAGGTGAAGGATTGCTCCCTGGCGGAGATCAACCCCCTCGCCCTCATGCGGGACGGCCGGCTCCTGGCCCTGGACGCCAAGCTGAACTTCGACGACAACGCCCTGTTCCGGCACCCGGAGGTCCGAGAGTTGCGCGACCTGGACGAGGAGGCCCCCCTGGAGGTGGAGGCCTCCCGGCACAACCTGAACTACATCAAGCTGGACGGCGAGGTGGGCTGCATGGTGAACGGGGCCGGGCTGGCCATGGCCACCATGGACATCGTCAAGATGGCGGGGGCCTCGCCGGCCAACTTCCTGGACGTGGGTGGGGGCGCCAGCCAGGAGATGGTGGAGAACGCCTTCCGCATCCTGGTGGGGGACGAAGGCGTACGGGCCGTGCTCATCAACATCTTCGGCGGGATCATGCGCTGCGATGTCCTGGCCCAGGGCGTCGTCGAGGCCGTCCGGAAACTCCGCGTCCGGATCCCCGTCGTCATCCGGATGGAGGGGACGAACGTCGAGGAGGGCCGGAGAATCCTCAAGGACTCGGGGCTCGACTTCACCGTGGGTGACGGCATGCGGGACGCCGCGCGCAAGGTGGTGGCGGCCCTGGGGCGCTGAGGGCGTGCGGCAGCGTCACCGCCATCGCGCTGGGGGCGCGGGCGTTGTGGAGAACGAGGGATAAGAGATGAGCGTATTGGTGGGGCGCGAGACCCGCATCCTCGTCCAGGGCATGGGGCGGCACGGCCAGTTCCACGCGGCCCGCTGCCTGGAGTACGGCCGGCAGCACGGCATTGAGCGGCAGGTCGTGGCGGGGGTCACGCCCGGAAAGGGGGGCTCCCGGATCGACTCCATCCCCATTTTCGACACGGTCGCCGCCGCGGTCGCCGAGACCGGGGCCGACGCCTCCCTCGTCTTCGTGCCGCCCGGCGTCGCCGCCGACGCCATCCTGGAGGCCGCCGACACCGGCCTGCCTCTTTGCGTGTGCATCACCGAGGGCATCCCCACCTTCGACATGCTCCGGGTCCATCGGTTCCTTCAAGGGCGGGCGACGCGCCTGGTCGGACCCAACTGCCCGGGCGTCATCACCCCGGGGGCCTGCAAGATGGGGATCATGCCAGGGCACATCCATCTGCCCGGCAAGGTGGGCGTGGTCTCCAGAAGCGGCACCCTGACCTACGAGGCGGTGGCGCAGCTCACCGCCCTGGGGATCGGCCAGTCCACCTGCATCGGCATCGGCGGGGACCCCGTCATCGGGACGACCTTCGTGGACGCCCTGACCCTCTTCGAGAAGGACCCGGACACCGAGGCCGTCATCCTCATCGGGGAGATCGGGGGCGCGGCCGAGGAGGGGGCGGCCGATTTCATCCGCTCGGGCGGGTTTGCGAAACCGGCGGTGGGCTTCATCGCCGGCCGCACGGCCCCGCCGGGGCGCCGGATGGGGCACGCGGGCGCCATCATCTCGGGCGGCAAGGGGACGGCGGCCGAGAAGATGGAGGCGCTCCGGTCCGCGGGAGTGGCCGTCTGCGAGAGTCCGGCCGAGATGGGAAGCACGATGGCAGGGCTGTTGAAGGGCTCCGCGGGGCGGACAAATTGAAATGGGAGGGGTTCCCAAGGCGGTCGGATTGCGGAGGGGTGGACAGCCCGAAAGAGGAGTCTGGCCAGGGGGGCGAGGCGGGGGAGGCGGTTTTTTCCCCTCTCCGTCGAATGAAACGGGGACATTGCCCGGTTTTTGAATTTATTTGAACGAGCCCCCGGGTTGTGCTAAGTTGATTAGTAACCCGGCAATGTGCGGAGGGGAAAGGGTGTCTCGTCGCCCGAAGCCGCGCCGGCGAGAGGGTTGTTTTTCTTCTTCCGCCCCTTGAGAGGAAGCATTAGAGGATGACGGACATGTCGATGGAAGGCAATGGAGGAGGTCCGCCCCACAAGCAGGTAGAGACCGTGGATACGGTCGCCATCCGTTTCTCCGGCGACTCGGGGGACGGGATGCAGCTCACCGGGACACGGTTCACGAGCGCCACGGCCATCGCCGGAAACGACCTGAGCACCCTGCCGGACTTCCCGGCGGAGATCCGCGCCCCGGCCGGCACCCTGGCGGGCGTCAGCGGCTTCCAGATCAACTTCAGCAGCCGCGACGTCCACACCCCCGGCGACAGCCCGGACGTTCTCGTGGCGATGAACCCGGCCGCCTTGAAGGCCAACCTGGGCGATCTCAAGCGCGGCGGGATGATCATCCTGAACACCTCCGCCTTCAACCAGAAGGCCTACGACAAGGCGGGCTACAAGTCGGACCCCCTGACCGACGGCACCTTGAACGGGTACCGCGTCTTCCAGGTCGACGTCACCAAGATGACGCAGGCGGCCCTGAGGGACCTGGGCCTTCAGCCGAGCGTCATGGACCGCAGCAAGAACTTCTTCGCCCTGGGGCTGATGTTCTGGATGTACCAGCGCCCCATGGAAAACACCGTCGCGTGGATCGAGGCGCGGTTCAAGAATCAGCCGGAGATCATGGAGGCCAACCTCCGGGCCCTTCACGCCGGCTATCACTTCGGCGAGAACACCGAGATCTTCCAGACCACCTACGTGGTCCGAGAGGCCCATCTGCCGCCGGGGACCTACTGCAACATCACCGGCAATGAGGCGGTGGCCCGGGGGTTCGTCGCGGCGGCCAAGCTGGCGGGTCTGCGGCTGTTGTACGGGAGCTACCCCATCACGCCGGCCAGCGACGTGCTTCACGAGCTCTCCCGCTACAAGAATTACGACGTGGTCACGGTGCAGGCGGAGGACGAGATCGCCGCCGTCTCGGCCGCCATCGGCGCCGCCTTCGGCGGCGCCCTGGGCGTGACGGGCACCAGCGGCCCCGGCATGGCCCTCAAGGCCGAGGCCATGAACTTGGCGGTGATGACCGAGCTCCCCGTCGTGGTCCTGGACGTGCAGCGGGGCGGCCCCAGCACGGGGCTCCCCACCAAGACCGAGCAGGCGGACCTGCTGCAGGCGCTCTACGGGCGCAACAGCGATTCGCCCGTGCCCGTCGTGGCGGCCAGGTCGGCGGGGGACTGTTTCTATGTGGCCATTGAGGCCGCGCGGATCGCCGTCAAGTACATGACCCCGGTCATCCTCCTGACCGACGGATACCTGGCCAACGGCTCGGAGCCCTGGAAGATCCCGTCGGTGGAGGATCTCCCGAAAATCGAGGTCAAGTTCCGCACCGACCCGCAAGGCTTCTTCCCCTACCTGCGGGACCCGGAGACGCTGGCCCGGCCGTGGGTCAAACCGGGCACGCCGGGGCTGGAGCACCGGATCGGAGGCATCGAGAAGCAGGACGTGACGGGCAACGTCAGCTACGACCCGGCCAACCACGAGCACATGGTCCGCACCCGGGCGGCCAAGGTCGCGGGCATCGCCAAGGACATCCCCTCGGCCGAGGTGGAAGGGCCGCCCAGGGGCAAGCTGCTCGTCATCGCCTGGGGGAGCACCTACGGGGCCATCACGACCGCCGTGGGCGCCCTGCAGGCGCGGGGGGCGTCGGTATCCCACGTGCACTTGCGCCACCTCAACCCGCTGCCCCGGAACCTGGGGGAGATCATCTCCAGCTTCGAGAGGGTGCTCGTCCCTGAGATGAACATGGGACAGCTCGTGAAGGTCATCCGGGCGGAGTACCTGGTGGACGCCATCGGCCTGAACAAGATCCAGGGCCAGCCCTTCAAGATCTCGGAAATCATGGACAAAATCGAGGAGGTGCTCGCCTCATGAGCACGCAAACGGCAAAGCCGACCAAGAAAGACTTCGCGTCCGATCAGATCGTGCGTTGGTGCCCCGGATGCGGAGACTACGCCATTTTGGCGCAGGTCCAGAGCGTCTTCCCGGATCTGGGGATCCCCCGGGAGAAGATCGTCTTCGTCTCGGGCATCGGGTGCGCCGCCCGCTTCCCCTATTACATGAGCACCTACGGGTTCCACGGGATCCACGGGCGGGCTCCGGCCATCGCCACCGGCCTCAAAACGGCGAACCCCGACCTCTCCGTGTGGGTCGTGACCGGGGACGGGGACGCCCTCTCCATCGGCGGCAACCACATCCTGCACCTCATGCGCCGGAACGTGGACCTCAAGGTCCTGCTGTTCAACAACCGGATCTACGGCCTGACCAAGGGGCAGTACTCGCCCACCTCGGAGTTCGGGAAGAAGACCAAGTCCAC
>JACPRG010000005.1 GCA_016190025.1 Candidatus Tectimicrobiota bacterium
ATTCCCCTCGCCGTCGATGGTTTTCCGGGCGGGGGGGAGGCGGTCCTCCTCGCCGACGGCCACGATGCGGCCCTGGTGAATGGCGACGCCCGAGCCCCGCAAGACCCCGGAGGGCGTCACGACCCGGACGTTTCGAACGACGGTGTCCACTTCCTGGCTGCGGGTCATGGGGTTCCTTTAAGCGAAGCGGTGCGCCTCGTGGATGGCCCGGATGATCTCGTGGTAGGTGGTGCAGCGGCAGATGTTCCCCGCCATGTAGTCCCGGATCTCGGCTTCCGAGGGCCTGGGGTTCTCCTTCAACAAGGCGCAGGCCATCATGACCATCCCCGGGGTGCAGAAGGCGCACTGGAAGGCGTTGTGCTCCAGAAAGGACTTCTGGACGGGATGCAGGCCGTCATCGGGCGCGATCCCCTCCAGCGTCGTGACCTCCTTGCCCTCGGCGTAGCGGGCGAGGGTGATGCACGAGGCGATGGGCGCGCCGTCCAGCAGGACGGTGCAGGCCCCGCAGGCCCCCAGGCCGCACGTCTCCCGGGTCGCCACCAGGCCGAGGTCGTTCCGCAGGAGGTCCAGCAAGAGCCTGTGGTCCGGGACCGCGAGCTCGCGGGTCTTTCCGTTCACCGAAAGCTTCAGGGGCCGAGCGCTCATGAAATCCGTTCTCCCTCCTTTTCCCGGAGCAGGCGCAGGAGGTCCTCCGGGGTGATGGGCAGGCGCTTGGGGCGCACCCCCACCGCGTGGAAGATGGCGTTGGCGATCGCCGGCGCCGTGGGACCGATGGAGGACTCCCCCACCCCCTTGGCCCCGTAGGGGCCGTTCTGGTGAGGGGTCTCGACGATGATGGAGGTGAAACGGTCGGGGGCCTCCTGGAAGGAAGGCAGGGCGTAGTCCAGCAGGTTGGGGTTCGTGGGCTGGCCGTTCTCGAACTTGAGCTCCTCGTAGAAGGTCTGCCCGATCCCCTGCGCGGCGGCGCCGCCGATCTGCCCCAGGCAGTGGGCCGGGTGGATGGCCCGGCCGACGTCGACCGTGCTGACGAAATCGAGGATCTTGACTTCCCCGGTGTCGGTGTCCACCTCCACCTCGGCGCCGCAGGCCCCCACGAACCAGAAGGCCGTGGTGATCTCGGCCTGGCCGGTGTTCTTGTCCAGCTTGCCCCCCTCGGTCTTCATCACCCCGCGGCCCAGGAGGTTGCCGCCCTTCGTCTTGAAGTGGTTCTGCATCACCTCGTCGATGCCGAGGCCCCGGTCGGGGTTCCCTTTCACCGAGACCCGGCCGTCGGCCGCCGTCAGGTCCTCGGGGCTCACCTCCAACATCTGCGCCGCCAGGGCGAAGATCTGATCGCGGGCGTCGATGGCCGCCAGGCGGACCGCCGTCCCCATGTGGAAGGTCGAGCGGCTGGAGCTGGTCGTCAGGTCATAGGGGGTGACGTCGGTGTCCGGCATGGCCCGATAGACCGACGAGAGCTTCACGCCCAGCTCCTCGGCGACGATCTGGGAGAGGACGGTGTCGGCCCCCTGCCCCATCTCGATGGTGCTCGACAAAAGCGACACCGTGCCGTCCTCGTTCACCTTGACGAAGGCCGAGGAGGTCGACGGGGTCAGGGTGCTCTTGATGATGCAGGCGATGCCCTTCCCCCTGGGCTTTCCCGCCGCGGAGGATTTGCTGGGCTTCCCCCAGCCGATGGCCTCCGCCGTCTTCTCCAGGACCTCCTTGAACCCCACGCTGTGCAGCCGGGAGCCCGTCGCGAAGATGGTCCCCTCTTCCACGACGTTCTTCAGCCGGATCTCGAGGGGGTCCATCCCCAGGGCGGCGGCGATGTCGTCCATCTGGGATTCATGGGCCCAGGCCACCTTGGGCGCGCCGAACCCCCGGAAGGCCCCGCCCGGCGGCTTGTTGGTGTACACGCAGTAGGAGTCCGTGTGGATGTGAGGGATCTGGTACGGGCCGGCCGCGACGTATCCCCCGTTCTTCACGACCCGGGGAGAGACGTCCGCGTAGGCCCCGATGTCCCAGTGGATGGTCACCTTGCGCGCGTGAAGGCGGCCGTCCTTCTTTACCCCGGTCCGAAGGTTCACCCAGGCGCCGTTCTTCGTGACGGTGTAAAAGACCTCCTCCCGTGTCAGCTCCAGCCGGACCGGCCTCCCCGACTTCTTCGCCAGCATCGCCACGATGGGCTCGACCTTCGGGTAGGTCTTGCTGCCGTATCCCGAACCCAGGTGGGGGACGATCACCCGGATCCGGGTCACGGGGACCCGGAACAGGTCCGCGAGGAGCGTCCGGACCGTGAAGGGGTTCTGCGTCCCGTCCCAGAGGGTGAGCTTCCCCCGGTGGTCCCACTGGGCGATGCACACGTGGGGCTCCATCGCCATGTGCTGCGTCATGGGGACGAAGTAGTCGTCCTCGAAGACGCGGTCCGATTCCCGAAAGCCCTTCTCGATGTCCCCGCGGCGCAGCTTGAAGTGATACGGGACGTTGGAGTTGGGAATGCTGTTCAGGCTCGCCAGGTCCCCGTAGGCCCGCTCGGGCAGCCGGAACTCGTCGTGGAGGATCGGTGCGCCTTTGGCGGCGGCCTCCCGGGAGTCGAAGACGCCCGGCAACTCCTCGTACACGACCTCGATGAGCTCCAGCGCCTCCTCCGCCGTCTCCTCGTCCACCGCGGCCACGGCCGCCACCGGGTCCCCCACGTACCGCACCTTGTCCACGGCGATGATGGACTGGTCCAGGAGGGCGACGCCGTAGTAGGGGCTGACGTCCTTGCGGCCGACGATGTCGTCCCGTGTCAGGACGGCGATGACGCCCGGCATCCGCTCCGCCCGCGAGGCGTCCACCTTGAGAAGCCTCGCGTGGGGGACGCGGCTCCGGAGAACCTTGGCGTGAACCATCCCCGCCACCTGGACGTTGATGGCGTAGGGAGAAAGACCCCGCACCTTCTCGACCCCGTCCAGGCGCGGCGGGGAGGTCCCGACGATCGAAAACGCCTTCCTTTCCTCTGCCACCCTCTGTCTCCTATCCCGCCGCCCACACGCGCTCCAGCGCGCGGCGGACGTAGACCTTGACCAGTTCTCTCTTGTACCAGGCGGAGGCCCGGCCGTCCTCCAGGGGATTGACCTGGGAAGCGACATAGTCCCCGATCTTCCGGAAGAGCGCCTCTCCCCCGTTTTTCCCGCGGGCCAGATCGGCCACCCCCGGGATCTCCCGCGCCCTCGACTCCACCGACCCGAGGACGAGCCGGAGGTCGCTCACCCGCCCGTCCCCATCCCCCCGGGCGAAGGCGGCCACCCCGAGGGCCGGCCAGTCGGTGGAGGTGGAGAGGGTGTGTTTGAGATAGGCCGCCCGGAGCCCCTTCGGCGCGTCCGGGACGACCACCTCCGTCGCCAGCTCTCCGGGCCGCAAGGCGGTCTCCAGGTAATCCACGAAGAACGCCTCCATGGGGATGGTCCGCCGGTTTGACGCCCCGCCGGGGCCGACGCAGCGGAGAGAGGCCCCGAGGCCGATCAGCACCGGGGCGGGGTCCGAGTGGGGGTCCCCGTGGCAGAGGTCACCCCCGAGGGTCCCCATGTTGCGGATCCGGACGTTGGCCACCAGGTGCTCGGCGTCCGCGAAGACCGGACACTTCCCCCGGACGAGGGGAGAGGTCTCGACGGCCCGATGGGTCGCCAGGACGCCGATCCGCAGACCGCTCCCTTTCTCGTGCGCGATGGCGCGCAGCCCGTCCAGCTTCCGAAGGCTGAGGATCCGCCTGGGCCGGGCGACGCGCTGCTTGATGAGGATCATCAGGGCCACGCCGCCCGCCATCACGGGAACGTCCTCACCCTCCCGGGCCATCAGTTCGAGGGCCTCTTCCAGGCTCTCGGGTTCCAGGATCTCAAAGCGGGTCACGTTCGCCTCCCGGATCAGCGTTGTCTCGGTATGAGTTTCGGCAGAAACTGGTTGGTGTAGACCTCCGAGGTCGAAGGCGTGCGCGGAAGCTTCATGTACTTCGCCAAAACCTCTATCGTCTTCCGCATTTTCTCCTCGTCGATGTGTCCGATCCCATAGGTCTTGGAATGGTCGGACAGCAACAGGTCGATGGCGACGGCGAGCTGCTTTTCCGCGATGGCGCGGGCGAGGGTTGGCGTCTGGGCGCTGAAGATGTCGATGGTCTCCTTCGGGTGTTCGACGGCCCACGCCCACGCCTTCATGCTGGCGCGGACGAAGCGGCCCGCCTGGTCTTTGTTTGTCTGAACGCGCCCGTCCGCCGCCAGGAGGCCGTTGGAGTAGAGGTCCACCCCGTGGTCAGCCATCCGCATGATGGAAATTTCCAGGTTCACCTTCTGGCCGCTGGCGACAATGGCGGGCGCGTCCGTCACGAAGTTCGTGATGGCGTCCACGCGGCCCGAGAGAAGGCTCGGCACCTTCGCCGCCGGCGGCATGCTGATCCACTCCACGTCGCTCCCTTGGAATCCGTTCGCCTGGGCGAAAGCCGGGAAGATGATCCGGACGACATCGGCCTCGAATCCGCCGAACTTCTTGCCCCGGAAGTCGGTCGGCTTCTTAAGGCCGTTCTTTCTGAGGGAGAAGATCGCGTGCGGAGACTTGTCGTGGATCACGCTGAGAAGCTTTGTGTGGAGGCCCTGGGCCCGTCCCACGATCAGCGCGCTCGCGTCGGCGAAACCGTAGTCGATCTTTCCGGCGCCCACCTCCTTGACCGTGTTCCCCGAGCCTTTGCCCCCGAGGATCTCCGCATCCAAGCCTTCCGCCTTGTAGAACCCCTGCTTAACTCCCGCGAAAAAAGGCGAATGCTTGCCGTTCAGGATCCAGTCCATCATCACGGCGACCCGCTCGGCCCGAGCGGGGACGGAAAGCGAGAGAAGAGACACGCCAACCCCGATCAGCGCCTTCCAGCTCCATGTCGGCCAACGCATGAAAAACGCCCTCCTCATAGTTACGCAACCCTGTGAATCTTCCCGAGCCGGGCCTCTGACGCGGAGCGGAACCCCTTTCCCTCAACGCCCTCCGGCGAGGGAACGGCGCCCCCCTTCCCGGCCCACGATTTCATTCAGGTCGATTTGATCCGCGAGTCGGTTTGAAAGCCGCTTCGGCCATTCATAACCGTAGCCGATGGGACAGGTGGCGTCAATCCCGACCTTCGTGACCAGGCCGTCCCGCGCCATCCGGGTGATGTCCTGGGACGTCGGGTCCAGCCGGTTCCCGCGCGCACCCGGAGCCAGGAGGATGTCGCGGTCGCCCTGCACCCGCGTGGCGATGGCCCAGTTCACCTCCCTGGAGTTCCCCACGTCCACATCGTCGTCCACCACAACGGCGATCTTCAGCATGGGGTCCCGGCCCAGGGTGAAGAGGAGGACGTTTTTCGAGTCCCCTTCGTTGACCTTCTCCATGGCGATGTAGACCACGTACCCGACTCCTTCGGTGGGAAAGCGGACCGAGCGCACGGTCGGGACCACCTTGCGCAGCTCGCGTAGCAAGGCCGCTTCGCGCGCCGGGAGCGCCAGAAAGATGTGCTCGGCCAAGCCGGAGGCGATGGTCTGATAGTAGGCGCCCTTCCGATGGGTGATCGCGCTCAGCCGCATCACCGGCCGGCTCACGATCTGCCCGTAGTATCCGGTGAACTCTCCGAACGGACCTTCCTGCTCCCGCTGTCCCGGGAGCAGTTCCCCCTCCAGGACGATTTCCGCGCCGGCCGGTACTTCCAGATCGATCGTCCGGCACGGGACGAGATCGATGGGTTCTCCCAGGAGCCCGGACGCGACCTCGTACTCGTCATCCCCCGCCGCCACGGACGCGAGGCCCTGAGAGGCCAGATAGAGAGCGGGATGGGCGCCCAGGACGATCGCAACCGGCAGGGGCTCCCCCCTCTCTTCGGCCCGCCTGTGCAAAAATTGAATCTGTTTCCCCCAACTGTAGTAAAGCCCGATGTGGCGCTCATCGATGAGCCGGTTGCGGAAGATCCCCAAATCGACCTTGCCGGTCTCCGGGTCCCGACTGACGGCGATCCCTGCGGTGATGTAAGGGGCGTCATCGTCGTCGTTGTGGGTGAAAACGGGGAGCGCCCGGACGTCTAGATCCCTCCCTTTCCGGATGACCTCGTGCACCGGGCCGTCCTTCACCCGCCGCGGGGCGATGGGCCGAGCCTCCCGGCGAGCGATGGTTTCCAGCAGCTCCGTCTCCTCGACCCCCAGAGACCACGCGACCCGCCGCCGATCGGCCATGACGTTGCACACCGCCGGGAAATCCGAGCCCCGGACGTCCTCAAAGACCAGAACGGGAAAACGGTGCTCCCGTTCCAGCCGCGCGACGATCGCCGTCGCCTCCAGGCGGGGGTCGACCGGCCTCCCGACGCGGATGACATCTTCGGGCGAGCGTGAAGCAACATCTTCGATGGTCGCTCTCAAGTCTTTCACCGGGACCTCTGCGGGAATGGGAGCGGCATGAACTTCGTTGAACCAAAGCGCTGCTCAGTGTGAAAAAAATCTCTCATATTGCCGTTGACTTGTCAATGCGACCGGGAAACGAAAGCCCTCATCACGCACAAAACCGTCAGCGAAGAGAAATGGAGAGAATCAAGGGTACTGGGCGGGGAGTGTTCTGCACGGAAAGGCTCGAGGGGAGATCCGGCGCTCGACCCCCACTGCTTCCGCACCATCGAGAGCCGCTTCAATTCACAGCGACCTGCCTCTCTGGGAACTCGCATGGCAGGGCCGAGCGGACGCCCGAAGGCCCCGCCTTGGTCACGAAAGCGTGACAAAAGGCCCCCGCGCCAAAATTTCCGAGGAGACGGTGGGAAGAAACCCCGCGCCCGGCCAAGTGGACTACAATACCTTCAGGGAGGGGACCGACTCTCAGAGGGGGATTGGAACGCTCCTCGCCCGGGAAGGGGGCGTTCCCTTTCCCGAAGAGCGCTTCGTGAGAGGGCGTCTACTCCAGGAACTTCGAGCCAGACGGCGGAAGGGCGGGAGAAGAGCTTCTGCCATCGGCGTTTTCCGCGCCCGCGACGCGTGATATATGAACCCTATCTTGGCAGCGCAAATCATTTCGATCCTCGCCGCCCTGATGTTCTCCGTGGGCAACGTAACCCTCCGCTACGGCCTGCGCACATCAACGCCGATCACAAGCACCCTGGCCCTGGCAGTCGTGACGCTGACGATTTTTGCACCCATCGCCCTTGCCACTTTCCCGAAAGCAGGGTTCTCGTATCAGGGTCTCCTGATATTGGTCGCGGCGGGCATCGCCTCGCCGGGACTTTCCAGAACGTTGCTCACGATGAGTTTTGAAAGGATCGGCCTCTCCCGCTCGGTGACGATCTCGAACGCCGCGCCCCTGATCGCGGTCATCCTTGCCGTCGCCTTCTTGGGTGAGCGGCCCGCACTCCCGGTTTATTTGGGGACGCTCCTGATCATGGCCGGGGTGACCTGCCTGACAAGCGAACAACGGTCCGCGATCCAAAACAAATCGAACGGGAAATCGGTCTGGCATTACTTCATTCTGGCGCTGCTCGCCACCCTCACGCTCGGAGTCGCCGCGACCCTTCGGAAGGTAGGGATCACCCTGATCCCCAGCTTAAGCACGGGCCTCTCCATGGCGGCGATCGGCACCCTTCTCGTCACCTCCCTCTGGTACCCTCTTCTCCCTCAGGAACATCGAATCCGGCTCAATCGCCAGGGCGTTGGGTACTTCCTCGCCAGCGGACTCTTTACGTGCGTGGCTCAACTCGGCTTTTTCGCCGCTCTCCAAAGAGCGCCCCTCTCCATCGTGATGCCCCTGATCTGCACGGTCCCCCTGTTCACCCTGGTTTTCTCCTGGTTCTTCTTTCGAGAGGTGGAACGACTCAATTTCCGTATGGTCATCGGGGTTCTTCTCATCTCCAGCGGAGCCTCTTTGGTCACGATGTCCTAGCGTCGAAATTCTGCTGATGGAAACGGAACTTGCCCGACGAGGAATCCAGCCCTCGCGCGCTCCGTCCGCCCGTTCCTCCCATCCAAACGGATGTCATCATTATCATCCGCGCACCCTCCCGATCCGGGAAGAGATCGCCGGATTTCTCATCCGGATCATCAATTCGGGACACCGAAGGCCATTTTTCCCTGTACAATCCAGCCGTTGGCCTCCCCGGCCACCTGAGAGCGGGGGAACCCGATGGGTGAAACGAAAAGGGCGGCAGTAAGACTCTTCCTGGTTTCGGTCTTTGCCCTTCTCTGGGTCGCCGGCTGTGCTTCCGTCGAAAACGTCCGGTTCCGGGCCGGCGGAGCGGAGCACGCCGCGCTTCTCTGCCGGCCGAAGAAGGGGAGTCCGCCCTTCGCGGCGGTGATCTTCCATCACGGGATGGTCGTGGACCTCCACGGCCTTTCGGGGGCCTTCGAGCGGGGCTACTCCCTGGACTCTTTCTGCCATGCGCTTGCCGAGGACGGCTTCCTCGCTTTTCTCCCGGTGCGCGGGGGGTTGCAGTCCCTCGCCCGGCAAGGAGCGATCGTCCGCGACGCCTTCGACCACGTCTGGAGATTGAAAGAGGCGGACCCCGCCCGGGTGGCCGTTGCGGGGTTCTCGCGGGGCGCCCTCCTGACGCTTCTGGCGGCCGAGGGCAGTCTTCCGGCGAAGGCGTTCGTTCTCCTGGCCCCAGCCCCCGGACCGGGGGGGGAGTTGGAGGCCGCATCCCATGACGTGTCGGGCATCCGGGCGCCCCTTCAGCTCCTTATGGCGCGGGGAGATGACGCCGCCATCCTGGAGGGGAGCGAGAGGCTCCGGGCCGCGCTGGAGCGCGGCGGGAAGGCGGTCGATTATCGGCTTTACGCGGAAGGACCTTCGGACTGCCGACCGGGGCCGGGGCCGCCGTGCGGGCACAGGCTCTTCTACTCCGTCGGAGCCTACTGGGCGGATGTCCGGGATTTCCTGCAGAAGGCGCTGAGGTGAGCCGTCGTGACGCCCGGCCCATCGGTGCCGCGGAAGGGCCGGACCGCCCGGCACCGGGAGCCTCCAGCGGCGGTCTTTCCTCTCACAGCCGTTTCTTCCGCCGGGAAAAGACCCGTAATCCCTTGGAAGGGAACTCCTTGCCGGGGGCAACCAGCGAGAGACTCACGCGGTCCCGACCGGCGCCGATTTCTCCCTCCGGGCCTTCTTCAAAAGATCGCGGAGCTGGCCGGGCTTGAGAGGCAGGTCCTTCGCCCGGACCCCGACGGCGTCATAGATGGCGTTGATGATCGCGGGCGCGCCCGGCAGAAGAGAGGCCTCGGCGATCCCCTTCGCCCCGTACGGTCCCTCCGGCTCCGCCTCTTCCACCAGGAAGGGGACGATCTCCGGCATTTTCTTGAACCTTGGGATCCCCAGCTGCGTGAGGGTCCAGGTTTTGGGGATCCCGTTCTCGACCACGTACTCCTCCGACAGGGCGTAGCCGAGGGCCTGCAGGACGCTCCCCTCCACCTGCCCTTCGATCCCCAGGGGATAGATGGCGCGGCCACAGTCGGTGGCCGCAAACACCTTGAGGACGTCCACCTCGCCGGTCTTCTCGTGCACCTCCACCACGGCCACGTGGGCGACGAACGTGAAGCTGTGGTAGTTGCGGTAGTCCTTCGGGTGAATGCCGAGCTCCGCCTCGGGGTCCAGGACGGGAGGATAGGTCTGCGGGCAGAGATACTGGTATTGGGTGGTCAGGTCTTCCCCCTGGGAGCGGGCGAGGGCCGCGACCTCCCGGTTCGTGGCGATCACCTTGCCGTCCCGCGCGCGGAAGGCGCGGCCGTCCTCCCACGTGAGGTCCTCCGGGGAGATCTCGAAATGGCGGGCCACGAAGTCGAAGAGCTTCTTGCGGAACTCCCGGGAGACCCCCAGGACCGCGTTTCCCGTCGTGTACGTCTGGCGGGAGCCGGCCGTGCGGCCGCAGTCCAGGGTGTGCTCGGTGTCGGGCGTCATCAGCGCGACCTGGTCGTAGGGGATCCCCAGGGTCTCGGAGGCGATCTGGCAGATGACGGTGCTCTGGCCCCCGCCGATGTCGGCGGCGCCCGTGCGGACCCGGACCGCGCCGTCCTCCAGCATCTCCACAATCGCCGTGGCCTTGTCGGGCCTTCCCTGGCCGACCCCGATGTTCTTGTAGGCTGCCGCCACGCCGACGCCGACCTTCCCGCCGCTTCGAGGGGCGAACGGCGTCTCGCGCCGGACCGCCTCCCGCAGACGTTCCAGACACTCCCGGATCCCGACGGTGCAGTTCAGGCTCACCCCGGTGGGCATGCCCGACCCCCTCTTGAGGACGTTTTTCAGCCGCAGCTCGAAGGGGTCCATCCCGAGGCGCCGGGCGAGGATGTCCATCTGACTCTCCATGGCGAAGCTCACCTGGTTGATCCCGAAGCCCCGGAACGACCCGCAGGGGATGTTGTGGGTGTACACCCGGGTTCCCTGGAGCCGGACGTTGGGGACTTCGTAGGGACCCGCGGAGAACATCGTGGAGTTGCCGATGACCCACGGGCCCGTATAGGCGTAGGCCCCGCCGTCGGCCAGGATCCGGGTCTCCACCGCCGTGAGGCGGCCTTCCCGGTCCACGGCCGTCTTGTAGTGCATGCGCATCGGATGCTTGCGGTGGTGGTTCAACAGGCACTCGGCGCGGGTGTTGGTCAGTTTGACGGGCCGCCCGGTGCGCATGGCCCCCAGGGCCAGGTAGGGATGAAGGGAGAGGTCCTCTTTCCCGCCGAAGGCGCCCCCGATGGCAAGGACGATCTCCCGCATCTTTTCCTTCGGCAGGCCGATGGCCCCGCAGAGGTCGTCCCGGTCCATGAAGAGGCACTGGGAGGCGATCATGAGGGTCACGACGCCGCGCTCATCCACGTACGCCACCCCGGACTCCGGCTCCAGGAAGCCGTGGTCTATCCGGGAGCAGGTGTAATCGCCCTCCACTACCAGGTGGGCCTCGGCGAAGGCCTTGTCCACGTCCCCCCGATCCAGCTCCACCTGGTGAAGAATATTCCCCGTGGGGTGGTCCTCGTGAACCCGCGGGGCGTCCGGCGACAAGGCCTCGACGGGGTCGTACACGCCGGGCAGGTCTTCATAGCGGACCTTGATTTTTCGAACCGCCCGCTCCGCCTGCTCCGGCGTCTCGGCGTAGACGGCGGCCAAGACGTCGGCGACGCTCCGGACCTTCTCCGCGGCGAAGACGGGTTTGTCCTTGACGCGCACGCCCATGCGGTTGGCGCCGGGGACGTCCTCGGCCGTCAGGACGGCAGCCACGCCGGGGGATCTCTCCGCCTCGGAGGCGTCCAGCGTGAACCGGGCGGACGGGCGCTCGCTGTAGAGGAGCTTGCCGTAGAGCATGTTCTCCAGATAGACGTCGTCGGCGAAGACGGCCCGGCCGGTCACCTTGTCGACGGCGTCTTTCTTGATGACGGACCGCCGTACCGCGTGGCCGCTCTCCTCCAGGGAGGACTTTCCAAAACCCTCCGGCCAGATCCCGCGGGAGAGGAAGTGCGCCGCGGCCCGAACGGCGTCCACCACCTTCTTGTATCCCGTGCACCGGCAGAGGATGCCGTTCAGGGCCTCTTTGATCTCGTCGACCGAGGGATTCGGGCGGGCCTTCAAGAGCGCCCGCGCGGCGAGGACGTAGGCCGGGATGCAGAACCCGCACTGGATGGCGCCGCTCCGGACGAAGGCCTCCTGGACCGGGTCCAGCGATAGGTCGGGGGATCCCCCTTCGATGGTCTCCACGGACCGCCCTTCCAGCGCCCCCATCTTGAGCGCGCAGGCGAGCTCGGGTTGGCCGTCGACGAGGATCGTGCAGGCACCGCAATCCGCATCGCCCGGAGAGCAGCCCACCTTCGTCCCGGTCAGGCGCAGCTCGTCCCGCAGGTACCGGACCAGCGGCAGGTCGGCGTCCACGTTCGCGGCGCGCTTTTGCCCGTTGACCTGAAGATTCACCGATACGCGAGGACTCATGATGACGGGCCTCCTCTCCTAAGCCATCTCTCTGTGAAGCCATTGGATCGGAACCTGTCAGACCCCCCGCTCCGGGGTCCAGGCTCCTTTCCTCGGTCGTCGCCGTCCGGCCCGGACGGTCCAGCGCCGGGCCGGGGAATTGCTCAAACGCCGGCGGGATCCCCGCGGGGAGATCCCCGATCCGCAAGGAGCCCCATGACCGTCTCGGCCGTCATCGGCAGGCTCGTCACCCGGGCGCCGATGGCGTGCGAGACGGCGTTGGCGATGGCCGCCGCCGTGGGCACGATGCAGGGCTCCCCCAATCCCTTCGCCCCGTAGGGACCCCGCGGCTCGATGTTGTCCACGAACTCGACGTGGATGGGCGGGGCGTCAGACATGGTGGGGATGCGGTAGTCGTAGAAGCTGGGATTGGCCACGCAGCCGTCCTCGAACTTGTACTGCTCCATCAGCGCCCAGCCGATCCCCTGCAGGACCCCGCCTTCCACCTGCCCCTCGGCCGTCAGAGGATTGATGATCCGGCCGGAGTCGTGAGCGGCCCACATCTGAACCAGCTTCACCTCCCCCGTCTCGGCGTCCACCTCCACCTCGGCCACCTGGGCGGCGAAGGGATAGGCGATCGACCCGTTTCCGAGGCGGGTCACGGGATCGGGGATCACCACGTCCTCC
>JACPRG010000027.1 GCA_016190025.1 Candidatus Tectimicrobiota bacterium
CACACGGTGGAAGTAGATGGACCAGATGCCGTCGTCGACCTCCTCCAGGCCGATGGGGTGTTGCTTGAGGGCGTTGGCGATGAAGAGCAGCCGGTACTTGAAGCGAAAGGCGCCGGTCCCCGACGACTGATCTCGGGGACAGGGTTGTATTCGGTGCGGGAAGGCGGGACCAATCTGCGGCGTCCGAAGCGATAGAAAACGGGCTGCGGCCGGCCTCTACTTCTTCAGCTGCTCCAGCGCCTGGCGGACGGCGTCCTCGGCGAGGTCTCCCGCGTGGGCCTTGTGCCTGGGCAGGCCGCCCAGACCCTCGGCGATGTCTTGGGAGGTGATGGCCCGGGCCTCCTCCAGGGTTTTCCCCTTGATCATCTCCGTCAGAAGGGAGCTGGCGGCCAGGGCCGCCGCGCAGCCGTAGGCCTTAAAGCGCGCGTCGGCGATCCGCCCGTCCTCGACTTTCAGGAAGAGCTTGAGCTCGTCGCCGCAGACGGGGTTCCCGACCGTGACGACGGCGTCCGGGTCGTCCAGCTCGCCGGGGTTCCGCGGGTGGGTCAGGTGATCGATGAACTGAGGGCTTCGGAGGGATTCGTTGTCCTTGGGGGCCACGGGCGCCGGCCTTTCTTTCCGGAGGGCGAGCCGCCCGCCCCGGTTTCGCGCATCCAGGCGGGGCTCAGGGCCTGACCTTCTCCTCGGTCCACTTCCCCGAGATGGCCCGCAGGCGAGAAACAATGCCCGGCAGAATCTCGATGACGTAGTCCACGTCCTCCTGGGTGTTGCCCCAGCCCAGGCTGAAGCGCAGCGATCCCTCGATCAGGGCCTTGGGGACCCCCATGGCCTTCAGGACGTGGGAGGGCTCGGTGTTCCCGCTGGCGCAGGCCGACCCCGTGGAGACGGCGACGCCCGCCAGGTCCAGGTTGATCAGCAGGGGCTCCCCGCCCACGGCGCGGAAGCTCGCGTTGAGCGTCCCGGGGAGGCGGCGCGCCAGGTCTCCGTTGACCTCCACCTCCGGGATGCGCTCCAGCAGCCCCTCCTGCAAGCGGTCCCGGAGCCGCCGGAGCCTGGCCGACTCCTCCTCCCTCTCCCGCATCGCCAGCTCGCAGGCATTGCCGAGGGCGACGATGCCGGCCACGTTCTCGGTGCCCGAGCGGCGGTTGCGCTCCTGGTGGCCGCCCGTCACCAGGGCGTCCATCGGCGTCCCCTCCCGGACGTACAGGGCGCCGATCCCCTTGGGGGCGTTCAGCTTGTGGCCCGAGAGGGCGAGGAGGTCGACGTGCATGGCGTTCACGTCGATGGGGACCTTGCCCGCCGTCTGAACCGCGTCGCAGTGGAAGATCGCCCCCCGCTCCTTGGCGATCCTTCCGATCTCTTCCACGGGCTGTACGCAGCCCGATTCGTTGTTCCCGTGCATCACGCTCACGAGGAGGGTGCCCCCGCGGATGGCCTTGGCCACGTCCTCCGGGTCCACGACGCCGGAGCGCCCGACGCGCACGTAGGCGACCTCGGCGCCCTGACTCTCCAGGTATCGGCAGGTCTCCAGGACGGCCGGGTGCTCGATGGCCGTCGTGACGATGTGCCGTCCCTTGTCCGGGTGGGCCGCCAGGACGCCGCGGATGGCCATGTTGTCCGACTCGGTCCCGCACCCGGTGAAGACGACCTCCCGCGGCCTCGCGCCGATCAGGGCGGCCACTTTCTCGCGGGCCTCCTCCACCGCCGCGCGGGTCTCCTGCCCCTCGGTGTGGACGCTGGAGGGATTGCCGAAGTGTTCCCGATAGAACGGAAGAAAGGCCTCCAGGACCTCGGGCCGGATCGGCGTCGTCGCGTTGTGGTCCATGTAGATGCGGCGCAAGGCGAGGCACCCCCGCGTGAAGGTTTACCCATTTATTATCGTCCCGGCCGGGAGGACCGTCAACCGGGGCTCGGACGGCCGCTCTCCCCGCCGGCTCGATGACCCGGGGAAAGGGGGCCTGAGACCTCGCGGAGGGGGAAGACTCCCCGCCGTTGCGCGATGCGGCTCCTTCGCTTAGCATAGAAGAAACGCCCGTTCGGGAACCGGACGCAAGACCCCGCTCCGCCCGGGCGGGCGGCCTTCGGGCGCCGAGGGGGGGACCGCGGCTCAATATCCGGCTGTGCCATTCCGCTTCCTCAAGTCATGTAGGACCTGAAGGGCGACTGACGGC
>JACPRG010000001.1 GCA_016190025.1 Candidatus Tectimicrobiota bacterium
CCCATCCCCTGGCCTCTGAGGGTCAGCACGCCCTGGAGCTCGGTGGTCTTGCCGTCAGAGCTTGTCACGGTCCCCCCCGTGAGGGCGGCCTTGAGCTGCTCGGGGGTCGGCTGGGTGACGCCCGCCTGGCTCAGCTGCTCCTTGGCCAGCGCGAGAGCGATGGAGACTTCGCCGAACCCCATCTTCCCCTTCGGGGGCGGATCGATGGTGGTCGTCGTTGTGGCGGTCGAGCCGTCCGGCTGCTGGGTTGTGCGCGTCAGGGTGATGGGCGTGCCGTTGCGCAACCCCGTCACGACGGCCTTGGAATCCTCCCCGAGGAAAGAGTTGAATTGCCCGCTGACTTTATCCGTCGCTCGGGACTCTCCTTGCCTTGCCGCCTGACTGTCCATCCGGGAGGCCTCGGCGCTCACGTCCGATTCCGTCTGCGCCCGGCTCAGCCCCGGACCCGTCATCACGCCAAAGCCCAACCAAGCTGCCGTCAGAAGACCCGAAACGATTCGCTTGTTCATCTCCCTTCCCTCCCTTCGGACACAGCGAGAAACTTCTCTCGCCCATCCGATGAGCCGCGCGGCGAAGACCTTTGGTGCAGGCCCCTGCATGGCCTCCCTTCACCACGAAGAGCTCGTTTGTGCCGGTTTCTGCTTCCCACTCCCCGGACTCCACAGAGTCAGGGCGGTCAGGGTCGCCCTTCCGACCTTCGGCAATCGGGCCCGCGGGCGGCGACACCAGGGATGCGGCATAACAGGTGTTCCCCCGGTGATTGCAGCGCCCGACCCGAAAAGGGTCAGACCCCGACCTCCACGACGGAACTGAAAACCGAAAACGGCTGGAGCGGAAAGAAACGGAACCACGGTGGGAAGCCAGGTATGTCAAGACAGTGTTTCATCAGCGCACCCTCCCAAAGAAATACGCCGTGTTCCCCTGCCTTGCCTTTGGTCAATTTAGGATGCCGGCCGGATTTTTCAACGCGTTTTTTCTAGCCCTTTTTTCACAATGAGTTATGCGGACGGCGACGGCGCGGAAGCTCTTTCCGATGGGCCGGGTGAGAACGGCTCACGCAGCCCCTTCGCGGACGGACCATTCGGGCGCAACCGGCCCCGCGCAGCGGAAGCCGACAGAGCGCTTACTTGAGCCGCGCCAGGGGAATGTCGAAGAAGAGGAGCGAGCCGTCCTCCAGCCGGACCTCCAGGGCGGCGGACTTTCCGGGGTCCAGTTCTTTCAGGGGGAAGTCTCCCTCCAGCTCCCCTTCATAGGCCGTGATCCTGCCGCCCTCGGTGAGCGCGCGCGGAGCGCTCCGCCGGAGCGCGGGCGCATAGACCCTGCGGTCCCCCTGGACGAGCACCATGTCCAGCTTGGAGACCAGGTCCTTGTGGAATCCCCGCATCATGAGGGTGAGGGTCAAGGGCGGGCCTTGGAGGATTCGCTCGACGGTCCCGGGATCGGGTTCCAGGGAGGCGCGCGCGCGCTCTGCGGCGTGACGCGCGAGGCGGCTCCAGCGGGTGCGGACGCGCGCCCGCTGGAGGGGATCCCCCGCCCGCGCGGTGAACTCGTAATATTCCCCCAGGGCCGCCTCGGCCGTCCGGGCGTGCTGACGGCCCCATTCCAGGGCGGACCGGAGCGCGCCTGGCTCTTGAACGGGGCCGGTTTGATGGACCTCCTGGCCCCAAGGGCTCGGAACGGCTTTCCCCCCGCACCCCGAGGGGAGGAGGGAAACCAAAAGGGCCGCCACCACCAGGGCGAAACGTCTTGGATTCGGGCCAGATCCGGGTTTCACGATTTCGTCATTCACCACTCACGGGAAAGGCGACAAGTCCAGGGTCCCTCACGCCACTGGAATTTATCAGCGCCGCAGGTTTCAGTCAAAGCCCCCGGATAGAAGACTTCTCCCATGAAAAGAGCGCGTCGCTGGCCGCCAGCGGGGACGTCCCGCGCGGGAGGGGGGCCTGCCGGGGATTCCGCCGAACCCCCCGGCGGTTTCGCCCGGCTGCGAATCTCCTTGACAATCCGCCAGTTACACAATAAAAACTCTACGGCATCCAGAGATATCGAGGGAGAGGAGATGGGGTACCGCCGTTTTCCGTCCGAATGCTACTTCTTTGAGGGCTTTCGGTAGTCCGCCTGTCGCCGGACGGAACACTCCCCGGCCGCGGGCGGACGAACCCGCCCCGCGGCCGCGCGAACCAGAACGTCCTGGAAGCCGCGGGCACTTTCCGCGGCTTTTTTCCTTTTGGGGAGACTCCGGAAGTGATCATCGTCATGAAAGCAGGCGCCACCCGCGATGAACTGGACGCCGTCATCCGGCGGGTGCAGGAAATGGGCTACCGGTCCCACGTCATCGAGGGGGTGGAGCGAAACGTCGTCGGGGCCGTGGGGGACGAGCGCGGAAAAGCCCGCCTTCAGGCCCTGCAGGTCATGGCCGGCGTCGAGAGCGTGGTTCCCATCCTCAAGCCCTACAAGCTGGCCTCCTCCCAGGTCCACCCGGAGAGGTCGGTGGTCCAGGTGGACGGGGCGGCCGTCGGGGGCGAGAAGATCGCCGTCATCGCCGGCCCATGCTCGGTCGAGAGCCGGGGGCAGATCATCGAGATCGCCCGCCTGATCAAGGACGCCGGCGCGACGATGCTGCGCGGCGGCGCCTTCAAGCCCAGGACCTCTCCGTACAGCTTCCAGGGGCTCGGCGAGGAGGGGCTCCAGTACCTCGCCGAGGCGCGGGAGGAAACCGGCCTTCCCGTCGTCACGGAGGTGATGAACCCGGAGGACGTGGACCTGGTGGAGCGCTACGCGGACGTCTTCCAGATCGGGGCCCGCAACATCCAGAACTTCCCCCTGCTCCGCCGGGTCGGGCAGGCCAAAAAGCCCGTCTTCCTCAAGCGCGGGATGATGACCACGCTGGAGGAGTTCCTGATGTCGGCCGAGTACATCCTCTCGGAGGGGAACCCCAACGTCATCCTCTGCGAGCGCGGGATCCGGACGTTCGAGACCGCCACGCGCAACACCCTGGACATCTCCGCCGTCCCGGTCCTTCAGAGCGAGACACACCTGCCCATCGTCGTCGACCCCAGCCACGCCAGCGGCAACTGGCGGCTGGTGAACGCCTTGTCCCGGGCCGCCATCGCCGCCGGGGCCGACGGGCTGATGATCGAGGTGCACACGAACCCGGCCGAGGCCCTGTCCGACGGGGCGCAGTCGCTGAAGCCGCAGAAATTCGCCCAGCTCATGAAAGACCTCATCCCGTTCGTGGCGGCGGCGGGGCGGTCTTTCTGACCCTCCCGGCCGCTTCCGACATCTCCGGAGCGAGGTCGCCCAGCGGGATAGAGGAACGATGGCAGAGCCCACCTACGGTGAGCGGCTGGCGGAGGAGCTGTTCGGGCCAGGGGGGCGCCTCGTCCGGGCCCTGCCCCGGTACGAGCATCGCCCCTCCCAGGTCGAGATGGCGGCGGCAGTGGCCGACGTCCTGCGCGAGGGAGGACGGCTCCTCGTGGAGGCCGGCACCGGGACGGGCAAGACGCTGGCTTACTTCGGGCCCGCCGTTCTGCTGGGCCAGCGCGTCATCGTCTCCACCGGGACCCGGAACCTGCAAGACCAGATCCTCCACAAAGACCTGCCGATCCTGGAAGCGGCCCTCGGCCGCACCTTCCGGGTCTGCCTCCTCAAGGGACGGCACAACTATCTCTGCCCCCGCCGATACCGGGGCTTTCTCGAGCGCCCGGCCTTCCGGTCCCGGCAGGAAGCGACGCTCTTCCGCCGCGTCCGCGAGTGGGCCGGCAGGACGGCGACGGGGGACATCGCGGAAGCGGAAGGGGTGCCCGAGGACTTCTCGCCCTGGCGGGACATCTGCTGCTCCGCCGAGGTGTGCGACGGCCCCCTCTGCGCCGAGTCCGGCGAGCCCTTCCTTCAGCGCGCCCGGCAGAGGGCGGCCGCGGCGGACGTGGTTGTGGTCAACCACCACCTCTTCTTCTCGGACCTGAACCTGCGGCTGCGCGCCAGCGGGGAGAACTTCCCGGGCCGGGTGCTCCCCCGCTATCACGCCGTGGTCTTCGACGAGGCCCATGCGCTGGAGGACGTGGCCACGGACTACTTCGGCGTCACCGTGAGCCGGGGCCGCATCGAGGAGCTGGCCAGGGACGCCCTCCGGGAGTCGGCCGCGCGGGACCCAAAAAAGGAAGTGGCGGACGTCCTGGCGAAGCTGGCCCGGGCGTCCGACGCCTTTTTCTCTTCCCTGGCGGGCGCGCTTCCCCTGTTCCGGTCCGCGGGAGGAGGGGGGGGCCCGGGGAAGAAGGCCGACCCCGCCCCCCAGGAGGAGGACGGAGGCGAGCGCCGCCGCCTGCGCCCCCAGGACGTGACGCCGGCCCTCTCGGCCGCCGCCCAGTCCCTGACGGCGGCCCTCTCCTCGCTCGCCCGCGCGGCGGAAGGATCCGAGGGCGAGGGCCTGCGGGGCGTCGCGCGCCGCGCCCTGGAACTGGCCGGGGAGATCGACTTCATCCTGCGGATGGAGGACGCCGCGCACGTCTCGTGGGTGCAGGCCCGCGGGAGAGGCGCAAGCCTCTCGGCGTCCCCCATCGACGTGAGCGGCGTCCTGCGGGAAGAGCTGTTCAACCGCGTGAAGAGCGTCGTCCTGACCTCGGCCACGCTGAGCTCGGGCGGGACGTTCGACTACATCCGCGGCCGCCTGGGGCTGGACGGAGCGGGGGAGATGATCCTGCCCTCCCCCTTCGATCACCCCCGGCAGGCCGTCCTGTTCGTCCCCAAGCATCTCCCGGACCCCAATACGGCGGCGTGGCTGGGGGCCATCTGTCCGGTCATCGAAACGCTGCTCGGGCTTTGCGACGGGCGGGCGTTCGTCCTGTTCACCAGCCACCGGAACATGCGCGCCGTCCACGGCCGGCTCAGGGACCGCATCCCCCACCGGGTCCTGCTCCAGGGGGAGTCCTCGCGGGCGCTCCTGTTGGAGGAATTCCGGCGGGACCGCTCCTCCGTCCTCTTCGCGACGGCCAGCTTCTGGCAGGGCGTGGACGTCCAGGGGGACGCCCTGAGCTGCGTCATCATCGACAAGCTGCCCTTCCCCAGCCCGGGAGACCCGCTGGTGGAGGCCCGCTCGGAGGCGATGGCCGCCGAAGGGGAAGACCCCTTTCTGGCCTACCACGTGCCCAAGGCGATCCTGGCGCTGAAGCAGGGTCTGGGCCGGCTCATCCGGAGCCGGGAGGACCGGGGGCTTCTGGCCGTCCTGGACTCCCGGCTGCACCGGCGGCCCTACGGGCGGCTCTTCCTGCAAGGTCTCCCCGCGTGGCCGGTGGTAGAGGACCTGGAAGGGCTCACCGAGGCCGCCGCCCGGGTCTTCGGCGATGTCCCCAAGGAGCCTTGAGGGTGGGCCTGCTCTTCCTCTTCCTGGACGGCGTCGGGATCGGCGAGGCTGGAGACCAGAACCCCTTCTCGCGGGACGCGCCCCGGGTCCTGGGAGCCCTCGGAGGAGAGGGCGGGGGGCCGGTCCCCTTCGGGGGGCGGATGGTCCCGCTCGACGCCGCCCTCGGCGTCGCCGGCCTGCCCCAGAGCGCGACCGGCCAGACTTCCCTGCTGACGGGCGTCAACGCCCAGGCCCTCCTCGGGCGTCACCTCCAGGGGTTCCCCAACCGGGCGCTCCGCGAGGTCATCGCCGGGCACGGCCTCCTGCGCCGCGCCGCTCCCCTGGGGGAGACCGCCTTCGCCAACGCCTACACGCCCCGCTTCTTCGACCCGAACGAAAAGGCCGCGGAGTCGGTGACGACCGTCGCGACGCGCGCGGCGGGAATTCCCCTGAAGCGCCTGGACGACCTGCGCGCGGGGCGCGCCCTGTTCCACGACTTCACGAACCGGGTCCTCATCGAGCGGGGATACGACGCGCCTCTCTGGGAGGCGGCGGAGGCGGGCGTCCGGCTGGGCCGGATCGCCGAGGCCCACCATCTCTTGCTCTACGAGCACTTCCTCACGGATGTGGCCGGGCACACGGCGGACGCGGGGAAGGGGGCCGAGCACGCCGCGCGGGTGGACGCCTTCCTCTGGGCGCTTCTCGAAAGCGTCGACCTCTTCCGGCAGTCCGTCCTCGTGACGAGCGACCACGGAAACCTGGAGGACTGCTCGACGCGCTCGCACACGCGAAACCCCGTCCCGGCCTTTCTGTGGGGACCCGCCGCCGAGACCCTCCCCGACAGGCTCCGCGCCCTCACGGACGTGACGCCGGCGGTTTTGGATTTCCTGGAGGCGTCCGCCCCGCGGACGGCCGGGGTTGAGGCCTGGCAGAGGCAAGCTCTGCCGCTACCGCCATCCTCCCCGCGGACGGCCGGGGGGAGGATGCCTCCGCCCCCGGACGTGGGAAATCTCCCCCCCAAGGCTAAAGTTCGAGGCCGGCGCGTTCGATAAGGGATCAAAGACCCCTTGGATCACGGGGTCAGCGGTCCACTCGGGAGCGATGGAGGACGAAACCGAAGGAACCTCGTTCCGATAAAGGCAAACCGATCGCGAGGTCGGGACGCAAAGGCACGGGTCTGGGGGGCCACCCTCCAGACAGCCGGCCCGCCGAAGAATGAGGGGAGGGGGCGAACCTCCTCCTCTCTCAACGCTCAAGAGTGAGAGGAGGCACGGACATGCGGTCTCACATCATGGCGCGGATCACGACTCTCTTCGCGGGACTCCTTCCCGGCGAGCGCGCGAAAGCCCTCCCTCCGTGGCACCCCCGGAAAAACCGGGGGAATCGGGGGTCTTCGTTCCGCCCCTATTCGGGCGTGGCCAGGGGTCTTTCCGGGCGGTACATGGAAGCGGAATCCCGGATGATCTATTTCCTCCCCAGATTGTGACGCGCCCTGCCGGCGGGGTTGGAGCCAGGCTGCTCCGGTTTGCGGGTCTCGGGCCGGGGGAGCGGTCCGTCCCGCGGGGCTGATGAAGGCGCGCCAAGCGCCGGGGATTGCGTCCGGTCTCAGCGGGTTTCCCCCAGACCTTTCAGGATCGGGCACTCCGTGATGGGGGCTTCCATCCGGCAGTCGTCGGCGAGCCGGCGCAGCGACCGCTTCATCGCCTGAAGCGTTCTGATTTTCTCCTCGATCTCGGCCATCTTCCGCTGGGCCTGCGCCCCGGCGTCGCCGCACTTCGCCCCGGCATCCCCCCGCAGGGTCATGAGCTCCTTGATCTCATCGAGCGAGAAACCGAGCTTTTGGACCCGCTTGATGCCCCGGATCCGGTTCACGGCCTCGGGCGGATACACCCGGTAAGCGCCGTCGCGGGCCGAGGGGCGCGCGATCAGCCCGCGGCGCTCGTAGTAGCGGACCGTCTCCACGTTCACCCCCGCCGCGCGCGCCACCCAGCCGATGGTGAAAGAGCGCATGGCCACCTCCAGAAAATTGAAAAAGAAAAACCCTATTCCACGAGAAATATACCCGAATTTCCCGGACAGACCGCAATTTTTGACCGGACCGGCGGATGTTTCCCGCGGCAAAATGAAGGCGGCGCAAGGCCAGGCCGTGCCCGACGGACGACAGGGCGAACATCTGGAATCCATTCACGAACCCCAAGTCAGCTTTGACGTCTCGACAAAAAGGGTGTATACCCAACCCATCCTTAGTTGAATATCGGGAAAGCCTCCATCAAAAGTTGAAACGGGAGAATCCGGCTTCAGCCCGTCTTTGGCAGTGATTGATTCCGCGCACGAGGGGGGGGCAACCAACGGAGGTGAGGAGTCATGTGTGCAAAGAACCGCATCTTGGTTGGGATCGCCTTTTTGTTGCTCACCTTGGTGCCCGCGTCCCAGGCCGCGGAAAAAGTAAAGTTCGCCACGGATTGGATCCTGCACAGCCCCGACGCGTTCCTTTTCATCGCACGAGAGAAGGGCTTTTACCAAAAGGCCGGCTTCGACGTGACCATCAATCGGGGGCGCGGCTCGGGGAACACGATTAAATGGGTGAGCATCCGGTCGTTCGATTTCGGCTTCGCCGACACGGGGGCCCTCGTGGCGGGCCGGGCAAAAGACGCCCGGGCGAAAGAAATCGCCATGGTGTACGGCAGGGCGCCCCACATGCTGTATTCTCTCAAGGGCTCTGGAGTCCGGTCGCCGAAGGACCTGGAAGGACGCACGATTGGGGCGTCCCCGGGAGCCGCCTCCTACCGCATCTTCGGGGCTCTCGCCGCCCTTGCGGGCTTCGACGCAGCCAAGGTCAAGTTCCTGTTCATGGACGCCCCCTCTCAGCTCCCGAGCCTTCTCACGGGGAAAATCGACGCAACCATCAACTACATCATCGACCGCCCCGTATTCGCGGAGAAGGCCCGCGCGCAGAACAAGGAGATCCAGGGTTTTCTGTGGGCGGATTACGGGTTCAACGCATACTCCAACGGTGTCATCGCTCATGACGACGACATCGCGAACAGGCCGGACCGGGTCCGGCGCTTTCTCAAGGCGACCGTCGAGGGCCTCGCCTACGGCGTGGATCACCCCGACGAAGCGGTGACATTGTTCCTCCGGTTCAGTCCGGAATTCTCACGGGAGATCGCCCTCGAACAGTGGAAAATCACCGTAGACCTGCTCTCGACGCCCGAGGCCAAGAAGAACGGCATCGGCTATATGCTTCCGGAAAAGATGAAGGTGACCCGCGACGTCATCTCCCAGGCGCTGAAGCTCGAGGCCGATGTCAAGGTGGAGGACCTTTACACCAACCAAGTCCTCCCCAAAATCTTCCCCAAGTCCTGGTGAGAGGGGGAGAAGAAAAAAGAATCGGAAACCGGGACCCTGAAGGGGAAGCCCCTTAACGCGTCCCGGCGTTCCCGGCGCGGGCCGTCCAGCTCCACGCTTACCCGCAGACCCTCATGGCTCCCGCATCAGAAAACCGGGGACAGAGGAAACCGATTCCCGCTTCGCCCCACGGAAGGAATACGAGAACAGGAGTGTTCTGAGGAATGAGCGTTCACCAAGACCTGAAAACGCACTGGCGGCGCCTCGAGGAGGAACGGCCCGAGGAAGTGCTTCGCGTGCCGGGCCCCGTGCGGATGGATTTCCTGCCGACAGCCCTTGCAC
>JACPRG010000023.1 GCA_016190025.1 Candidatus Tectimicrobiota bacterium
CCCCGGCCCCCCTCGGCCCCTTGCGGCCGCAGGCGGCGCGCCCCGGCACGTCCTGTACGCGGGGAACCTTCACCCCTATCAGGACCTGGAGCTCCTCCTCAAGAGCTTTCAAATCGTTGCAGGCCGGGAGCCGAAGGTCCATCTAGTCGTTGTCACGCACAACAACCCCTCCCGGTGGGTCAAGCGGGTGGCGTCGCTGGGACTGGGAGGGCGGGTGAGGTTCGAGCGGGGCCTGACGTTCGAGGAAGAATGGGAATGGATGCTCCGCGCGAGCGTTTTGGCGCTGCCCCGGGCGCGCTGCTCGGGCTATCCCATGAAGCTGCTCAATTATCTCGCGGCGGGCCGGCCGGTCGTGGCGAGTGAGGATTCCGCCCGCGGGCTGACCCACGGGCGCACCGGCTACGTGGTGACCGAGACCGGACCCGAGGCCTTCGCGGAAGGCATCCTGAGGGCGTTGCGCTCCCGGAGGCTGGCTCAGCGGCTGGCGGAGGGGGCGGCGAGGACATCGGCGGAAGCCCTGAACCCCCGGGCGCTCTTGCAGACCCTGGAGGGCGTTTACGCGAGGATGGCGCCCCCTTCCGCGTTGCGGTTCTTCCAGCCTGCGGCCGCCCCCGAGCGGGCCGCGACCTTTTAGGGGCGCCCCCGGGCTTCCGGTTCCAAAAGGGCGTTTTCCGATGGCGAAGGTGATTCTCGTCGGGCTCGATTGCGCCGAGCCGACCTTGGTGTTCGACCGCTGGCGCGACGATCTGCCCAACCTGAGACGGCTGACGGCGGCGGGCCTCTACGGGCCGCTTCGGAGCTGCGACCCGCCCATCACCGTGCCCGCCTGGACCTGCATGATGACGAGCCGGGACCCGGGCGAGCTGGGGATCTACGGGTTCCGCAACCGCAAGTCCCACGACTACGGCGCGCTCGGCATCGCCTCCTCCCTGAGCGTCCAGGAAGACCGGGTCTGGGACGTCCTGGGACGGGCCGGGCGGAGCGTCGTGGTGGTCGGCGTGCCCCCCACCTACCCGGTGCAGCCCGTTAACGGGCACCTGATCTCCTGCTTCCTAACTCCCAACCTGGAGAGCGTCCACACCTACCCGGCCGGCCTCCGGGACGAGATCCGGGACTGGGTGGGCGAATACCTCTTCGACGTCGAAGGGTTCCGCACGGACGACAAGCCGGCCCTGTTGAGCCGCATCTACGACATGACCCGGAAGCGGTTCCAGGTCCTGCGCCGCCTCATCCGGGAAAAGCCCTGGGACTTCTTCATGTTCGTGGAGATGGGGGTGGACCGGATCCACCACGGGTTCTGGAAGTTCCACGACCCGGGCCATGTGAAGCACGAGCGGGGGAACCCCTACCGGGACGTCATCCGGGACTACTACCGCTACCTGGACGGGGAGATCGGCGAGCTCCTCGCCCTGACCGACGAGGAGACCGTCATCCTGGTCGTCTCCGACCACGGCGCCAAGAAGATGGACGGCGGCGTCTGCATCAACGAGTGGCTGGTCCGCGAGAAGTTCCTGAAGGTGGAGAGTTATCCCAAGCAGCTCACCTCCCCCTCCCAGCTGGAGTTCGACTGGGGCAAGACCCTGGCCTGGGGGGAAGGAGGCTACTACGGCCGGATTTATCTGAACGTGCGGGGCCGGGAGCCGAAGGGCGTGATCGCGCCCTCAGACGTCCCCAGGGTGTGCGCGGACCTGAAGGCGGGCCTGGAAGAAATGAAGGACGAGTACGGCAAGCCCCTGGGAACCCGCGTCCACTTCCCCGCCGACCTCTACCGGGAGGTCCGGGGGACCGCGCCCGACCTCATCGTCTACTTCGGCGATCTCGACTGGCGCTCCGTGGGCACCCTGGGCCACGGCGCGATCCACACCCGCGAGAACGACACCGGCCCCGACGACGCCAACCACGACACCCACGGGATCTTCATCATGGCCCGCAAGGCCGACTGGGACCGGACGGGCGAGGGAGCCCGGCCGGGCGCGCCCCTTCCCGGGCTCACCCTGTACGATGTGGCCCCCACCCTGTTGCGCCTCTTCGGCCTTCCCGTCCCCGCAGCGATGCAGGGGAAGCCAGTTTCCTTAAGCCACGCGCTGCCGTTTTTTGGGTGAGAGGAAATAAGCGGCGAAGGATCGAAGGCCCTCGCTGCCCGTGGCACACCAGCGTCTGGCAAAGGCTCCGCCCCGGCCCTGCATCAGGTGGGCCGTTATGTAGCGACTGTCTTCCCCGTCAAGGGGTAGAGGCTGCGGGGCGCACGGCTTGAGGTCCGCGACCTCCGTGCGCCCCTACGTGTCACCATCCACCGCTGTCGGCCTGAGCGGAGCGAAGGACCCAGCCATCCACGGACGAACGGCGAGATTTCTCGCTCCGCTCGAAAGGACGAGTCAAGGCGCGGCCGTCGGAAGCGAAGGGCTGGGTATCGGCTGCACAGCCATCGTCGCACCCCGTTTTTCAGGGCGTGACGGTGTTCAGCCGCCGGAGGCCGGATGCTCCGCCCGCAAGGGCGCCGGCTTCAGCACCCCGTCCTCCATCTCGTAGATCGTGTCGAACACGTCCAGGGCGCGTTGGTCGTGGGTGACGACGATCACGCCGGCCCCGTGCCCGTGGGCCACCTCGCGGAAAAGCTCCATCACCTGCCTTCCGCGCCTGCTGTCGAGCGCCGCGGTCGGCTCGTCGGCCAGGATGAGACTGGGCCGGTTCGCCAGTGCCCGGGCGATGGTGACGCGCTGCTGCTCGCCGCCTGAAAGCTGGGTGGGCATGTTGAGCCTCCGCGCCCCCACGCCGAGCGCGTCGAGCACCTCCATCGCGCGGCGGCGCGCGACGGAGGAGGGTCGGCCGATCAGCTCGCCCGCCACCTGCACGTTCTCGACCGCGTTCAGGAACGGGATCAGGTTGGACTTCTGGAAGACGAAGCCGATGCGCTCGCGCCGTAAGCGGCGGAGATCGACCAGAGCGCGGGGGCCGTCCAGCGCGGGCGTGTCCCCGATGACGACCCGGCCGCGCGTCGGCGGGTTGATCAGCCCGACAGAGAGGAGGAAGGTGGATTTGCCGGCGCCGCTGGGGCCGATCAGCGC
>JACPRG010000033.1 GCA_016190025.1 Candidatus Tectimicrobiota bacterium
GCGACGTCGGCGTAGACCTTCCGGATTTCTGATCGCAGGACCTCAACATCAAGAGCCATCGTTCCCCTCCCCGGCGGGGGAATGCTGCACCCCCGCCACACTGCCTGGCTTTTTGTGATGCATCGCCCTTTCGCTCAACCGCGAGACCCCGAGTGCCTACAAGCCGCCACAACACCATTATCATTAAACGTGAATCCGATGCAACGGCGATTGCGATCCGCCAGAAAGCGGAACCCAGGCTGATGGCTGATCGCTGCACGCTGCCCCTCAGGGCGGGAGAGCCGCGAGGGCCATCCCGATCCCCCGGAGGTAATCCGGGATGGCCAGGATTCGCTGGTACTCACCCGAGTTAAATGAGCTGCCGGGAGAGGAGGCGATCCCCGGCGGCGTTTCAGGCGTCGCCGCTATTTCCGCCCATGACCTCTTTCTCCTTTCGCCGAATGCGTTCGGCCGTATCTCCACATCGCCCCGGACCGGAGGTCTTGCAGCACCTCGTCATACCGGCAAAGCATCTCCCGTCGGAACTCGGGGTCGATCCTCACCGCCCGCTCCGCCACCCGGGAACAGTACCCGCACTCCTCACAATCCCGCTCGTGGCAGTCCACCGTGAAAAAGAACTCCAGGAAACCATCCAGCGCCCTGTTGTCGATGACAACCGGGGGATCGCGACGAAGGGGATTGAGCATCCCCTGCGCCTCGGCCAGCCGCCGGATCTTCATGAGCTCCAGCGGGTTGACTGTCCAGGGCCTGAGGAAGGTCCGGAGGCTCCAAAAAAGGCCGCGCCCGAAGTACCCAGAAGGTTCCGGACTACTCCGGAAGGCCCAACCCTGGACGAGGTCGAGGAGGTTGCCGTCGTACCGGCCTTCGCTGTAGGCCCTGACCCGGCGGGCCATGACTTCCGTGGGGGCATTGCGCTCGGCCAGCTTGAAGCGGTCGTAACCCAGGGCCTCATAGTGCCGAAGGTCTTCCGGCCGAATCCAGTCCGAGCGGATGTAGTTGACCGGCTCGGCCAGCTTCATCCGAGAACACTGGAGGAAGCAGTAGTCGAGGAGGAACCCCCGGCTCGGATGTCCGGACTGGGACGCGTGAGAGAGCGCCACCATGTGGGCCTGGGAGAAGGCGCAGGACTGAAGGCAGTTGGTGTTCGCGAGGAGCATCAGGCCACACTTGACGCTCTTTCGGAGGCTTGCCAGCAGGGAGAAACGACGGTTCACCGAGAGTGATTCGAGCGTGATGCAGTCGGCCCCCAGCTCCTCCCACATCTTCGCCTTCTGCACGTGGTCCACGCCCGCGAAAACACTCACCGTGACCTGGAGCTGCGGGTAGCAGCGCTTGATCAGGTCGAGGAGGTAGGGCAGGGAGAGCGTGACGGCATCCACGTTGATCTCGGCAAGCCAGTCGAGGACGCGGCGGACCTCTCGCTGGCCCTTCCGCGTCCACTCCCGATTGTCCAGGCAGGCGGCGTTGAGGAGGTAGTTGAAGCGGATGCCGTACCGGTGGGCGTCCCGAACATGGGCGGCCAGTGCCCGCCTTGAGAGGCGAGAGAGCATGTAAGAAGCGCGCCCCCCTCCCAGGGGATCGGCTGGGAGCTTGCCGAACAGCTCGTAGACCGGATAGCCCTTGAGCGCGTCGATCAGATCGGGCTCGAAGTTCGTGGCGACGCTGAGCCACACCGTCTCGCTACCTCCGTCCGCTGAGGACCCTCAGCGCCAGCGCCTTTCAGGGTCAGTAGCGGAGGGCAGAGGTCAGGACGAGAGCGAGGCCGCCCAAGACACTCACCCAGCGGACCCAGCCCGCCAGCCGAAGTCCGACGAGCATGAGGACGCCGCCCCCAATGAGGCGCACCCACCGCTCCACGGTCTCGACATTCTTCGCCATTGCCCCTCCGGCTCCTGGTCGCTCCGATTCCTCTCCGGCCGGCCTTTCCAGAGGTTCGGAGCGTAACTTTTCGGGGTTGGGTAGAGGATCCCCCGCCCCCGCCTTTCCTGCGGGGCCTGCCTACGGATTCCCTTCCATCGGCCGATGGGCTTCCTGGCTCGTGAGGAGGACGTGGCAAGGGGCCAGGCGCAGGAGGTTCTCGCTGGTGGAACCGATGTCCAGCTCCTCGTCGCCGTGGAACCCGACCCGGCCAAGGATCAGGAGCCAGGGCTGGGTCGTCCTCACGTGCTGGAGGATCCGGTCGAAGGCTTTCCCGCTCAGCAGGCTGATCTTCAGCGGCACCCCCTCGGCCTCCGCCACCCCCCGCGCCACCTCCAGATGGGACCGGTAGATCTGGGCCAGGCCGGCGTCGATGACCTTCTCGTGGAGCTGCTCCTGCTCCTCGGATCGGAAGAGCCCTGCGGCCTTCGCCGAGAGGACGCCCACCATGCGGTGGAAGATGATGCCGTGGAGGATCGGGTCGTAGACTGCCACCGCCTCCACGGGCCGGCCGAGGGCCTGCCCCAGGGCCAAGGCCGCCCGGAGGCCCGCAGAGGCCTGGGGACTGCCGTCAATGCCCACCAGGATGGCGCCGGGGGTCACCTCCAAGGGGAGGGTGTGTTTCACCACGAGGATGTCTGTCCGGACCCGGCGGACCACCCGCTCGCATACGCTCCCCAGAAGGCTGTCCTTGACCGCCCCCATCCCCAGCGCGCCAATGACGGCCAGGTTGTAGCCGCTCTCCCGGATATCCCGGACCAGCTCGGTGTAGTTCTTCCCGTCCAACAGTTTGCGGGTGAAGGGGAGGGCGGCCTGCTGGGCCTTACACGCCATCACGTCCAGGTAGGAGTCGGCGATGAGGCGGAGCCCCTTGGAGATAAGCGAGCCATGGCTCCGCCGCTGCCTCTCCAGCGCCGCCTCGTCCTGGTACTTCTCTGGGAGGGTGGACTCCATTTGCCGGAAGCGGTGGGCGTGCAGCCCCGCCGCGATCACGTGGCTTCCTACCAGCTCCGACCCGAAGGCCTTCCCGAAGGCCATGGCTAGGTCCATGGCCGTGTTGGCGTGTTCCGAGTTATCCACGGGCACGCAGATCTTCCTGTACATGATTCGTCCTCCCCGGATGTCCGAGTGGATGCGTTGGTGCGTCAACCTCCAAGCCGCCAAGGTCGCCAAGGTGGAACAAAGTTCCCGTCCCAAGAGCGGCATTCAGGTTCTGATCGTTTCATGATGTCAGATCCTCATGGCGCTCTTGGCGGCTTGCCGGTTCCAGGCCATTTTCCTGTCGGGTGCGCCTTACCGCCCGAACGGCCCACCACTCGGCGCCGCCAACGAGCACCATGCCCAGGACAGCGGACAGGTATACCGC
>JACPRG010000029.1 GCA_016190025.1 Candidatus Tectimicrobiota bacterium
GCCTGGAGGTGGACGCCCTCGCGGGCGAGCCCGGCATTCATTCCGCCCGCTGGATGGGGGCGGGAACGCCCCAGTCCGAACGGAACCGGCGAATCGTCGAGGCGCTCGAAGGCCGCGCGACCGTCGAGCGGACCGCGCGGTTTTGCTGCGCGGTCGCCGTCTGCCGGCCCCCGATCAAAGCGGCCGGGGGCCGGCCGGGAGGGGGCGGGGAGGCGCAGGCGCGCGTTTTCGAGGCAGCGCTTGCGGGCTTCATCGCCGAGAAGGAATCGGGGGAGCGGGGATTCGGATACGACCCCATCTTTCTCCCCGAGGAAGGGGGCCGGCCTGGCCCGCGGACGCTGGCCGAGATCTCTCCCCGGGAGAAAAACCGCATCAGCCACCGGGCGCGGGCCCTGCGGCTGGCCGCCGCCCATCTTTCGAGCCTCTTCTGAGCCGCTCGCGCGCTTCCTGACCCTCTTCAGACGAGGCGGTTGCCCCGCCCTCAGGATCGGGCTAGATTACCGGGTGTCGGCGGGGGGGTTCTTTTTTCGGGGCGTGGCGCAGCCTGGTAGCGCACCTGCTTTGGGAGCAGGTTGTCGGCGGTTCAAATCCGCCCGCCCCGACCAATGAAATCAAGTGGTTACAGGAAAATGGCTCCTTTAGCTTTTTTCGACCTTGCCCAAATCCTGCCCAAAATTTAGGGCAAATTGTGAGAGGAAGTGACGTGGAATGAAGGCTTACGTCCACAGACCTCCACAGTATGGAACCCGACAAGCCCTCACGGGATATAAGAACGGGAGCGGGATTTGACCGGGTGGCCGTTGACCAGGCAGACTGCGAGATGGCGTGAACCTTCGATACCGGGGTATGAATCCCCAGGGACAAGCCCGAGATCCGGTGGGGGTGAACGATGAAGAAGAAAAAGGACTCCTATGAAGATGTCTTCGTGGTGCTCTGCCGCACCGCAGAGGCGATCCATGCCCTCCTTCGTGGTTCCTGCTGTCGTACAGGAGAAAAGGAGAAAGGGCCGCCAGAAGGCCTGGCTGCTCATAAAGAAAACTGCATCCGACCGATGTTCGAACGGATGTTGAAGTGCGTGCTTAAGAGCTCCGTTAATTCGGTAAAAAGTTCTTCCAATTCTTCCGAACAGAACGACCTGACCATCGAGTTCAAAGATGGGCGTGATAGACTCTGGCTTGAGTTTAAGACCCCCTGGACCATCCCTCCCACTAAAGGAGTCGCAGAGCGATTCGAGCTTAAAGAGTGGGAAAGATATCCCCTTAGCTGGTGCAAGCCTGACCGGAAGCAGTTACCCGATGCGGTCAAAAAGCTGACTAAGGTGGAGCCCCCGTGCGGTCTGTTGGTCCTGGCATGCAGCCCTTATCCCGATTCAAAGCATCTGAATTCCAAGCCATTGACGGACGCCCTCGTGGAATATGCAGCAAGGCCCGATCCCGCTGTGCCCTGGGATTACTGGCAGACCACGGACTGGATTGAAACAGTTGCCACGGAGGGCCTGGGATGCTGGAAGGGTAGGACCAAGCGCTGGGACTTTCGTCTGGCTAAGGTCTACCTGTACCTCAGGCTAGACCCATGGCCAAAAGGCGCACGCCAATAGAAGCCTGGGGTTGCCCAAAAGTTGCCCAAGAAATGACGTAAAATGCATGCTCATGTCGGCAGACCTCAACGGTATCACGGGATGTTGGAATGTGAGACCTGACCCCTTATGGTTTCGTCCAGGCAAAATGCGTCAAGAAAAGACTCCCGACCCCTTTTCCTCCTCATACAACACCGAGCGCCCCCACCAGGGGTACAGATACATGGCCAAGAGCCCCGTTGACACCATCGACGGGTTCGTGAAATCGTCGGGGAAGAAGGCTAGCCGAACATATAACACAAGGCTGCTCGGGTAAGGCGCGTCATCGGGATACTCCTCGTTTATTGCGGTTGTTCGGGAACAAGCCCGGCATCCAGCGTGGTGCCAGCTTGGCAGGGAAAGCGAGGCGGAGCGGAGCACGCGAACTTTTCGAAACGAGAACCTCGCGCTCCATCAGAGCGGCTGTGACCCGCCGAGCCTGACGCTCGCTTGTGCCAAGAAGAGAAGCAACTTCTCGGCGCGGCAGTTCTCCGCGGTACAGTACCGCCTCAAGTACGGTGCCGGAATTGGGCGGCAGAGCATCAGCGCGGATTTCTTCCTCCACCCAAATAAGAATGCGATCGCGCAACCGGTCAGCCTCGACCAAGTCTTCCATGAAATTTATCTGATCGATGCAAGTCCCAAGAAAGAAACGGGTGAATTCCCCTAGAGCTTCTTCGCTTAATTGACCGCGGCCATCCAGATCACTACTGCGGGGAGAGTCGCAGGCAGCGAGATGGCTCTTATAGGAGCTTTCGTTCCGGGCCAATCCTCTGGCAATCGACCAAATTCCGCCAGTATCAAGGGATTCTAGTAGCATGGCATGGGACATCAGGCGGGCCACACGCCCGTTTCCATCGAGAAACGGGTGGATCCATAGAAGCCGGTGATGTGCGGCCGCCGCAGCCAGGATGAAATCCGTCTTTCCGAGTTTGCTGTAAACACTTTCAAAACGTTCAAGAAAACGCGGAATGGCTCCAGGGCTTATAGGAATATGGCTGCCGACCTTTACGTGGCGTTGCCGCAACTCGCCGGGAACAACACGGACGCGCTTCCCCGTATCAGGGTCTTCGACCCACAGTAGCTCATCAGGCAGCAATGCACAGAATCGGCGATGAATCTCGCAGAGGCCTTCGGCTGTCAGCGAGCGCCCCCTAAGGCCACCCTCATCGATCCACTTCTGCACCGTGATATGGGCCATGGCTTCGAGTTGCAGATTGCGTTTTTTCACATCTGCACTGTAATCGTTCTTCAGCGCACGCTCAATATCGACTGGGTGCGTATCGTGGCCCTCGATCAAATTGCTGTAGTAACAGTTCATGGCCCGGACCAGATCGGCCAGGGCGTTCAGGACGCCCGCTGGCAGGCTGCGGCGGAAGCCCGCCGACCCAGACGCCAACTCGATGGCAAGATCTGTAAGACTGGTGCGGTGCGGTGAGCCTTCGGGAACAAGCAGGGGCTCCATCAGGCTCACTGACTCTCCTCGGTCCAAGTCCGCTAAAATGGCCGGTTTTATGTCCGGTTTCGTGTCACTCATAATATCAATCACAACAAGATATTAGGGAATCAATGAGCCCAACATGACCGCCTTTCCGGCTGCTTTCTTGGCCGCTTCTAATATAGCTTTCAGACGGGGGGTTTTCCAGTACAATCTGTCTCCTTCATTGGTCCAGGTTAAGGTTAAGAGCTTCGCTTGGTCTTCGCCTAATCAGTCACCAAATGATCAGCCCTTGGTCCGGAGCGCCCGAGAAGTCAAGCACAACCAGGCTTGTCTGAGGCATTCAAGCGGACGTTGGGGTTCCAAGGGGGGTTGCCCTGAGCGTCGCTTTCTCGGGCTCCGCCGGGAACTCTTCCCGGAGCCATTCAATGACTCCGGGGTGTCGCGAAAAGGGCGGACCCCAGAGGAATTTCGGTTTCTCTCGTTTCTCATTGTTATAATCCAAGGAATTTCAAAGGGTTTCGCGCAATCTCCCGGCTGTCTTGCATGGCATGGCTATTGCAATTCGCACGGGTGTCCTCGCGTACGGGTGGGGATGAGAGATTTTCAGATGCTCGGGGGACCTCGGCGATGAAGAATCCCATTCTTCGATCTGTCCTTCTCCTTGTCCTCGTCTTGCCCGCATGTCAAAGCTTCGATCTCAGAGCGCCTCTCGATGAGGGAAGAGATGATGCCGCGTTGATGAAGCAGCGGACGCAATGGACGCAAGCGGCGAATCACGGCGACCCGGACGCGCAATACCGGCTCGGTCAATTGTATGAGCTTGGGATTGGGGTCCCCCAGAATTTTGTTCGGGCTCACTTTTGGTACAACCTGGCGATGGCGCGGGGCCTTCCCAAAGCCGGGAAAGCCCGCGATGCAATCGCTGGCAAGATGACGCCGGAACAGATTGCGAGCGCCCAGGAGTCGGCCGAGAGGTGGCACCGCTCCAAGGAGGCTTCCGCCCAATCCCTTGGCCCACGATTTTCAACGGAGAATGGAATGAAGGCGGCTGAGGGCGCGAGGGCGGCCAAGCCGGGACGTGCGGAGCAAGACCGGGAGAAATGGACGTCTTTATCTTCCAAAGAGAGGGTGCAGGAAATCCAGACACTCCTTCAGGCGAAGGGGTTGTATCCCGGGCCGATTGACGGAATCGCAGGAGAAAAGACTCTCGCCGCCATCCGGGAGTTCCAGCGGGTCGCCGGTTTGAATGTGGATGGTCTGGTCAGTGAAAGGCTGCTTCAAAGCCTGAAGGAAAATCCGGCGTCCCGCCCCGAGGTCTTGGTCTCGGCGGCAGACGCGGGCGACGGCGCTTCCGTCACAAGATTGATCATTGAAGGGGCGAACGTAAACGCGAAGGACAACCACGGCTGGACACCTCTCATGCGGGCGGCGGCGGCCGGCCATACGGAGGTTGTGAAGGTCTTAATGGCCGCCGGGGCGGATGTCAACCTCAAAGGCGAGAACGGCGAGACCCCTTTAATGGCCGCGGCCTACTATGGACACACGGGACCCCTTCTCCGTCTCCTTGCCGGTGGCGCCGACGTCTCAGCGAAGACGTCTGACGGACAAACGGCGCTCATGATGGCGCAAAAGCAAGGCCACCCCCTGGCCGTGAAATTGCTGACGGTTCCCGTATGGAAGACAAATCTGAAGCGTTAGGGCGGGCCTGGAGTTGACCCCGAATCCTCACAGCGCCCCCGACACGAGGCGGCCGGCCTCCGGGCGCCGCTGAGCCACCGGACATCGGGGTCCCTCCACGCGGCCTCACTCATAAATGAAGACGTAGGGGTATTCGGGGATGATCAGGTCCCGCGCCTTTTTTGTTTCCTCGGCCGTCGGGGCCAGAAGGATCACCCGGCACGGCGCTTTGGCGAGGACCGCCTTGGCCGTCCCTCCCAACGGCGTGTCGAGGATCCCCCGCTTGATGTGGGTGCCCATGACGATGAGCCGGGCTCCGATCTCCCGGGCCACCTCGACAATGAGCGCGCGCGGAGAGCCCTCCCGCACCATGGACTCGACGGACAAGCCCGCCTCGAGGAGAGGGGCCGCGAACCGGGCCAGCTTCGCCTCGGTGCTCTCCCTCTCGGGCATCTGGCGAAAGGGGGTGTGAACCGACAGGACCGTCAGGGGCGCGCGGTGGAACCTCGCCAGGTCGGCGGCCACGTCGCGGAGCGCCACCGCGAAAGGCGGAACGGTCGCGTATCGCTGGAGCGCGACTGCCAGAAGAACGCTGTTCCCCACGGGTCTTCTCCCGCCCCGCTTCAGCCGGAATGACGCGGAGTCCTTCTTCAAATTTCGGCCTTCAGCCCCTGGGCCATCTGGATCCGGCTTCCGTGGTTCACGGTCCAGGCGACCCGGTGGGTGACCGCGTCGATGAGGGCGCTGGCGGACGGCATCCCGGTTCCGCTCTTCTTGACTCCCCCGAAGGGCAGGTGGACCTCGGCGCCGATGGTGGGGAGGTTGTGGTATCCCAGGCCGAACTCGCACTCCCGCAGCACGTGCCGCGCCTTTCGGAAATCCTCGGTGACCACGGCGCAGGCCAGGCCGTACTCGGTGCCGTTGTAGATGGCCACGGCCTCCTCCGTCTCGCGGAAAGGAACCAGGGCGACGTGGGGGCCGAAGACCTCTTCCCGGAGGACGCGGCTCTTGGAATCGGGCCTCATGACGCAAACGAAAGGCGACATGAACCACCCGCGCGCGAGCCCGTTTCCTTCCAGGCGCCCTCCTTTCAGCAAGACCTCCGCTCCCTCTTCCTCGGCCAGGCCGTTGTAGCGCTGGACCTTCCGGACGCCCGCCTCGTTGATGAGGGGCCCCATGAACGTGGCCTCATCCAAGGGGTCTCCCACGCGGAGGCGCTGGGCCAAGGGGACGAAGTGCTCGGCGTACCGGTCGAGGAGGGACTCGTGGATCAGGATCCGTCCGGCGGAGACGCACCGCTGGCCCGAGGTCTTGAAGGCGCTCAGGACGCCGGCGCTGAGGGCCAGCTCGAAGTTGGCGTCCTCGAACACGATGAGGGCGTTCTTTCCGCCCATCTCGCAGACGGCCAGCTTGTGGGGGTGCGCGGCGCACACCCGCCGGATCTCGGCCCCGACCTCCGCCGAGCCGGTGAACAGGACGGCGTCGACCTCGGGATGGCGGACCAGCGGCGCGCCCGCCTCCTCGCCGGTCCCGTGGACCACGTTCACCACCCCCGGTGGGAAGCCGGCTTCGTGGAACAGCTCCGCCAGCCGGTGGCCGATGAGGGGAGTGTCTTCGGACGGCTTGAACACAACCGTGTTCCCCTCGACCAGCGAGGGGCCCAGCAGCCAGAGGGGAATGGCGAAGGGGAAGTTCCACGGCGTGATGGCCGCCATCACCCCCTTGGGCTTTCGGACCACGTAGGCGTCTTTCTCGGCGATCTCCGAGGAGATCACGTGGCCGTGGGGCATCCGCGCGCTCCCGAAGACGTACTGGGCCATGTGGATGCCCTCGACCACGTCGGCCCGGGACTCGTTGATGGCCTTCCCGCACTCCCGGGCGATCTCCCGGGCCAGATCCTCCTTCCGGGACTTGGCCAGGTCCACGAACCGGTCGAAGAGCTCTCCCCGCCGGACCCGGGACCAGCGCCTCCACTCCGGGAAGGCGCGCCTCGCCGCCGCCACGGCCTCGGCCACTTCCTTCTCGCCCGAGCGGGGGAAAGTCCCCACCACCTCGTCCCAGTTGGAAGGATTGCGGCTCTCAAAAGCCTCTTCGGTCTTCCGCCACTCGCCGGCGATGTAGTTCTTTCCGGTCGCCGTCATGGAAAGGTCTCCTCACAGGGCTCGGGCGCGAAGCCCGGAGCGCGACCGGGTCTCGTCCCCTTGGGTCTCCATCAAGGCCTCCTCCAGGGTGCGGAGGGCGATAGCGATCTCCCGCCGGCAGACGTCCAGCGGGGGCAGCAGGCGGACGGTGCGCTCTCCGCAGCCCAGGGTCAGCAACCCCCTTCGGAAGGCCGCCTGCACAAGGGCGTCGCGCATCTCCCTTGACTCCAGGTCGAGGGCGCCCATCAGGCCGATGGCGCGGACGCCCGCCACCGCGGGGTGCCTCTCCGCCAGTCTCTCCAGCGACTCCCGGAGGGCCTCTCCTTTTTCCGCGGCGTTCGCCAACAGGCCCTCCTCCTCGATGACCTCGATCGTCCGGGCGCCCACGGAGCACGCCACGGGCCCGCCGCCCCACGTGGACGACAGGACCCCCGTCTTCTCGGGGAACGCCTCCCGCTTTCCCATCACCGCCCCGACCCGGAGGGCCTTGGCCGAGGCGATCAGGTCGGGGACCACGCCGAAGTGCTCGCACGCCCACCAGGCTCCCGTCCGGCCGAGACCCGTCTGGACCTCGTCGGCGATAAAAAGCGCGTCGTGGGAGCGGGCGAAGGACGCCGCCCGCGCCAGAAAATCCCCCTCGGGAAAGACGTACCCGCCTTCCCCTTGAATGGGCTCCAGGATCACAAAGGCCAGCAGCTCCCGGGGAATCTTTCCCTGCTGGAAAACCACCTGGGCGAGCCGATCCGTTTCAAGAAGGAACGCCAGGGACTCTTCCGTCACCAGGGCCTCCATCTCTTCCCTCGGGGCGTTGAAGCGGAAGTGCCGGACCCACCGGAGGGTCGGAAACCCCTCTTTGTGGTACGTCCGGCTGTGCGTCGCGCTGAGGGCTCCCAGAGTCCGGCCGTGGAAGCCGTTGTGGGCGGCGAGCCCGAAGAAGGGATAATCCTCGTAGATCCCGTCGAGGTACGGGTCGGTCCGGATGCCCATCTTGCGGCAGAAGTTTTCGTAGCCTTGATGGCCGAGGGCCGCGCGCACCTGGCGGAACTTCCGGTAGGCCGCGATCTTGATGGCGTTCTCGTTGGCCTCGGCGCCGGAGTTGACGAGGAAGACGCAATCGTGGCCGAACGCCCGGGCCGTTCCCGCGAGACGCTCTTGCAGATGGCCGGGAGTCAGGAAGCGGGCGGCCTCGCCGGGCGCCCGCAGGGACGCGGGACGATGGGGGTCGGGACCGGCCGCCAGGTAGGAATCATGGTCGGCGGTCTTGACGGGATCGAAGGGGACTCCGCACTCCTGCAGGATCTTCGGGTGGTTGTAACCCAGGGGCGCCGAGGCGACGTGCCCGTAGAAGTCCAGGAAGACGTTTCCGTCCGGGTCGCTGCAGAAAGGGCCTGCGGCCGGGCCCGCGACGTCCCAGACAAAAGGGTAAAGGTACGTCGAAGGGGCGGCAAAACGCTGGTAGTGCTCGATCCACCGCCTTGCGGCGGGGCCCGGAAGCTTCGTCCGAAGACGGATTTCCGCCCGGCTCCTCCATCCGTCGCTCAGAACCTCTTTGGATTCGTGCTGAACGTCTTTGGCCTTCATGCGTGGACCCTCCGAGTTCTTTGGGCACGCCGGCCTACTTAAGTAAATTTAGGATTTTTTTTGAATATCTCAATACCGGCCAATACTGGCTGGAAGGTTGCTGAAAGACGGTTTTGAAACCAGCGAATTCGCCGTCGGCATCATTCTGAGCGCAGCGAAGAATCTCGTTCGGATTGAAGATCTTCTTTCCAGATAGGCCAAAAACAAGGGGTTCAAGGTTGAGCGGATTCCTCACCTCCCCAGAGGCTCGCGGAGGCGGGCCTCGTTTGGAATGACAAACCGGAGACATTGTGCCAAAAGAGCGAGGGCTCAGGCCCTCTCATCCAGTCACCACCGCGGACAAGGCTGTGGCGGCAACGGCGCCTCCTTCTCGTCCGGGGAAAGGACCTCCTCTGAGCCGACGACCGAATTACTCGCGTAAAGAGGGCCTACGACGCCCTCCCCGCCCCTTGGGCGCCCTGGTGAAGCTCCCTTCTATGGGAATGGCGACCTCCTCCTTGACAGAAGCCAGAACGACGCTGGTCTGGGTCGCCGTCACCCCCTGGATGGATCGAATTTTTTCCATCAACAGACGATCCAAGGCTTCCGTGTTTTCAACACGGACTTTCAATATGTAGGCGTGGACCCCTGTCACACGGTGACACTCCTGGACGGCGGCGAGGGCCTGGATGGCCTGGATGAAGGAGTCGTGAAAGGTGGGAAACTCGATGGAGACATGGATAAAAGCCAGGACGTCTTTCCCGAGCTTCTTGAAGTCCAAGCGGGCCGCGTAACCCCGGATAATCCCATCGTTTTCGAGTCTCCTGATCCGTTCTCCCACCGAGGGGGGCGTGAGTCCAACCCCTCTTGCGATCTCCAATCCTGTTGCCCGGGCGTTTTTTTGCAACTCGTTGAGGATGGTGACATCAATGACGTCCATTTCCCGCTCCTATTCCAAAGGGGACCCCTTGCAGGGAGAAACCTTTTGCAATCGCCAAAAATTCAGGCAGCCGGTCGATTTCGTGTGGGGTGGACAATCGGTTTCTTCTCCGGCCCGGATGTTCCCCAAACAGGGGGTAGACCCAAACCCACCCCGGGGCCTTCGGCCCGGTGTCAAAATCCGTTACACTTATAAAATAATATTGAATACCATAAAATACTTATTTATATTTGTAGAATATGGATATTACATTAAAAACATAGAATGATTGTTCTTTTAACCGATGGAGCAGATGTCATGCCCGAGTTCAACCCCACCCTGGAGACGGACTCTCTTCAAAACCTGTGGAATCTGGACCTCTCCGCCGACCTTCAAGAGGGTTCCGTCCACTTTGAGGGGCTGAGTGCCAACTGGCGGCCCAAAAACCACGACATCCTCCCGCTCAGCCCTTCCGATCACGTTCAACTATACACCTACATGACCCTCCACCGGCGGTTCGAAGAGACCCTGGAAAGACTCTTTCGGCAGGGCCTCGTCCCGGGAACGGTTTTCTTCGGCCGGGGGAACGAGGCGACGGCGGTCGGGAGCGCTTATGCACTAGGGCCTCGGGACATCCTCTCTCCCCTTCACCGGAACCTCGGGGCCCGCTTCGTCCGGGGCCAGACCCTGAAGAGGACCATGGCCCAGTTCTTGGGACGGATGGACGGGTACACCCGCGGTCGGGACGGCAACGTCCATCACGGCGACCGCTCCCGCCGGATCCTCTCCATGGTGAGTCACCTCGGAACGATGATCCCCATTGCGGCAGGAACGGCCTATGCGGCTTGCTACCGCAGGGAGGACGCGGTGGCCCTGTCGTTCATTGGAGAGGGGGCGACGAGCACGGGAGACTTTCATGAAGGGATGAATTTCGCCGCCGTCCACCGCCTCCCCCTCGTCGTTGTCATCGAGAACAACCAGTGGGCATACAAGACGCCGGCTCATCTGGAGTATGCCACGCCCTGCCTGGCCATGCGGGGCCCCGGCTACGGGATTCCGGGATGGCTGGTGGACGGGACCGATGTCCTGGAAGTCTACGCCGTCTGCCGAGACGCCATCCAGCGCGCGCGGGACGGCAAAGGGCCGACGCTCATCGAATCGGTCACGATGCGGCTCTGCGGCCACTCGGTGTACGACCGCTTCCAGGACTACGTCCCGGAGGAGCAACTCAAGGCCTGGGAGGCCCGAGATCCGATTCAGACCTACGAAGCCTATCTCCTCTCTCAAGGGCTCCACTGCGAGGAGACCCTCAGGGGGATCCGAGAGAAGGTTGGGGCCGAGATCGAGGAAGCCGTGGAGTTCGCCAAGGCGAGCCCCATCCCGGACCCGAGAGAGGTGGAGGAGGGGGTGTATGCCGACCGTGAAGAATGAAATGCCCGTCCTGGAGGGAAAACCCTCCGCGCCCGCGGTCGGGCGGGAACCCGCGGCCACGACCACCTACCTGGAGGCGATCAGAGAGGCCCTTCGCGGAGAGATGCGCCGTGACCCGGATGTGTTCATCCTCGGGGAGGACATCGGAATCGGGGGCGGGGCATTCGGCGTCACGAAAGGGTTTTTGCAGGAGTTTGGCCCTCCCCGGGTTCTCGACACGCCTTTGGCGGAGTCAGGGTTCATCGGCGTCGCAATCGGGACGGCGATCTTAGGCCTCCGGCCGGTCGTGGAGCTCCAGTTCGCGGACTTCGTGACGGATGCCTACAAAATGATCGTGGACTTCGCCGCCTGTCATCACTACCACCAGGGCGAACCCCTTCCCCTCACACTCAGGCTCCCTTCGGGTTCCCTCGGGAGTGCCGGGGCCTTTCATTCCCACAACCCCGAGGGCTGGTTTTTCCATGTCCCGGGCCTGAAGATCGTATCGGCCGCCTCGCCCTACGACGCCAAGGGCCTCCTCCTGTCAGCCATCCGGGACAACAACCCGGTCCTCTTCTTGGAATACAAAAAGCTCTATCACCTCCCTCCCAACCGGTTTCCCCCGCAGCTCGCCCGTCCAGTCCCCGAGGAGGATTACACGATCCCCATCGGCAAAGGCCGGGTCCTGAGGGAGGGCAGTGAGTTGACAGTTCTCACGTATGGCCTGACGGTCTTCGACGCCCTCGAGGCGGCCCGGCGGGCCGAGGGGGAAGGCCTGGACATCGAGGTCATCGACCTCCGCTCGATCCGCCCCTTCGACCAAACGCTCATCTTGGACTCCGTGCGGAAGACGGGCAAAGTCCTCATCGCTCACGAAGACCACTTGACCGGAGGCGTGGGGGCCGAGTGGGCCGCCCGGATTGCCCGGGAGGCTTTCCACCACCTGGACGCCCCGGTGGAACGCGTGGGGGCCCTTGACGTCCCCATCCCCTTCAGTCCGTCCCTGGAGGCGGCCTTTCTTCCCAATGCCGAGGGGATCCTGGCGGCCGTCCATCGGCTCGCGGCGTACTGAGACGCAACGCGCAGGGGGGATGTCAAGGCTTTCGAGTCCATCGGCAAGGGGAGGACGACCCAGATGGCTTCGCTGAGGCACGCCGCTGTATGCACCCAGGACATGGGGGAGACGCTGGAGTTCTATCTCAAGGTCTTCGGCTTCAAGGTCGTCAAGCGCGTGGACCACGAGGACTTCGAGGACGTCTTCCTCAGCGACGGGACGAGCAGCATCGCTCTCCTCCGCTACAAGTCGCAACAGGCGGCGAAGATCTGGACCGTTGGCCCCCCGATCCGGATGGTCGGCCTCGATCACCTGGGCGTCCTCGTGGACGACCCCGAGGAGGTCAAGGATCGCCTGAAGGAATTCGGTGCCCCTATCCAGGACATGCCCGACCGATACAAGGGCCTGGGTCTCTCGGTTCCCTTCAAGACGCGGGACCCGAATGGCGTCCTCCTCGATGTCGCCCCCATCTGGCCCGGCATCGAGCGGGAGCGGATCGAGCTCGAGACCGCCTCCCTTGGGGACCGAGACCGCCAACGCTGAGGGCAAAGGCGCTGGTTGCGCGTCCTGTCGCCTTCACAGAGATCCGGGATTGTCGAAGATGCGAAAGGTCTTCATGGTCGCGGGAGGCGTGACGAAGTTCGCCAAGGCCATCCCCGAAAAATCATTCCAGTTTCTGGTGAAGGAGGCCTTTGACGCGGCTCTGGCCGACGTCCCGAAACTGGATCCCGCCCGCATCGACGGCTCGGTCGCCTCCTATTTCTCCGACCACTTCACGAGGCAGCTCAAGGCCGCGAGCATGGTCCAGGACTATCTCGGCCTCTGCCCGAGGCCCTCCAAACGCATCGAAGGGGGAGGCGCCACCGGGGGTCTGTGCTTTCAGGCGGCCTATGAGGCCGTGGCCTCCGGCCGCATGAACCTCTGCCTCGCCTTCGGCTTCGAGGTCATGTCTCACGTCAACACCTGGAAGGGCAATGAGTTCATCGCCCTCGCCTCGGACACCAATTTCGACTACCCCGTCGGCGGGTTTTATTCGGGCTACTACGCCATGATGGTCGTCCGGCATATGCACGAGTTCGGAACCACGGTCGAGCAGATGGCCAAGGTCTCCATCAAGAACCACAAGAACGCACGCCACAACCCGTACGCCCAAAGCCCTCTGGACCTCACCGTGGAGGAGGTCCGGTCCTCCCCCATGGTCGCCTATCCCCTCACCATGCTCGACATCTGCACAATGAGCGACGGGGCTGCGGTGGCCCTCCTGGCGGAAGAGGAGACAGCCTTCCAGCTCACGGACCGCCCGGTCCTCATCACCGGCGTCGGGACTGGCACCGACGCCATGCGCATGGCAGACCGGCCCCACGGGGAGGTTATTCTCCTGCCTCACGAGGACCCCAACGACTACAAGGCCCTCAAATATCCCGGGGTTCACTCCTTTCGGGCGGGGAGGATGGCCGCCAAGCAGGCCTACGGGACGGCGGGGATCCAGGAGCCGCTCAAAGAGCTCGACTTCATCGAGCTCCACGACGCCTACACCTCTTCAGAGATCCAGACCTATGAGGACCTGGGCCTTTGCCGGTACGGCGCAGGGGGAGCCTTCATCGACTCCCTGCCCCTGGACCGGAGGACCGGAAGGCTCCCTCGGGCGAATCCCATCCTGGGAGGAGAGGGGGGCGTTTACGTCAACCCGAGCGGGGGGCTTCTCGCCTGCGGCCACCCAGTGGGGGCCAGCGGTCTGATGCAGGCCGTCTTCGCCCTCTGGCAGCTCCAGGGACGCATCGCCGAGAAGTTCGGCGACGACGCACTGCAGGTACCCGGCGCGAAGCGCGGCCTCATCCACAGCCACGCCGGGACGGGCACCTACGTGACGGTCACAATCCTGGAGGCCGTGTCATGACAGAGAGAAGGGGTACGAGGGGGCGCCGAACCCGCAAACCGGAAGGGTGCCCTGAGAAGGTCCTCGCGTCGCGCGCAACGGAAGCGCCGCGGGCGGCGAGTCCCGCCGACAGGCTTCCCGAGACAGATGAGGGGGCGGTCCTGTTCAACGTCCCGCTTCCGAAGGACCCGGCGACGTTTCGGGACCTTCCGCCGATCCTCATCAAGTGGCCCTATCAGGTGGACTACATCCACAGCTACGCCCAGGACTCCCCCTTTTTTGCCGGACTCGCCAACGGAAGGCTTCTCGGCACCTATTGCCCGAACTGCGCCTACAAGTACGCCACCCCGAGAGGCCACTGCATGTACTGCGGGAAGAGAACGGAGTGGTTCGATCTCCCGCTGGAGGGTCGGGTCCACACCTGGACGACCTGCCACTTCGGAAGTGAGGCCTTCCTGCCCGAGACCCCTTTTAACCTCATCCTGGTCGAGTTCGACGGCGTGGACACGCTGTTCCTCTCGCGCCTCGTGGGGGTCGGGCAGGAGGACATTCGGATCGGCACGAAGGTGCGGGCGAGATTTCGGCGGAACTCCAAGTTCGACCCGACCGACGTCTATTTTGTCCCGGCGGAAGGGCCGAGGGACAGCCGGTTCGTCGCGCCGGAGACCCTGAGCGCCTCGGCGCTCGGGGCCCCGCGAAACCGAGTCTCAAGATGATGTCCTTTTACGCGGAAGACCAGCGTCGGACCCTCGACGCCCTCTTCGGGGGGGACTGCCCCTACCACCAAGTCCTTCAGGAATTCGGGAGATTCGTGGAGAAGGTCATCCTCCCCCTGGCCCCCCGCCTCGATGCGACCCGCGAGTTCCCCCGGGAGAGCTGGCAGCGACTGAGGGAACAGGGATTTTTCGCGATGCCTTTTCCCGAATGGGCGGGGGGCCTCGGCCTGCCTTTTGTGGTTTATATCTGCGCCCTTGAACTCCTGGCGAAAGGGTGCGCCTCGACGGCCCTTTCGGCCGCCATCCACGGTACGGTCACCCAGGGGGTCCTCGACTTCGGGCGAGAAGCCCTTCGGAAGACCTTCCTCCAGAGAATGGTGACAGGGGAACTGGTCTCGGCCTTTGCGCTCACCGAGCCCGAAAGCGGGAGCGACGCGGCGGCCCTGAAGACGAGGGCTTACAATTCCGAGTGCTCCTATCGCCTGGTGGGCTCAAAGAGCTTTGTCACCAACGCCGGGGTGGCCGACCTGTACTTCGTCTTCGCCCGGGCCGAAAAGGGGATCAGCGCGTTCCTGGTCCACCGGGAGGACGGAGGGCTCGAAGTGGGGGGTCTCATCGAGAAGCTGGGGGTCCGGGGCTCTCCGACGGGGCTCCTCTACTTCCGCGACTGTCGGGTGCCGAAGGAGCGCCTCGTGGGAGTGGAAGGGGAGGGCGAGCGCTATTTCAAGGCGATGCTGAACGGAGGCCGAATCACGATCGCCGCCATCAGCGTGGGAATCGCTCAGGCCGCCTACGAAAAGGCGATCCGGTACACCCTGGAGCGCAGGCAGTTCGGCTGCCCCCTCTTCGATTTCCAGATGACCCAGGACAAGCTCGCGACACTGAGCACCCGGATCGCGGCCGCGCGAAAGCTCACCTACCACGCCGCCGCCCTGAGGCATCGGACCGAGGATTTCGCCCTGGAGGCCTCCCAGGCCAAGCTCTTCGCGGCAGAGGTGTCCCAGCGGGTTTCCCTCGAGGCCGTCCAAATCCACGGAGGGATGGGGTACGCAGATGAATCGGGCGTCCACCGCCACGTCCGGGACGCCCTCCTGATGTCCATCGGCGAGGGAACCTCCGAGATCCAGAAGATCCTCATCGCCCATCTGGACCGCAAGCGATACGGTCTCTAGGAAGGAATGGATCCGTGCCGATCGCCCGCGTCCCGATGCCACAGATGGGAAGCAGCGTCCACAGCGGCACGGTGATCGAGTGGCTGAGGAAGGAGGGCGACGAGGTTCGAAAGGGAGAACCCCTTCTCGTGGCCCAGAGCGAGAAGGTGGAGTTCGAGGTCGAGGCCCCCTATTCGGGCCGCCTCGCCCGGGTCCTGGCGGCGGCCGATGCAACGGTCCCGGTGGGAGAGGCCGTCGCCCTGATCGAGACCCAAGAGGCCGTCCCGCCCGAGGGGAAACCCCCTCCGGAGACGGCCCGCGAGCCGGACAGGGGGCAACCGGCCGCCGAGGGGAGGCATGGATTTCTCTCCCCCCGAGTGAAGCGTCTCGCCGCCGAGGCCGGCGTAGGGCTTGAGGAACTCTCAAGGATTCCCGGAACCGGCTCGGGAGGGCGCGTCACCGAGGAAGACCTGAGGAGGTATCTGGGAGTGCGGTCCGCGGGCGGGGTCTCGGACGCGGACTTCCCCCCCGACGAGGCCGAGCGGGTTCCCCTCACCCCCATGCGCCGGAAGATCGCCCAGCGGATGGCCGAGAGCGTCCGGACCATCCCCCAGTACACCACCTTCGACGCGGCCGATGTCTCCGCCATCGTCGCGTGGCGCAAGGGGCACGGGGAAAAATTCCTCGCCCGGACGGGCGTCCCCCTGACCTATACCCCTTTCGTCGCCCGGGCTGTCGTCTCGGCCCTGCTGGAGCCGGAGTTCAAGGCCCTGAACAGCCGCTGGACAGAGGAGGCCATCTTCCTGTTCAGATCCGTCCATCTCGGGTTCGCGGTCGCCCTGGAGGAAGGCCTGATCGTCCCGGTTGCCCGAGGGGCGGAAAAGCTGGGCTTCATCGACCTCTGCCGGAGTCTCCAGCTTCTGGCGGACCGGGCCCGGCAGGGGACGCTTCGACCCGAGGAGGCGGCGGGAGGGAGCTTCACCCTCACGAACGTAGGCGCCACGGGGAGCCTCTTCGCCACCCCACTGATCAACCCCCCCGAGGTGGCCATCCTCGGGATCGGGGCGATTCAAAAGCAGTTGGTGGTTCTCAGGGACGACTCGACGGCGATCCGCGACCGGATGGGGCTTTCCCTCACAGCGGACCACCGGGTCGTGGACGGATGGGTGGCCGCCAGGTTCAACCGGGCGGTCTGCGAGCGGCTGGAGGGCTTCGACTTCGCCGAGTTGAACGCCGTCGTGACAGGGGAGAAACCCTGACCGACGCTCAGCCCACAAGGCGGAAAAGCAGCCCGCTTTCATCGACGGACTCGATCCCGACCGGCGCCCCTATGGCAGGCTGTGTGGAGGCCTCCGCAACGAGTCGTCCCATCACGCGATGGCCCTCGTCGAGATCCACCAGGACCAACCAGTAAGGGGGGGCCGCCTGGAAGAGGCGCGCTGGAACATGGACGCGCGTGTAGGAGTAGAGCCTCCCCTTGCCGGAAAGGGACAGCGTCTCAACGCCGGTGGAGCCGCATGCGGGGCACTCTCCTGCGCCCTCGCGCTTCCCGGAAAAGACGCGAAGGGCGCCGCACGTCCTGCAGATGCGCGCGTCCGGTCTCAAGCCCTTCTCCCCAGGATCGTGACGACGCACGTGGCGCCCGAGCCCCCCAGGTTGTGGGCGAGGCCGATCTCGGCGCCCGGGACCTGGCGGCTTCCCGCCAGGCCGCGGAGTTGCGTCACGATCTCGGCAATCTGCGCGGCGCCGGTCGCGCCCACGGGATGCCCCTTGGCCTTGAGACCGCCGCTGGGGTTGACCGGCTTCGGCCCCGCGAGCGCGGTGTAGCCCTCGAGGGTCGCCGGACCCCCTTCCCCTTTCTCCACGAAACCCAGGTCCTCGATCGCCGCGATCTCGGCAATGGTGAAGCAGTCGTGAACCTCGATCACGTCTACCTCTTTCCGGCCCAGACCCGCCATCGAGAAGGCCGCGCGGGCCGCCTTTTCCGTCGCGGCGAAGCGCGTGATGTCAGCCTTGGCCTGAAGCGTCATGTGGTCTGAGGCTTGGCCGCAGCCCAGGATGTCCACCGGAATCCCCCCGAAGTCGCCCGCGCGATCCCGGGAGCAGAGGACCAGCGCAGCCGCCCCGTCGCTCACGGGCGAGCAGTCATAGAGGCCCAGCGGCTCGGCGATCGGCCTGGCGTTCAGGACATCTTCCCGGGTGATCCGCTTGTGGAGGTGGGCGTCGGGGTTCTGGAACGCGTTCCCGTGATTCTTGACGGCCACCTCGGCCATGGCCTCCCTCGAAGTCCCGTACTGGTGCATATGGCGTCGGGCGATGAGGGCGAAGAGCGCGGGGAACGTGGCGCCCGAGACCACCTCCTCCCGGTCCCCCGCCGCCGATAGGTGTTCCGTCGTCTCGGCCAAGGGTGTGGCGGTCATCTTCTCAGCCCCTGCGACCAGGACGAGATCGTGCGCCCCCGAGGCGATCGCCTGCGCCCCCTGGATGAAGGCCAGCCCGCCAGAGGCGCAGGCCCCTTCGACCCGTGCGCACGGGATGCCCTGAAATCCAAGCGCCACTGCGCACCAGGGGGCGAGGTGGTTTTGGTGGACGAAGACGTCGCCCGCATAGTTGCCCAGATAGAAGGCCCCGATTTCGCCCGGGGAGATCCCCGCGTCGGCGAGGGCCGCTCGGCCCGCCCCGGCGACGAGTGCCGACAGGCCCTCGCGCCGGACGCCGAACCGCGCGATTCCTACCCCGACCACGGAAACCCTTCGCATCTTTTCCCCTCGTGCAAAGGCAAGCTGAGCCACGACAAAGCGCCCGGAACTTTCTCAGCCGCCAAGGCCCATTCCCCTCCACTCGGCGCGCTGAAGCATGGACGCCGGCGCTCAAGGAACGCCCAGGCTGCTTTTTGTTCAATTTAATACCGCAGGTTCGCTCGTCCACCTTGGCAAACTTAAGGAGAGGGCTCCCCCGCCCCAGGGCGGGCGGAGGCGGCGCCGGGCCGGCCCTTCATGGGCCGAGGGAGAACATCCAGGCTATAATTGATTGAAAATACTGACCTTACGTCATAAATTCGTAGTGAAAGCAAGGTTGTTTTCGGCGGCGTTGACCAGGGGGTCTTCGGTGTCCACGGCAATTTCCGGCGCGTCTGCGCGCTACTGGCACTTCCTCGAAGACGGGCGGGTCCAATGCGACCTCTGCCCGCGGTTCTGCAAGCTCCAGGAAAGCCAGCGGGGGATGTGCTTCGTGCGCGCGCGGCGGGGCGACCGGCTGGTCCTGACCACGTACGGGCGCTCGAGCGGCTTCTGCGTGGACCCCATCGAGAAAAAGCCCCTGAACCACTTTCTGCCCGGCACGGCGGTGCTCTCCTTCGGGACGGCCGGGTGCAATCTCGCCTGCAAGTTCTGCCAGAACTGGGACATCAGCAAGTCGCGGGAGATGGACATCCTCGCCCAGGAGGCCTCGCCCGAGGCCATCGCGCGGACGGCGCGGCGCCTGGGATGCCGGAGCGTGGCCTACACCTACAACGACCCGGTCATCTTTCACGAGTACGCCATCGACGTGGCCCAGGCCTGCCGGGAGGCGGGGATCAAGTCGGTCGCCGTGACGGCGGGCTACGTCTGCCCCGATCCCAGGGTGGAGTTCTATCAGTGGATGGACGCCGCGAACGTGGATCTGAAGGCGTTCACGGAGCGGTTTTATAAAAACGTCACCGGCGGGCACCTCCAGCCCGTCCTGGAGACGCTGGTCTATCTCAGGCGGGAGACCCGCGTGTGGCTTGAGATCACGACCCTGCTGATTCCGGGGGAGAACGACTCGGAGCGGGAGCTGGAGGAGCTGACCACGTGGGTGGCGGAGCATCTGGGTTCCGACGTGTCCATCCACTTCACCGCCTTCCATCCCGACTGGAAGATGCTCGACAGACCCCCCACCCCGGCTTCCACCCTGACCCGCGCCCGGGAGATCGCCCGAAAGAACGGCATCCGGTACGCCTACACGGGGAACGTCCACGACGAGGAGGGCGGGAGCACGTATTGCCCCTCTTGCGGGGAGAAGGTGATCGGCCGCGACTGGTACGTCCTGACGGAATGGCGCCTCACCGGGGAAGGCCGCTGCCGGAGGTGCGGCGAGACCCTCCCCGGTCTTTTTGAAAGCCCCCCGGGCGGCTTCTTCCCGAAGCGCTTCCCGGTACTCACGATTGAATCCTGAGGCGTTCGAGGCGGGGACGCACTCTTGAAAGGCGAGCGGGGGCCGCACCCGGCCAGCCTCAGAGGAACTCATCCACTCGCCCCGGGCTGACCGGCGGCGACAAAGCCTCCCGCATCCGCGACAGGGGAAGCGGGTTTCCTGCCCTGAGACCCTCCGGCTCCTCGCCGCTCACTCCCCGGGAGAAGACCTCCCATCCGCTCACCGCTTGGGCGGAAAGATCCCCGGGAGCAAGCCGTTCGTGTACAGGTCCGCGGCGGCGGTCGGCTCCTTCACGTTCTCATACTTGGAGATGATGTCCCGCGTGAGCTCGATCTTCGCCCGCTCCATGTAGCCCAACCCGTGTTTCTTCGCGACCGGCGTGACAATGAGCTCCTGGGCGATTTCCCACGTCTTGGAAGCGAGGGCCAGGTCCAGGGCGGGATGGTTCTTCAGCAACAGCTTCATCCCTTCCGACGGATTCTCGACCGCCCAGCGGATCCCCTGGTAGGAGGCCTTCAGGAACGCCTTGGCGAAGTTGGGGCGGGATTGGATCCAGGAATCGCCGCTGACGAGGGTAAGCCCGTAGATGTCGAGGCCGTGGTCCGCATAATAGATGAGATGGATTTTCTGCCCGCTCTCCGAGGCCGCCTTGTCGTAAGCCGGCCGGGAGGTCAAGAAGGAGGCGATGCCGTCCGCCCTTTTCGTCACCAGCGTGGGGACCTGCGCGGCCGGAGGGACCGTCACCCACTTCACGGAATCCAGGGGGATGCCGTTGGCGCTGGCGAAGGCAGGGAAGACAACGCGGGAAGCAGACGCCAAGGGGGCGGCCAGCGAGCGTCCAATCAGGTCTTTCGGCCCTCGGATCCCGGAGCCTTTGAGGACGTAGATGGCCATGGGATTCCGGTCGAAAAACGCCCCGATCAATTTCGTCTTCAGTCCCTTGGCGCGCGCCACGACCACGGAGCCCGCATCGGAAAGCCCCACCTGGGAGGACCCCAATCCGACCCTTTTCGAGGTGTCCCCGGAGCCTTTCCCCCGCTCGATGGAGACCGCCAGCCCTTCGTTGGCGTAATATCCCTTCTCCAGGGCCACGAAAAATCCGACGTGATAGCCGACGGGGATCCAGTTCAACAGGAACTGCACCTTTTCGGCCGCGGCCGAGGGGAAGGCCTGAAGCAGCCCAAGCCCGAGCGCGACCAGGAAGATTTGAATCCTTCTTTTTTTATCCACACGCTTCATTGCCGACTCTCCTCAGATTCCCTGAAGGGTTGCGCTGAAACCGGCCAAGCGACACCGCACGGCAGCCGCCGCGTTCAGATTGTCCAGGCAGCCGGTTTCAAAAATCCCGCCCGACGCCCCCCCAGCCTTCACCCGGGCTCCGGTCCTGCACTTCTTCCGTCTCTGGCCTGAAGCAGCAACCTCCCTCACTTGGGCGGGAAAATCCCGGGGAGGAAATCATTCGTGTAGAGATCCTCGAGTTCCACCGTCCCCTTGACCCCTTCGAATTTGGCGATGATGTCCCGCGTCAGCTTCATCTTCTCACGGTCCATGTAACCGAGGCCGTGTTTCTTGGATACCGGTGTGATCATCAAGGTTTGGGCGATGCTCCAGGTGCGAAGGGTCGATGCCCGGTCCAGGGCCGGGCGTCTCTTCAGGAACATCTCAATTCCTTCGGCGGGATGCTCCATCGCCCACCGAATCCCCTCATAGGAAGCCTTCAAGAACCTTCGGAGGAGGTCGGGATTGGTCCTCATCCACTGCTCGGAGCTGATCACGGCGAGCCCGTAAATGTCGAGGCCGTAGTCCGAGTACCACATGTACGCGACCTCTTCGCCCACCTGCGATGCGGCCTTCTCAAGGGCGGGGAGGTTGATGATGTAGGTGGGAACGCCGTCCGCTTTTTTCGTGGCGAGCGTGACAGGCTGAGCGGCCGGGGTCACCGTCAACCACTTGACCGACTGCGGGTCAATCCCGCTGCTCCGAGCGAAGGCGGGGAAGACAACCCGAAGGGCGGAGCCCACGGGGGCAGCCAGCGTCTTTCCGACGAGGTCCTTCGGCGTGCGGATCCCCGAGCCCTTGAGGACGTAGATCACCATCGGGTTGCGGTCGTAAAACATCCCGACCATCTTGACCTTGAGCCCCCGGGAGCGCCCGATGACGGCCGTGCCCGCATCTGTGATCCCCACCTCGGCCACCCGCGTCGCCACCCCCTTCATGGAGACCCCGGAGCCCTCTCCCGAGATGGCCTCGACCTCAAGACCTTCCCGCGCGTAGAGCCCTTTGTCCATCGCGGAGAAAAATCCCACGTGATAGCCCATGGGGAACCAGTTCAAATGGAGGCGGATTTTCGTGGCGGCGTCGGCGATAGGAATCTGGGCGAAAGAAAGCCCGACAACCGCCCACCACAGGCCGATGACCTTTCCTCCATGCGATCGCCTCATTTCTTCTCCTCCCGTCATTCTTCCCTCGGGCCGGTCCCGAGGAGAGACATCCTCCGGTCTCACCGGGGCGGGAAAATCCCCGGCAGGAAGTCATTCGTGTACAGGTCCTTCGTCGCCGCGGGCACTTTGACCCCCTGGTATCGGGAGAGGATGTCCCGCGTCAGCTGCACCTTGCCAGGGTCCATGTAGCCCAGCCCGCGCCTCTTCGACACCGGTGTCACCATCAGCGACTGGGAACCCCGCCAGGTCTCCAGGGACACCTCCCGGTTCTGCGTGGGATGGCTCTTCAGGAACAAATCGACCCCCTCGGACGGGCGCTCCATCGCCCACCGGATGCCCTCGTAGGAGGCCTTGAGGAAGGCGCGGAGGGCCGCCGGCTGGGACCGGATCCAGGCGTCCGAGCTGATCAGCGCGAGGCCGTAGATGTCCAGGCCGTGGTCCGCGTACCAGATCATCCGGACCTTCTCCCCCTGCGCCCGGGCAGCCTTCTCGAAGGAGGGCTGGACGGTGGAGAAGGTGGGGATGCCGTCGGCCCGTCCCGTGATCAGCGTGGGGACCTCGGCGGCCGGCGTGATGGTCAGCCACTTGACCGAGTCGACGGGGATGTTGTTGGCGCGGGCGAAGGCGGGAAACACGATCCGGGGCGCCGATCCCACGTCCGCCGCCAGCGTCCGGCCCATCAGGTCCTTCGGTCCGCGGATCCCCGACTTCTCCAGAACGAAGATGACCATCGGCGATCGGTCGAAGAACGTCCCGACCATCTTGGCCGGAAGTCCCTGCGTGCGCCCGACCACCACCGCGCCGGAGTCGGCCAGCCCGACCTCGGCCGTCCCGGTCGCCACCCCCTTGGCCGCCGCGCCCGAGCCTCGGCCCGAGATCACGGTGATCTGCAGGCCTTCTTTCGCGTACAGGCCTCTTTCCATGGCGACGTAGAATCCGGCGTGATAGGCCGTGGGAATCCAGTTCAACAGGAACCGAACCTTTTCGGCGGCGGCAGCGGGGAGAGTCAAGAACAAGGAAAACCCGAGCACCCCGAACAAAATGCCCATTCGTCCAAGCCGATCCGTCCGTTTCATTGCCCTTCCTCCGGCGGATGGGCGAACAGCCGTCCCATGGAGACGACCCTATCCCCTACCCGCCATAGCCGTACTCCCCCCATCTGGACAACACCCTTTTCTGAATCTCTTCGGGCCACATCACGTCAAAGGCGGCCTTTTCGGGGATGTTCTCTTCCGGCCAGTCCTTCGGCCAGGTGCAGTCGAAGAGGATATAGGCCCCCACCAGCCTTTCCCGCTCCTCCGGACTGGCGAAGCTGAGAACGGCGCGGCCGGGGACATCCGGCATCTTGAAGACCCCCCGGTCCGGGTGGCACCGCGTGGTCAAGGCCCATAAGACCTCGTCGTTGTCGGTCACGTCCACGTCTTCATCCACGATGATCAGGTACCAGCAATACCGCCCCCGGCCCGTGCCCCAGACGGCGTTCGCCAGATGGCGCGCGAAATAGGGGTAGGGGACGCGGGTGGAGACCACGGCGAGGTGCCCCACCCCTTCCGGGGGGCAAAAGACCGCCCGGACCGGAAGGCCCTTTTCCTGGAGGTCCTGGAGAATCCCCCCGGACTTCGCGACGCAGTTCATGACCCCGCAATCGTCCACTGGGACCCCGGTGCAGGACACGGGGAGGATGGGGTCCTTGCGGTGGGTGATCGCGCTCACGCGGAAAACCGGCTGAAGCGACGTCCCGGGCGCCCGGTAGCCGGTGAACTCGGCGAAAGGCCCCTCGGCGCGGCGCTCTCCGGGGAGGACCTGTCCCTCAATGACAATCTCCGAGGTGGCCGGCACGTCGAGATCCACCGTCTCGCAGCGGACCACCTCGACCGGCTCCTGACGCAAGCCCCCCACCAGGTGAGACTCCTGCACCCCGGCGGGGACGCTCGTCCCGCAGAGAATGGGGAGCACCGGGTCCGTCCCGATGGCGACGGCGAACTCCATCGGCCGGCCCCGCGGCTCGTGCTTCTGATAAAAATGCAGGCCCAGGTGGGTGGACGGAGGGATGAGCGCCGAAAGGGTGTTCTTGTCCAGGACGACCAACCGGTAGACGCCCCAGTTGACCCACTCGGAGTCGGGGTCCCGGCTCACGACGATGTGCCAGGTGCCGATGTAACGCCCGCCGTCTCCCTGGTGAAGATAAGGGGCGGGGAACTCCTCCAGGTCCGCCGCGTCGCCCACGTGGACCTCCTCCTTGCACGGGCCGCGCGGCACCCGCTCGGGGGGGATCGACCGCTTCAGCCGATCGGTGTAAACGCGGATGATCTCCTCCACGGGGGTCTCGGGCGAAAGGCCCAGGGCGAGGGCCACCCGGGCTAAACGACGCCCGGACGCGCCGCTCGCCCCGATGGGCGCCCCGAAGATGCGGTATCCCTCGGGGAACCCTTTGAGGCTCTCGAACAGGGGGGCCGGGGCCTTCAGGTCCATGGAGCGGCGGATCACTGCGCCCACTTCGAGATGGGGATCGACGCAGGCGCGAATCCGCTGCACCTCGCCCTCCTCCTCGAGGGCCCCGATGTACTCTCTCAGGTCAGCCCAGCCCACGGCCGTCTCCCTCTCTCTCCCCGGGCTCGAAGCGCCCGAAGACGACCGCTTTCCCGCCCTCCACCATCTTTCTCCCCCGGGCGTACACCGCATCAATCCGGAGGTCCTTGTGGAAGACCACCAGGTCCGCGTCCGCCCCCGCGACGAGGCTCCCTTTGTCGGGGTGGAGGCCCAACACCTTCGCCGGGTTCTCGGTGACGGTGGCCAGCGCGCTGGAAAGCGGCAGATTCCTCTCGACGACCGCGGCGCGGAGCTGCTCGTGAAGGGCGGAAAGAGGCCAGCGGATGAAGTCTCGGGCGCCCGGAAGGGTGAAAATGCCGTTCCCGTCCGTGCTGAGGGTCACGCGCTCCAGCGGGACCCCCTCCTTCCTCAGACACGCCAGCGCCTCGGCGGCGGGGACGGAAGCGGGGAGGCCCCGCGCGGGCGTGAAGGAGGCGGTGAGGTCGATGTTCCCCCCCGCCTTGGCGAACGCGGCCGCCTCTTCGAGCAGCACCCGGCTTCGGTTCAGGTGCGTCGGGAACAACTGCGCGATGGGCACCTCGCTCCTCTCGCAGACCTCGAAGAGGGGCTTCAGCCCGGCCTTCCCGGGGCCGACGTGCAGATGGAGCAGCCCCGGCTTTCCCGCGATGCGGCCGCCCATGCGCACCTCGGCGGCGAGGCGGGTGAGCTCCTGCGGGGTCGGCTCCGTCGAGCGCACATCCGAGATGGCGACCTCCCCGACGCCCAGCACCTTGTCCACCAGGACGAGGTCCCTCCACACCGCCCCCGTCAGGGTCGGTGGGGGGTAGAAATAGGCGCCGCTCCAGATGTACGTGGTGATCCCCTCGGATTGAAGGGCGTGGGCCTTGGCGAGGAGGGCCGTGAGGTCTCGGGTGACGCCGTCCGTCCCGATCACGCCGACGACCGTCGTGGTGCCGGCCGAGGTGATTTCGCTCAAGAAGAGCTCGGGGCCGCGGGTCGTAAACCCGCCTCCGCCGCCTCCCCCCAGGATGTGGACGTGCAGGTCGATGAAGCCCGGCGCGAGGATCTTCCCTTCCAGGTCCGAGACTTCAACGTCCGGCAAAGCGCACCAGTTGCTCAGATCGGGAGCGATCCGGGCGATCCGATCTCCCGCGATCAGCACGTCCGCCCGGCCCATCTCGGCGGGACCGTAGAGGGCCGCGCCTTGGAGGAGCTTGAAGAAAGACAAGGTCGCCTCTTTCGCGAAAGGAGAAGACCCGCTCAGCCCGGCCGAGCCGCGGCCTTCCTCATCGGCTCGATGACGTGGGCCCCGAATTCGCGGATCAGGTCGTCCGGGAGCGTGTAGGTGCTGTAGTTCCGCAGGAACACCTGGGTGATGCCCAGCGATTCGAGCTCGCGGACGCGGCCCAGCGCCTCCTCCGGCCTTCCCACCAGGCACAGCCTTTCCACCGCCTCGTCCGGGATGAACGAGGCGGCCTTCATCGCTTCCTCGACGTCCAGCGGGTGATAGAGGTCCGGGAACACCTTGACCGCGGGATGCCGCTGGGAGACCTTCAGGCCGACCAGTTCCACGATGCCCGGGGCGGCGGCGTAAAACCAGGCCGCAAGGGGCTTGCCGCGGGCCACGGCGAGCCCGCGGTCATCCGCCAGGGAGCAGAAAGTCGAGGCCACGAGGTCCAGGTCCCCAAGGGACCGCCCCGCCTTCCGGACGCCTTTCTCGATGTGCTCGAGCGCGAACTCCACGCACCTTCGGTCGACCCCCGTCTGGATGATGACCCCGTCGGCCAGCTCCCCCGCCAGCTCCAGCGTCTTCGGACCCGAGGCGGAAACGTAGATGGGGATCTTCCGGCGGGCGACTTCCGCTTTCATCGGCACGCCCTGGAAGGACGCCGCCTCGCCGGAAAACAGGGCCTTCAAGAATTCCACCGTCTCCCGCAGGGCCTTCCGCCGCTCCCGGTTCGTCCCCTCCATCCTGGCCAGAGGGCTCCCGATGGTCCGAAGCGCGCTCCCGCCGGTCCCCATGCCGAGAATTGCCCTCCCCCCCGAAAGCTGATCGAGAGAGAGCATCGCGCAGGCCGTGGCCGCGGGATGGCGCGTAAAGGGGTTGCTCACGGCGACCCCCAGTCTCACCCGCCGGGTCGAGGGGACGCAGGCGGAAAGACACACAAAGGGGTCCAGGAGACGCCAGGCCAGAAGCTGGGAATCCATGGTCCACACAAAATCGAACCCCTTCTCCTCGGCCAGTCGGGCGCTTTCCGCGACCCGCTGGGGAGTGTCGCAGGGAGGAAGACGGATTCCGAAGATCAATGCGCCGCTCCTTTCGGTAGGGCCTTTTCGGCGTCGGGCGCGCTCACGGAAGGACTCCCGCCGACATCCTCCAGCTCGCCCCCTCCAGGGCTACCCGCCGTTGACGGTCTGGAACCGCCACCGGGGCTCGATCCGGAACGGGACTTTCTCCAGCAGCCGCTCGCCGATGGCCTGGGCCCGGGACAGGAGGGCCCGTTCGTCCGTGAACAAGATCCGCCGCTCCCGCATCAAGACCTTTCCATCCACCATCACAAACGCGACGTCCGCCCCGTCCCCCGAATAGACCAGATTGGGGATCAGCGAGAAATCGTAGACCGGGCTCAGATTGGGCCTGTGGAGGTCCACCGCGATCACGTCGGCCCGCTTGCCCGGCTCGAGGGAGCCGACGGCGTCTTCCCACAGGAGCGCCTTCGCCCCCCCGAGGGTCGCCATCTCCAGGACCGTCTCGGGCGGAAAGAGGTCCGGCCTCAGGCGCGCCTCTTTATGGCCGAGACATGTCAGGTACATGGCCCTGAACATGTCCAGGCTGTTGTTGCAGGCCGCGGCGTCGTTTCCCAGGCAAAGGGTGACGCCCTGGGCCGCCAGTTCGGGGAATTTGCCGCGGCTGACGGCGCCCCGGGCGTTGTGCATGGAGGAGCCGGGCGAGTGGCAGACCTTGACGTCCCGGGCCTTCAGGATCGGGATCTCGCTCTCGTCCACCCAGCCGAGATGGGTCAGGAGCCAGTTGGGCCCGAGGATCCCCAAGCTCTCCAGGTACTCGACCGGTCTCCGTCCGGTCTTCTCCATCACCCATTTCACCCGGCCCGGCGAAACGGCCAGATGGATCTGAACGGTGAGGCCGCGCTCGCGCGCCCTCCTGCCCACCTCCCGCACGAAGGCCTCCGAGGCGTTCATCAGGACGCGGATGCTGTACCCGCACCGGATCCGGTCCCCTTCCGCCCCGTGCCAGCTCTCGATCAGCCTCTCGGAGGCGCCGAGCGCCCAGTCCGTCGGGTCCCCGCGCAAGAAAGAGGCGGGGAGCGGAAACCCCTCGGACCAGGTGTCCAGGCCCCCGACCGAGAGCACGGCCCGGATGCCCGACTCCGCGACCGCCCTCGCCACCGGCTCCATCAGAAACCCGCCCGGATCGGCGAAGCAGGTGACCCCGTTCCGGACCAGCTCCACCGCCGTGAGAAGGGCCCCCGTGTAGACGTCTTCCTCCTCCAGAACGGCCTCCCACGGATAGATCCGGTCCCAGCCCCAGCGGACTTTGACCTCATCCACGTCGTCGGCCAGGCCGCGACCCAGCATCTGCGTGGCGTGCTCGTGCCCGTCGATGAACCCGGGCAGAAGGGCGTGCCGGTCAAAGGAGAGGAGCTCGGCGTCCGGGGCGAGGGCCTGAAGTTCCCTCCGGCTTCCGAGGGCGGAGATCGCGTTCCCCCGGACCAAGAGGGCTCCTCCCTTGAGGACCCTCCGCTGCCCGTCCATCGTCACGATGTAGGGCGCTTCGAGGATCTTCGCCTGAAAACGGTCATCCCCGCCGGCCATCTCAAGACTCCCGCCGGGTGAAGCGCAGGGCGGTCAGCGCGATCACCTTCGCCGCCGTGACCACCTCATCGAGCTCGACGAACTCGTCCGGACCGTGGCCGGAGCTGTTTCCCGGCCCGAAGGTGACCGTGGGAATCCCGGCTTCGCCCATCAAGACGTTCGCGTCCGAAAAGCCGGCCTTCCCCACCCACCGGGGATGTCTTCCCGTCACGTCCCGGATCGACCCCGTCAGGACCTCAAGAACGGGCTCCGAACTCCCGAGGAGGAACGGCTCGTTTCGGAGGAGGACCCGGAAGGAGGCCGTCGCCCCCTCCCAGCTCCGCTGCAGGTCTTCCAGGGTTTTCCGAAGGAGGGAGGAAACTCCCTCGCAGCCCAGCCCCGGGACCAGCCGGAAATCCACCAGGGCGGCGCACGCGTCGGCGACCACGTTGACGCGCTCCCCCCCCTCGATGCGGCCGACGTTCACCGTGGGACAGGGGATGCTGAAAAGGGGCGCGGGCTCACAAGACCACGGGAGGGTTTTCAGCGCCGGCAGAACCCGCTCCGTCATCAGGTCAATGGCGTTCACCCCCTCCTGGGGCCTGGCCCCGTGGGCCGCCCGGCCGGTCGTCCTGACCTCGACCCAGAGCGCCCCCCGGTACCCGACGGCCACGTCGGCCGCCCCCGTCCACTCGGCCACCAGGGCGGCGTCCAGGGGAGGGGCCCCGGAGAGGAAATGCCGCGTCCCCACGTTCCCGGTCTCTTCCCCCATGACGGCCGACAGGTGGAGCCGGCCCCCGGGGAGCGCGCCCGCCCGCTCAAGGGCGAGAAACGCCAGCGTGATCGCCGCCACCCCTCCCTTGTCGTCGGAGGCGCCTCGGCCGAAAACGCGCCCGTTGGCGACCCGCGCCGCAAACGGGTCCGAAGACCAGGCCGAGCGCTCCCCCGCGCCCACCGTGTCCAGATGCGCCGAGAGGAGAAGGGAGCGGCCCCGCCCCTCTCCGAGCTGAGCCAGCACGTTGGGCCGATGGCGCTCGACTTCCGCGACTGTGACGGCGACGCCGTCCGCCCGCAGCTTTCGCGCCACCACCTGCGCGCAGTCCTCCTCGGGGAGGTCCGGCGCCGCGCTGGGCGCGTTGATGAGGGCGACGAGAAGGTCCAGCGCCTCATCCGGATGGATCCGCCCGAGCAGGCCCTCCTCCACGGACTTCATGGGACCTTCCCGGGCGCCCCCTGGCCCACGTCGATGGCCCTCAGGGCGGGCTGGCTCTTCTCCGCCTGCTCCAGGATCCGCCGAAATTCGGGGCTTTTGATGTTTTCGATGTTCTGCTCGATCAAGGAGCGGAGGACCTGCTCAGCCTTGACCCCGTCCCGCTTCGCCAGGGCGCCCACCAAAGTCCGCATCCCCTTGGCCAGTTTCGCCATCCGGCCGGGGACGGCCAGGGAGAGGAAACGATACCGGAGGACCTGCATGTTGAGGCTCTCCGCCATCCGGATCAACCGGGGCCTCCCACATAACTCCAGGACCTTGGATATCGCCCCCTGGCTGTGACGCAGGAACTCGCGCACGTCCCCGCTGCGGGCCATGGCTTCCATCCCCTCGACGCGCTCCTGGAGAAATTCCAAGTCGGCCTTCCCCACGGACTCCGCGGCCAGGCGCGCGGCCAGCGGAAGGAGCCCGGCCCGGATCCAGAGGACCTCTTCAATGTCCTCCAAGGACATCTTCCGCACGAAAAACCCCCTGCGCGGGATCGCCTCGACCAGCCCGTCCCGCTCCAGCTGGCGGAGGGCCTCCCGGATGGGGGTCCGGCTGATGCGCAGCTGCTTGGCGAGGCTCTGTTCCAGGAGCCGCTCTCCCGGGTGGAAGTCCCCCGAGACGATGGCCTCCTCGAGGAGGGTCCGGACGTGGTCCGTGAGGGTGGAATGTTCCAGGGCCTCGAGGCGAGCGCCGAGGGCGGCGGGGCCATCCATGCTGAATATTTTATCAACAAAATTTTGCATACAATATTGCCTTGTACCAATCCGCCGCCCCCCTGTCAAGACCTTTTGCCGAAAGGCGGGACGGGGGGATGTCTTTCCCCGCGAAGAGAGGGACAGGCGCGCGACGGGCCGGCCTGGTATAATGCCCGCTGAATCCATCGAGAGGAAACGCCGGGTGGATGGACCTGCGGGCCCTTTACGCCCCGGCCAGCGATAAGGAGAAGAGATGACCTCGTCCGCCCCCCAGGGGATCGTCGCCGTTTGGGTCAACGTCCTCCCGGAGCACCGGTCCGAGTTCGAGCAATTTCACAACTGCGAACACATGCCCCAGCGGCTCACGTGTCCCGGCTTCCAGGTCGGCCGCCGGTACCGCGCCCTGGGCGACGAGCACGACTACCTGGCCATCTATGAAGGCGACACCCCCGAGGCGTTCCGAAGCGAGACCTACCTGGACCAGCTGAACCGCCCGACGCCCTGGTCCCGGCGCATGCTGCCCCCCACGCACGGCGTCCAACGCGCCATCTACGAGCTGGCGGCCTCCCACGGAGCCGAGCCCGTCCCGGACGCGCCCTATGTCCTCATCGTGCGCCTCAACCCCCCGGAGGGACCGAACGCGGACCCGGCGCTCCTCGGATGGTACCGGGAAGAGCACCTGCCGCGCCTTTGCGGCGTGGAAGGCGTCTTCCGGGCGCGGCTTTTCCGGAACGTGGAGGAGATCTCCAATATCCCGACCACCGAACGGAAATGGCAAGGGACCGCCGTGTGCGAGCAGGCCTATCTCGCCCTCTACGAGATCGTCTCCCCGGACCTCCCCGGCTCGGACGCCTGGCAAAAAGCCGCCTGGGGGACAGCGCGGAGCCGGGAGATGCGGGGCAAGCTCCGCGACCTGACCCGCGAGCGCTACTGGCTCCACTTCGCGTGCCGGCCTCCGGGCCGGCCCCCGCACCGCCCCGAGTAGGGGACGGCCGCAAGGCGCCGGGGCGGAGACGGGTCAGGGGCGAAAGGGCCGAGGCCCCCTCCTCACCCAAGGGGAGGGGAGTCAAGAGCCCTCCCGCCGGCTCCCCTCACGGCCGCCCGTGCGGCGACACGCACCGCCGAACCAGCTCCCGCGCGCTGAGGTCCTCTTCTCCCATGAGGGCCTCGACGACGGAGCGCGCCCCCTCTTTTCCCAGCACCGGCTCCGCCAGGGAGCGGAACTTGCCCTCGAGCGCCTCTTGCGAGAGCGGGTTTTGGGGGAAGCCCTGCGCCACCTCGACCCACTTTTCCAGGGTCCGGCCGTCCCGCGTCGCCAGGACGGCCCGGGCCTGATAGACCTCCAGCTTCGGGTCGGCCGACACCTGCACCCGCTCCATGATGCGCCGGACGTCCTTGCGCCGGACCATCTCATCGGTGAACTGCCGGGGGCCCGCGGCGTCCTCCAGCAGGCCGAGAGCGGCGCAAAACCGGATGGAGAACTTGCCGTCCAGCCCCGTCTGCGGGTCGGTCTTGTTAGTGAGCTCGAGGACCAGGGGATGGACGGTGAGCCGGATCTCCCGGACGGCGGCCGCCATCTCCCCGCCGAGGGACGCCCTGAGGCCGCGCACCGCGTCGATGGCGGGATGGGTCACGATCCCGCAGGCGTAGGGCTTGATCCCGTTCTGGAAAATCTCCCAGCGCTCCCAGAGCCCGTCGGCCAGGCGGGACGGCGCGGCCTCCTCCGCCATGACGCGGAGCATCCCCCTGCGGCCCTCGAGGCTCCCGTGAGCCGACGTGAAGCCCCGCCGGGCCAGAAGCGCCGCCAGGATCCCGTCCGAGGCGGCCTTGGCGACGTGGAGGGACTTGGCCATGGACCCGAACTGCTCCCGGTGTCCGGCCGCCTGGGTGGCCGCCAGGCCGAAGGCGTGACGCATCCGCCCCGCGTCCAGGCCCAACAGCCGCCCCGCCCCCGCCGCGGCGCCGACGACGCCCGCCGTGCTCGTGATGTGCCAGCCCCGGTCATAGTGATCCGGGTAAAGGGCGAGGCTCACCCGGGAGGCGACCTCGATCCCGGCGACGAAGGCCGCGACGAGCTCTGAAAGGGACGCGTCCAGCCACTCGCCGACCGGAAGGACGGCCGACATGACGGGCGGGCTCGGATGGAGGATGGTCACGCTGTGGGTGTCGTCGTAGTCGAGGACGTGCGACATGACCCCGTCCACCAACGCGGTCCCGCGCGCGGGGAGATATTCTCCACGGCCCAGGACCCGGCTCTGGGGCTCTCCCCCCTCTTCCTTCGCCACCGCCAGGGCCGCCTCCACGGCCGGGTCATTGCAGGCCCCCAGGGCGACGCCGATGATGTTCAGCAGGCACCTGCGCCCCGCCCGGGCGACCTCGGGAGGCAGGGTCTCGAAGCGCAGGTCCGCCGCGAAGCGGACGAGGGCCTCCGTGGCCTCAGCCGCGGGGCCTTCCAAGACGTCTTTCGGCGCAGCCAACTCTCAACCCTCCCTCTTCAAACCGCGGCGCCCTCAGGACGAGGCGCCGACCTGCTCGGCCAGGGCCTTCACCGCCCGGACGAAGGCCTCCATGGGCGGCTGGACCACGCCGCCCCCGATCCTCCCCCCGCCCGGCTTGTTGGAGGCGATGCCCGTCAGCAGGACGGGGAGGATCCCCGTCTCGACGACCCGCCGGACGTCGATCCCCACCGGCGTGCCCTCGAAGTCCAGCACCGGGAGAGTGAAAGAGCGGGACCGCCCCGCCGTGATCTCCATGTTCTCCCGGACCCTGCGGATGGCGTCCTCCGCCTTGCCGCCGGCGATGGCGGAAGCGGTGAGGGCGTTGGCCATGGCCATGCCGCCGAGGCCGATGGTCTCGGTGATGGTGCTGTCGCCGATGTCGCGCGTGGCGTCGGCCGCGCTGAACCCCGGCAGGAAAGCCCCGTCGATGACCTGGGCCTCGCCCGTGAACCACCGGTCCCCCAGGCCGCTCACCCGGACGCCGAACTCGACCCCGTTGCGGGCCATCACCGTCACGACGCTGCTGTCGCGCACGCCGTGGGCGGCGTCCCCCATGGACTTGCCCGCCGCCATGGCGAGCCCCAGGAACGCCTGGTCGATCTCCTGGAAGTATTGCAGGATGCGCCGCGAGCGCCGGGGACCGGCCGCCTCCGCCAGCTCGGGGGCGAGGGTCCTCAGAAGCAGGGCCGTCGCCGCGACGTTGCGGTTGTGACACTCGTCGCCCATGTGCAGGGCCTGGGCGATGATGGGCTTGAGCTCGACGCCGCCCAGGCGGCGAACGGCCTGGCCCAGGGCCGGACCCAGCTCCTCGGCCATCCAGCGCAGGTTGTCCAGGGCCTCGGGGGTCCGCACGCCGAACTGGAGCCGCCGCTCCACCACCTTGCAGAACCCCTTCGTCCCGAAGGGGCGGTTCTCGACGCAGACCACCGCCATGGAAGCCGACGTGACCCCGGTCATGGCCCCCACCGCGGCGTGGGCGTGGCAAGGCTCGAGCCGGATCTCACCCGCCGCCACCCGTTTTTCCGCCTCCCCGGGCGTCTTGGCCAGCCCCTCGAACAGGACGGCGCCGATGACCGACTCCCGCTGAACGAAACACATGCGCTCCCATGCGATGGGGGGGCCGGAATGCAGGATCAGCGCGGGGGTCATCCCCGGCACCACATCGATGGCCTTGCGGACGTCCACCCAAACCGGCTGGGAGTCCAGAAACCGCTGGATCACCTCCTCGTTGGCCCGGTCGATTCTCTCTTTGATCTCCATAGACGAAAGCGCTCCCTCACCCCAACGCCCGCAGGACGCGGGCCAGTTCCGGATCGCCCCCCGCCGGAGGGCGCCACTCCACCTGGGCCACGGCCGCGCCCTGGGCCCGCAGCGCGTCGGCGAACCAATCCGCTCCGATGTTGATCACCCGGGCGCGGGCGGGAAGCCTCACGAGCGGCTCCTCTTCGTCCATCCCGTCGGCGAGGAGACCAGCCGCCGCCACGGCCAGTCCCGTAACCGCCGCCGCCCGGGCGTTGTCCCGCTCGACGATCACACCGGCGGCGCGGAGCTTGCGCTCCTGCTCTCCCCCGCCCTGCGGGTCCGGGTCCAGCCCGCACAGGGACGCGACGCAGGCCAGGCGCCTCCCCTCCGAGGACGCGCGCGCCATCGCCCGCTCCGCCGCGGGGGCCAGGACCCCCGCCGGGTCGGGATGGGCCCCGTGGCCCAGGACCACGTCGAAGAGGATGACGCCGACCCGGGGGTCCGCCGCTTCGGTCTCGATGCGCCCGGCCTGAAACGCCGGGTCGATCATCGGGTGGGGCCGCCCGACGGTGTACTCGTCGGCGCCCAGATCGACGATGCGGTGTCCCCCCGAAACGGGGGTCTGGAGGGGGCCGGCGAGGTTGGACTGAAGGCCGGGCAGAAGAGCGGACAGGATCGCGCAGGCCTCCTGCGCCAGCGTGCCGCCCGCGAAGAGGCCCCGGAGGAAACTCTCGCGGGGGAGGCCACCGGCCAGCCGGCCGGCGGTCGCCCAGGCGGAGGGTCCCGCGGTCCTCTCTTCCGGACCTTCGGCCAGATGGGCGGCCAGCTCCGCCGCGTGGCCGAGGGAGACCGCCGGAGCCGCCCCCGCGGCCCGGACCAACCCGGGATGCACGCCGACCAGGTACGCGACAACGGGTTTTCCGCAGGCCCCCGATTGCTCCTTTCGGGGGCAGGCCCCGATCTCTGAAAAAAGCCGGGCGAGCGTCCCGGGTCCCGGGGCCTTCGAAACCAGGACGATGACCCGGGTGGCCTCGTCCCGGCCCAGGGCCCGGAGGCCCTGGATCAGGGTGATCGCCCCGACGGCCCCGGAGGCGTCCCGGCTCCCGGTGCCGATGATGTGGGAGACGCCGAGGCCCCTTTCGCCCAGGGCGACGGAAACGGCCTGCGCGCCCGTCCCCGAGGCGGCCACAATCCCGACCTCTCCCTTGGAGACGACGTTGACGAACCCGAGGCCCGCCCCGCCCAGAAAGGCCGTCCCGCAATCGGGGCCCATCACGAGGAGGCCCCGCGCGCGGGCGAGCCGCTTGAGATCGACCTCGTCCTCGAGCGGGACATTGTCGCTGAAGAGGAAGACGTGGAGACCGGCCTCCAGGGCCCGCCTCGCCTCGGAGCCGGCGTATTCGCCGGGAACGGAGATGAGGGCCACGTTGGCGCCGGGGAGGGCGGACAGGGCCGAGCGAAGGGTCTTGCAGACCCCCCCGGCGGGGGTGTGGGGCCGGCTCAGGAGGTCCTCGGCGCGCGCCAGCGCGTCCGACAGGGCCTCCGCGGTGGCGGCGGAAACCGCGATGATCAGGTCGTTGGGCTTCGCCTCCCTCCCCTCGGGGGTCAGCAGGCCGCCCTCCTCCAACAGGGCCACGTTCGCGGGCGTCGCCATGACGACCCCGATCCGCTCGACACCGGGGATCTGCCGCAGGGCCTCTCCGATCCTCAGCAGGCGCACCGAATCCTGATAGTGGTTCCGCTTGACGAGATTCCGGCGGGGCATGGGTTTCAGGTGAGCCGATGGAGCCGGGTCTGGGTGAGGCTCTCCGCCGCGACCCGCCCCCGGCGGATCACATAGCGCCGCCCCGGCTGGAGGCGGAAGGCCTGCGCTACGGTCTCCGCCTCCTCCAGGATCACCAGGTCCGCCCGGCACCCCACCTCGAGGCCGTAGCCCTCCAGCCGCAGGGCCCGGGCCGCGTTCACCGTGATGGCGTCGTAGGCCGTCTGCAGCTGGCCCGGACGGTGGAGGTGGGCGGCGTGGGCGAGGAAGCTCCCCACCTCCAGCATGTCCGCCCGGCCGAAGGGGTAGTAAGGGTCGCTCACGTCGTCCTGGGCGCACGTGACGTTCACCCCCGCTTCCAGCAGGTCGCGCACCCGCGTGATGCCCCGCGGGCGGGGCTCGGGGGCGTGCTCGCACTTGGACACCAGGCTGACGTGGGCGTTGCAGCAAACGGAGATGTCCGCCTCTTTGACCAGCCGGATGATCCGCTCGGCCGAGAACTCGTCGTAGGAGGCCAGGCCGCAGGCGTGGCTCACCGCGACCCGCCCTTGGTAGCCCTCGGCGAGGGTCTTTAGGGCGAGCTGCTCGATGTTGCGGCAGTGAGGGGCGAGGGGCTCATCGTCCACGAGCATGTGGATGTCCGCGTCGAACCGCCTCGCGATCCGAAAGACCCGGTCGATGTGCTCCTGGGCGTAGACGCCCGAGAGCTCGAACCACGGGAACCCCCCCACCACGTCCCCGCCCATCTCCATGGCCTCGACCAGGAGCTCCTCGGCGCCCGGGTTCCGGATGAGGCCCTCCTGCGGGAACGGGACCACCTGGATGTCGATCAGGTCGGCGTACCGCTCCTTCACCCGGAGGACCGCCTCCAGGGGAACGAGCCCGCCCACGGGACCCACGTCCACGAAGCCCCGCATCGCCGTCGTCCCGTAGCGCACCGCGAGCTCCACCACCTGGGAGGCCCGCCCGAAGACTTCCTCGGTCTTGTAGCCCCGCCGTGCTTCCAGCGTCGCGTCGATGGCCTCCTGGAAGGTCCCCCGCTCGCGGGCGGGCATGGCCTCCGCGAGGAGGGCCTTGTCCAGGTGGACATGCGGGTCCACGTAGGCCGGCGTGACCAGGCGCCCCCCCGCATCCAGCTCCAGATGGGAAGTGCCCGCGATGGAGGGGGCGATGGCCGATATCGCGCCGGAGGCGATCCCGATGTCGCAGGAAGAGCCGTCCCGGAGCCGCGCGCGACGGATCAGGGCGTCGAACATTTTCTCCCCTCTTCTGCCGGGCCGCGCGCCTCTTCCCCGGACGGCGTCCCGGCCCGTTGGCATTTCACTTGACAAAACCTCTTTTCACCCTGGTAAACTCTGGACGAAGAGGGGGCCGTTTGTCAAGGGACCGCGCGGGTCCACGGGAGCACACATGGGCGAACTTCAAAACACGTTGGACGTCCTCATCGTCCAGTCGGGGCCCGTGAAAAGCCCCGATCGCGTCCTAGACGACCTCCTGGCCCTTTTGGACGAAGGCTGCCGCGAGGGGGCCCCGGACTTCGCGGTCCTGAGCGAGCTGGCGACGACGCCCAGCTTCTGCCTCACCATCGACAAGGCCCACTTCGCCCTGGCGGAGCCCCTGTCGGGACCGTCCGTCCGCCGCGTCGCCGAGGCGGCCAGGCGGCACCGGTGCCACGTCGTCCTGCCGCTCTTCGAGCGCGACGAGAAGACCGGGGCCTACTACAACAGCGCCGTCCTCCTCGACCCCGACGGGCAGGTCGTCCCGGGCGCCCTTCCGGACGGCACGCGAGTCCCGGCGTACCGGAAGGTCCACCTCTCGGAAAACTGGAACGTCCCCCCCGGCGTGCACGAGAAGTACTACTTCCGGCCCGGCCCCGGGTTCGCGGTGTTCCCCACGCCCTTCGGCCCCGCGGGCATCCTCATCTGCTACGACCGCTCCTTTCCCGAGAGCTGGCGGACGCTCCGCCTCATGGGGGCCGCCTTCGTCTTCCTGCCCGTCCAGTCGTGGCGCTCGGAGCGGGAGGAGATGTTCTTCGTCGAGCTCCGATGCGCCGCCGTCCAGAACGGGATCTTCATCGTGTCCAGCAGCAAGGGAGGCACCGAGGACCACGGGCGGCCCATCACCTTTTTCGGCGCCAGCTGCGTCGTCAACCCCCAGGGAGACATCCTCGTCCGGGGTCCCGCCCGGGAGGGGCCGGCGCTTGTGAGGGCCAGGCTGGACCTGGGCCAGACCCTGGACCACGCCCTCTCCCAACACTACCTGCGCGACCGCGTGCCGACGGCCTACGGGCTGGTCTCCGCGGTGTCCCCCTAGAAACGCCCCGGTCCCGACGAAACTCGGTGAAAACGGACCTTGCCGACGGAGAGAGAAGATGAGCAAAACCCCTCAACCGGAAATCATCATTAAGAACGGGCTGGTCGTCCGAGGCTCCGGCATCGACCGGTTCGATATCGCCATCTCGGGGGGAAAGGTGACGGCCCACGGAACCGACCTCCAAGGGGGAAAAGCCACCCGGGTCATCGACGCCTCGGGGCGATGGGTCCTCCCCGGCGCCCTCGACGTGCACTACCACCCCATGTACGGGGACAACCTGGCCCAAGGCTCCATCGGGGCCGCCTACGGGGGGATCACGACCATGGTCCCCTTCGTCTACGCCTACAAGGGGATGGGCCTGGAGGAGACCATCGACAAGTTCCTCGAAGGGGACGGGGCCCGCTCCACCCTGGACTTCGGCATCCACCTCGGCATCCTGGACCCGGCGGCCACCCTCGACCAGATCCCCAGGGTGTTCAAGCGCGGGGTGAACTCCATGAAATTCTTCATGGCGTACCGAAAGCGCGGCATGATGGCCGAGGACAACCTGTTCCTGCAATCGATGGAGAGCGTGGCCGCCGAGGGGGGGCTGACGATGGTGCACGCCGAGAACGGCCTGGCCATCGACTACCTGGAGGACAAGTTCATCGCCGCGGGGAAGGTCGGGCCCGAGTGGTTCGAGCCGAGCCGCCCCAAGCGGGTCGAGTACGAGGCCGTCTACCGGGCCATCCAGCTCGCGGCCGTGGCCGGCTCATCCCTCTATCTGGTCCACATGTCCACCGGGGAGTCCGTGGAGATCATCCGGCGCGCCCGGGAGGACGAAGGGCTCCCCGTCGTGGGGGAGACCTGCCCGCAGTACCTGGAGCTGACGAACGACGAGTACCTGCGGCAGGGACCGGTCTCCAAAATGGCGCCACCTTACCGGACGAAGTGGGACAACGAGACCCTGTGGAAGGGCCTCGCCTCCGGGGCCATCTCCACCGTCGGCAGCGACCACTCGCCCCATCCGCGCAAGAACAAGGAGAAGGCCAACATCTTCGATGTCCCCGTGGGAACCCCCCAGGTCGAGACCATGCTCCAGGTCCTCTACGACCGCGGCGTGCACCGGGGGCGGATCACCCTCCCCCGCCTGGTCCAGGTCCTTTGCGAAAACCCGGCCAAGTGCTTCGGCCTCTACCCCCGGAAAGGGTCCCTCGACGTGGGGGCCGACGCCGACCTGGTCTTCATCGACCCGGCCCGCGCCGAGACGATCCGCGCCGAGAGGATGCACACGACGGCGGACTACAACACCTACGAGGGATGGACGTTCCTGGGGAAGCCGGTCTACTCCATGCAGCGCGGCCGGGACGTCCTGGTGGACGGCCGGCTCGTCGTGGACGCCGGGCGCGGGGAATTCCTCTCCGCCGGCCCGCCCGTCCTCCCTTGAGCCGGACCGAACGGAAGGAGACGAGCCGATGCGCTTGATCGATCTCTCCCAGCCCTGGTCGTCCGACACGCCCGCCTTTCCCTCGGACGAAAACCCCACCATCCAGTGGGTCAAGCGCCTGCCCAAGGACCGGACCTACGGGCAGCGGATCACGACGACGCTGCACGCGGGGACACACATGGACGCCCCCCTCCACTGGGTCAGCGGGGCCCGGGACGTCGCCGGCCTGGAGCTCCACAAGCTCTACCGGTCGGGGGTCGTGGCCGACGTGAGCGACGAGCTGGGCGACTACGGGGTGATCCTCCCCGAGCACATCACCCGGAAGGTGGACGTCCAGGAGGGCGACATCCTCCTCATCCACACCGGCTACCACGACACGTACTTCTGCGGGAGCCGGCCGGACGAGGAGGCCTACTTCCTCAAGCACTCGGGCGGGGCCCGGGGGCTGGCCGAATGGGTCGTGGACATGAAGCTGGCCTGGGTGGGAATCGACGCCGGCTCCCTCGATCACCCCATGAACTCCGTCCTCCGGCTCTGGCGTCCGGACTGCGCCCGGGAGGCCGAGCGGGTCCTCGGCAAGCCGCTGGGCGAACTGTTCCCCGAAGAAGACATGCAGATCATGCACACCCATCTGTTCAAGCACGACGTCTACATGGCCGAGAACATCGGGGGGGACATCGACCGGGTCCTCAACCAGCGGGTGGACGTCTGCGCATTCCCGTGGAAGTTCGTGGGGGGCGAGGCGGCCATGTGCCGCATCGTCGCCGTCCTCCCCGATTGACGGGCCGCATGGATAGTGAGCCTGGGGTGAGCGCGCTCTCATCAGGGGCCAAGTCCCGGCGGGGAACGCAACGGGGACCGAGATCCAAGGCCGAGAAGAGCGGCTACCTGATCCAGTCGCTGGCCAAGGGCCTTCAGGTCCTCGAGTGCTTCCTGAGGGAACGCGGCGCGTGCCGCCTTACCGATGTGGCCGAGGCCCTGCGGCTCGACAAGAGCACCGTCCTGCGGTACTGCGCGACGCTCGAGTCCCTCGGCTACCTCGGCCACGACCCCTCCACGAAGGCCTACTCCCTCGGGCCCCGCGCCTTCGACATCGGCTACGCGGTGCTCTCCAGAAACGACCTCCGGGCGACCATCCGGTCCTGGCTGCACCTGCTCGCCGCCGAGTTCGACGGGAGCGCCAGCATGGCGGTTTTGCGGGGGGCTTCCATCGTCTACGTGGACCGGGCCGTGGCGGAGAGCGCCCTCACCTACAGCATCCCCCTCGGGACGAGCCTGCCCGCCCACCGGACGTCCATCGGCACGTGCCTGCTGGCCGAGCTCTCTGAAGAAGAGCTGGAAGCCGCCCTCGCCCGGATACGCGAGGCGGACCCTGACTTCACGCCCGCCCGGGCCGAAGAGCTCCGGCAGAAACTGAGGCGCGCCCGCAAGCGGGGCTACGCCCTGAACATCGAGGAGTTTCGCCGGGGGCTCTCGTCGGTCGCCGCCCCGGTGAGGGACCCCGTCACGAACGCCGTCCTGGGCGGGATCAACGTCGCGGGACACAGCTCCGACCTCACCCGAGACCGCCTGGAAAAGGAGGTCGCCCCCGTCCTGGTCGAGATCGCCCGGCGCATCACCCGGAACGAGCCGGCCTCCGGGGTCCTGCCGACGCCCTCCCTCCCCCAGGTCAAAACGGCCAGACGCCGCAAAGGGGGACGCTGAGGCGGGGAAAGGTGAGGTCCGCGGGCTCGCAGGCCGATCCGGTTCGGATTCAGGGACGGCGGGGCGGAAGGCGAAAAAGGGGGATGTCCGCTAGTTGTGCTCCGTGGGACCGATGATCGTAATCCCCTCGAGCCTCTCGACGTAGCGGGCGAAGGTGTAGACGTCCTCCATCCCGTCCCGATGCTTGCGCGTCAGGTTCGGCTCGACCACGGGCTCCACCTTCGCGCTGATCAGGTACAGGTCCCGCCCCGCGAGGCCCATGCGGCAGTGCTTCTCGAACTCGGCCAGGCCCCGGACGGTGTGGGCGTGCTCGATCCCCGCGCCCCGCGCCACGGCCGCGATGTCGACGATCCCCTTCGCCGTGTGGGTCGGCGGCCCGCCGATGGACAGGTAGCACTCGTTGTCCCAGACCACCACCAGGAGGTTGCCCGGCCGCTCGTTCGCCAGGGTCGCCAGGATGCCCAGATTCAGCAGGATCCCCCCGTCGGTGTCCAGGGAGACGATCTTCCGGTGGGGGAGTCCCATGGCGAGACCGAAGGCCTGGGCCGTCACGCAGCCGAGCTGCTGCTGGAACAAGCTGGCGTCCTTCATGTGGGGCGCGGCGTTGTACCACTCGTCCACCGAGCCCCCCAGGCTCAGGATGACGAGCTCCTCTTTCAGCAGGGAGCCGAGGGCCTTCATGCAGTCGTAGCGTCTCATTCCACGGCGCTCCCGGCGAGGACCACGGCCGCGTGGTATTTCGAGGTGTACGCGTGGACGTAGGCCTTCCGGATGGCCCCCCGGATCTGCCCCGCCTCCTGACAGACGCGGTACGGGATGCGGAGCGCCTGGAGGAGAGGCTCCATGGTGAGGCCGTGGGGGATGCCCCACCAGTTGGGCTCCCCCAGGTCTCCCCGGTAGCTCATGATCATGACCACCGGGATGCCGGCGCCCATTCCGATCCGGGCGAGGGGCTCCACCGCCACGCGGAGCCCGGAATTCTCCATGATGAGGGCGGCCTTTTTCCCCGAAAGCCAGACCCCGGCGCAGATGGCCGCCCCCTCCCCCTCGTTCGTGACGGGGACGGCCCGGATCTCGGGGTCGCGCTCGACGGCCGGGTACAGCTCTTTCAACAGCGACTCCGGCAGGTAGCAGACGACGCTGACCCCGGCCTCCTTGAGGCCCTCAATCACTTCCCGGACGGCGGACTCGCGCAAAAAGAAGCCTCCTCCCCGTTCCCTGTCACCCCAGCGTCCCGGCGGCCTCTTGAACGGCCTTGACGATGCTGGCGTACCCCGTGCACCGGCAGATGTTCCCCGCCAGGTAGTGCCGTATCTCCTGCGGCCCCGGCTTCGCGTTCTCCGCGAGGAGAGCCTTGACGGTCAGGATCATGCCCGGCGTGCAGTACCCGCATTGGAAGCCCCAATGCTTGGCGAAAGCCTCCTGGACCGGGTCCAGGGCGCCGTCTTCCTGCTCCAGCCCCTCGATGGTCGTGATCTCCTTGCCCTGACAGCGGACGGCCAGGGTCAGACAACCGGAGACCGGCATCCCCTCCAGGAGCACCGTACAGGCCCCGCACACGCCCACCCCGCAGCACTCCTTCGTGCCGGTGAGAAAGAGGTCCTCCCGAAGGGCGTCCACAAGGGTCTTTTTCGCGTCCACCGCCACCTCATGTCGTCTTCCGTTGACGGAGAGGTGGATCGTCTGTTTCGTCATCTTCCTCGATCCCGGTGATGGACCTCGGGGGAAAGGCGTCCGTCAGCCCGCCTTCTGACGCATCCCTTGCAGGATGTCCTCCGGCAGGATGGGCAGCGTTCGGACCCTGACGCCCACGGCGTCGTAGATCGCGTTCACGATCGCCGCGGGCGGAGAGTGAAGCGTCGATTCGGCGACCCCTTTGACCTCGCCCCCGGCCGCCTCCGGGGTCTCGACGAACTCAATCTCGCCCGAGGGCACGTCCAGCGCCGTGGGGACCTTGTAGTCTCCGAAATGGGCGTTCACCACCATCCCCGACGTATCGTCGATCATGAGGTGCTCGCTCAGGGCGAGACCGATCCCCTGGGCGAAAGCGCCGTGGACCTGGCCGGCGGCGCCGAGCGGGTTCACGACCCGGCCGATGTCATGGACGTTGACCATGTCCAGGACCTCCACGACGCCGGTCTCCTCATCCACGGCCACTTTCACGCACTGGACGCCGAAGGAGGGGGGGTTCCCCGGGGGTTGCGAGGTCGACCTCCCGACGATCGTCTTCATTTCCTTGTAGTGGACGTATTCGGCAATCTCTCGGACGGTGAGCGATTTCCCCGGCGCGTCCCCGCAGGAGACGACGCCGTCGGCGATCTGAAGCCCCTGGGGCGCTGCGCCCATCATCCGTCCCGCCGCCTCAAGGAGTTTTTCTCTCACCTCCAGCGCGGCGAGGCGGACCGAGTAGCCCGCGGCGAACGTGATGCGGCTCGCGTGGGTCGGGGCGTCAAAGGGAGCCGAGTCCGTATCCGTGGGGACGAACGTGACATTCTGGATCGGCACGCCGACGGCGTCGGCCGCGACCTGGCTCAGGATCGTCGCCTGGCCCCCTCCCTGCTCGACGCACGCCACGTTCAGGCCGACCGTCCCGTCCTCGTTCACCTTCACCAGCGCGCCGCAGTACTCCAGAATCTTTTCCGGCAGCTCCTTCCTCCCGTGGACTCCCGTGTTCTTCATTCCGCAGAACGCCAGGCCCAGGCCCACCTTCACGTGGGGCCGGGGGGAGGCCCGCGACTTGGGATCGTCCCACCCGACGAGGTCCCGCACCCGCGCGGCGCACTCCGCCAACCCGCTGGAGGTGATCTGGAATCCCGTCATCGGGGAGATGTCTCCCGCCTGATAGACGTTCCTCAACCGGAGCTCGAACTCGTCGAAGCCCATCTCGCGGGCGATCCGGCTCATCTGGCACTCGACGGCGAAGTTGGTCTGGACCGCCCCATAGCCGCGCATCGCGCCCGAGGGAAAGTTGTTGGTGTAAACCGAAAATCCCTCGAACAGATAGTGGGGGGTCTTGTACGCCCCGATGAAGACCATCCCCCCCACCAGGACGACCGAAGGCCCATGATTGGCCGAGGCGCCGCAATCCATCCAGGCCTTCATCTGCCGCGCCGTCAGCGTCCCGTCCTTCCGGACGCCCGTCCTGACCCACATCCGCGTCGGATGCCTCGCGGTCCGCGTGAACTCCTCCTCGCGGGTGTACTTGATCCGCACGGGGCGCTTGAGGCGCAACGCGGCCCAGGCGCACAGGGGCTCGCTCACCGTCATGTCCAGGCCCTTCCCGAAGGCGCCCCCGAGAAAGGGCCGGATCACGCGGAACTTGCTCACCGGGAGGCTCAGGGCCTCCGCAAGACAGGAGCGCAGGCCGAAGATGGACTGGGTCGTCGAGAGCACCGCCACGCGATCGCCCGTCTCGGGCCAGCAGCAGACCACGTGCGGCTCGAGGGCCACCTGGTTGACCCGCTGCGTCTCGTACTCATCCTCGAAGACGCGGTCCGCCTCGGAAAAGCCCTCCTCCACGTCCCCCCGCTCCATACAGATGGGGCGGTCGGCCTCGCGCCACCCGAAGCTGATGTTCCCCTCCCCCCCGGGCCTCACGACCGGGGCGTCCGGCCGAAGGGCATCGTCGAGCGTGAAGACCGCCGGAAGCTCCTCCCATTCCATCCGGACGCAAGAGAGGGCCTCTTCCGCCTGCTCCTCCGTGTCCGCCACCACCAGGGCGATAGGCTGACCGATGTAGCGGACCACGTCGTCCAGAATCACCTCGTCCTTGACGAGCAGGTCCGCGTGGGGGTTCGCCTGGTTGTAAATGGGATTGAAGGGCTTTTTCGGAACGTCCCGGCACCCGACGACCATGCGCACGCCCGGCGCCTTGCGGGCGCCCTCCAGGTCCAGGCGGACGATGCGCCCGTGGGGGATCGGGCTCCGGAAGATCTTTCCCGCGAGGGCCCCCGGCGGGACGGTGTCGCTGACGTACTGGAGCCGCCCGGTGAGCTTGTCGCGGGCGTCCACCCGGGGCACGGGCTTCCCAAGAACGCTTTCCATGAGAGCTCCCTCGCCTACCGCTTCCGAAGACGGGTCCCCGGCAGGAAGGCGTTGCTGTAAATCTCGCCCAGGGCCACGTTCTGCGTGATGCCCGCCGTCTTCAGGACGATGTCCCGCGTGCGGGTCATCTTCTCCGGCGCCATGTAGCCGATGCCGTTTTTCTCGACCCCCTCATCCACCATCAGATCACGAATGATCTCCAGCCTCTCCCGGGCGGCGTCCGGGTCTTTTTCCCCTGTCTGTTTCATGGAGATCGCCAGGGCCTCCCGGGGATTCTCGTAGGTCCAGACCCAGCCGCGAAGAGCGGCCTTGACGAACCGTCCGAGAAGCTGGGAGCTCGCCTGGACCATCTTGTCGCTGGCAATCAGCCCGTTCGAGTAAATGTTCACCCCGAAATCCTTGTACTCGAGCACTCGAAGGGACTTGTTGACCGTTTTGGCCCTGCGGGCCACCAGGGGGGCCTCAATCACGAAGAGGCAGATGCTATCCACCTTTTCCTGAATCAGGGACGGCACGGAGGTCCCGATGTCCATCGCCACCATCTTGACCGAGGCCGCATCCAGCCGGTTCGATTGGGCGAGGACGGGGAAGAGGACCGCGTTGGCGTTGCCGGCCTGACAGCCCATGGTCCTTCCCTTCAGGTCCGCAATCGTCCGGATCCCCGACTTGTCCAGGGTCATGATGGCGTGGGGGTTCTTGGCGTAGACCACGCCGATGGCCTTCACCGCCGCCCCTTTGGCCCGCCCGATAATGAGAGAGCCGGCGTCGGCGAATCCCAGGTCCGTCGCCCCGGCGGCGGTGCGCTTGATGGTGTCCCCGGACCCGAAGCCCCGGGTCATGTTCACGTCCAGGCCGCTCTCCTTGAAGAACCCCTTTTCGAGGGCCACTTGAAACCCGGTGTGTTCGCTGGTCATGATCCAGTTCAAGGCGAACCTCACCGAATCGGCGGCGGCGACCGCGCCCGCCAACGACAGCCACGCCACAACCCCGAGGACGAAACGCAAGCCCCTTCCCTTCATGATCCCCTCCTTCCGGAAAAGAACATCTTGCCAGCCAATATTGTCGACAATATCTTATACGCGTGTCCCTTGTAGCAAATTTCGACTGCGGGGTCAAGGGGGACTTGGGGTACGATCGTCAGGCCCCAATCCTCCGCGCCCTGGACCACCACCCCTCGGCAAGGACCTGCGATGGCCAAAGACCTTCGGACCTACCTGGAGATGATCGAGGACAAGATCCTCCGCATCCAAAAACCCGTCGATCCGCTCACGCAAATGGGCGGCCTCTGCCAGCTCGTGGAGCGGCCGGTGATGTTCGAGAACGTCGCCGGGTATCCGGGCTGGAAGGTCGTGGACCGGCTCCTTGCGACGAGGGACCTGGTGGCGCTGGCCGCGGGCGTCCCGCCCGACCGGCTGGTGCAGAGCCTGAAGGGGAAATGGCTCCGCCCCCCCGTCCACGAACCCGTCCTGGTGGAGGACGCCCCCGTCAAGGAGAAGGTCGTCAAGGGGAAGGACGCGGATGTGGAGGCGCTCCCCGTCGCGATCTCCTCGCCCGGGGATTCAGGGCGTTTCATCTCCGCGGGCCATCTCGTGTCCATGAATCCGGAGACGGGGGACCTCAACGTCGCCATCTGCCGGACCGAGATGAAGGGCAAAGCCCTCCTTTCCTCCGGCATCTACCGGCCCGACACCCTGCGCAACATCGCCCTCCACAAAGAGCGCGGCCGGAAGACCATGCCCATCGCCCTCTGCATCGGCCATCACCCCGCCTACGACCTCTCCGCGTCCGCCAGCTTCAGCCACCCCGGTTACTCCGAGCACGAGGCCGCGGGGAACCTCCTGGGCGAGCCGGTCGAGCTGACCCATTGCGAGACCGTGGACCTCAAGGTCCCGGCGCGCGCGGAGATCGTGATCGAAGCGGAGATGGACCTCACCCAGCCCCTGCCCAACGGCCCGTTCGGCGAGTACACGATCCGCTACGGCTTCGACCCGCGGGGGCACGGCTCCCGCGTGACCGCGATCCTGCGGCGGGGGGACGCCATCTACCGCCACCTCAACGCCACCCGCTTCACCGACCACCAGGTCCTCACCGGGACGGCCCACGCGGTCCAGATCTATTCGGACCTGGTGGAGAAGGGGCATCGGATCCACGACGTGGATTTTCCGCCCTACGGGAGCCGCCTCCTCCTGGTCATCAAGGCCACGCCCGTCTATGACGGAGAGGTCCGCGACATCTTTCTGACCGCTTGCGCGCGCAACGCGGTCGCCAAGTTCGTCCTCGTGGTGGACGACGACGTGGACATCAACGACCCGCGCGACCTCTTTCACGTCCTGGCGACGAACGCGGACCCGGCGGAAAGCCTCCTCACCGTGGACGGTCTTCCAAGCAATGTCCTGAACCCCACGGCGCGAAACCGGACGAACCCTTACACCTGCACGAGCGCCAAGGTCCTGATCGACGCCACGCGGGGCTCCACCATGGGGCAGCCGAAGAGGCGGGAGGAGATGGAGCGGATCGGGTTCTGGCCGGGGATCGCGCTGAAGGACTTCCTGTAGTCCCATCCCGTCTCGATCCCCGTCCGGCCCCGGAGAGGAGGCGCGGGGAGGCGTCCGGGGAAAACCGGCCGGGAGGACAGGGAAACCTCTGATGCACGACGCAAAGACCAGGCGCTCAGAAGGCCACCGGGGGCGCGCCCGGGTCCCTTGCCGGGAGATGCGGGGGTTTTTGGATTTGCTGGAGCGGGAGGGGGAGCTCCTTCGGGTCTCGAGGCCCGTTTCCCCCTTCCACGTGAACAGCCTCCTCGCCCAGTCCGACAAGGCGGTCCTCTTCGAGAACGTGGCGGATTACGGCATCCCCGTCGTGGGGGGGCTCGTGGGCTCGCGCAGGCGCCTGGCGCTGGGGCTGGCGTCGGAGGAGAAGGAGTTGGGGAAGACTTTCCTGGAGGCCCTTGCGCGGCCCGTCCCGCCGGTCCTTGTATCCGGCGGTCCCGTGCAGGAGGTCGTCAAGGTCGGCGAGGAGGTGGACCTGACGGAGCTCCCCATCCCCTTTCAGCACCGAAAGGACGGGGGTCCGTACATTTCCGCGGGGGTGGTGGTGTCGAAGGACGAGGAGGGGCGCCGCAACGTGGGCTGCTACCGGCTCATGTACCGGACCCCCCGCGAGACGGGCATCGACCTGGTCTCCCCCTCGGACATGCGGACCACCTACCAGCGCTTTCAGGCCCGGGGAGAGGCGCTGCCCATCGCGGTGGCGCTGGGGAGCTCGACGCCCGAGCTCCTCGCCGCCGGCTACAAGGCGCCCCCGGGGATGGACGAGTTCGCGGTGGCGGGGGGTCTTTGCGGCGGGCCGGTGGAGCTGACGAAGTGCGCGACGGTGGACCTGGAGGTCCCGGCGTCGGCGGAGATCGTCCTGGAGGGGGAGATCGCCCCCATCGGCTGGACGGAGGACGAAGGGCCCTACGGCGACTTCACGGGCTTCAAGGGCTCCATCCGGTGGAACCCCCTGTTCAAGGTCAAGGCCGTCACGCACCGAAAGCGGCCGATCTTCCAGACCCTCCTTTTGCCCGATGAGACTTATTGGCTGGCGGCTCCGGGTGTAGAGGCGATGGGTTGGCGCGCGCTCCGGGAAGCGAGCGTGCAGACCACGGCCGTGTACGCCAGCCCCGCGAGCTGCTGTTACTGGCACCTCTACGCCGCCATCAAGAAACGGCCCGGCGAGGGGAAAAACGCCCTTCTGGCCTTGATGTCGCTGCTCGACGTGAAGCTGGTCATCGTGACCGACGACGACGTGGACCTCACCGATCCCCAGGCCGTCGAGCGGGCGCTGGCCTTCCGCGTCCGGCCGGACGAAGACGTCCTCATCGTCTCCGGCGCCCGCGGGAAACACCTCGACCCGA
>JACPRG010000032.1 GCA_016190025.1 Candidatus Tectimicrobiota bacterium
AGGCCTCTGGGCTTCCGGTTGGTCGCATCCGCCACCTCCTGCCCAGAGTATAGGACTTTTATTATACAGGAGTCAATAAGTAGCCCGAACGGGATAACTCTTCAAGTTGATCTTCAGAACTTCCTTGATAAAGGGAGCCAAGATCTCCGGGATTGGTGGTACAAAGTAGAACTGGAACAGCTTGGATTAATATCAACTGAGCAGGAGGTAAGAAAATCAGTTTTTGAGGCAGTCGAGCGATTACGGTCATTTGCCAAACGCATCTTGGACCACATCGACGGGGTTGACAGCGAAATCGATGAATTGCAAAAAGATCTCCGTGCTAAGTTCGCGGCGGATTCCACAGTGGAAAAGATAGCCGACTTGCGAGCAAATGCCGGCCGACGGCTCGAACGTGTTACGACGTTACGGGATGAGTATCAAAAAAAATGGCAGGCCTTGACTGAAGCCATCGATGGCCGGGAAAAGATTGCGGACGAATTGGTCAAAGTGCAGAACCAAATCGCTGGCATCAGGTCCAGGCACAACGCCGAGGTTGAGGAAATACTTAATCAGTTTTTGCCAAATTGGATGAAAGTATCGATTGGGTTCAGGGCTGGCGGAGACACCGCTATTTTTGCCGAAGAGCTCCACAAAATATTTGGGGCTAAAGGCAACCAGCCGAAGAGAATAAGATCCTTGGTAGAAAGATATTGTACGCCCGTTTCGTTTGCGAAGATGTTGCGTGAGGGAGACGTGAGCGAATTGGTGGGAAAGTCTGGGACCTTCGAAGGTGTAGAGCTTGAGTTTACTGACAACGATGCTGGCGTTTGTCTAGAAAGAACCCGACCATTCGAGCACGACGAATTCGCCGAAATAGATGTCCCGGTTGAAAACGGAGCCCGTCTTGAGAAAATCCTTGGCCTTTACGGAACCCCTTGGGATGATCACGAGGTAATCTTGCTGAACGGGCAGCCGGTAAATGAAAAGTCCCCGGGTCAGCGCTCCAGCGCCATGCTCCCACTCATTGCACTGGCCGAAACTACTCCACTGATTATCGATCAACCCGAGGACAATCTTGACAAACGCCTTATTGGTAGCGTTTTAATAAAAGTTTTGGCAGTGCTGAAAGAAAAACGTCAGATTATCGTTTGCACGCATGACCCCAACATCCTTGTCGGTGGCGATGCAGAACAGGTAATCGTCTTGGAGGCTGAAAGCGATCGTCGTGGAAAGGTAGCTCAGCACGGTTCAATTGATAACGATGACATCGTAGATACTGTGGTGGATCTTCTAGAGGGTGGAGCAGAAGCGTTCGAGGCTCGTCAAAAACGCTACCGAGGACGCGCTGGACTTGCGGTATGAGGTGACGCGTAGTCGTAGTCTTCTTTCCAAGCTGCATTCAATGTGAGTGCAATTTGGCCTGGTTACTGTCCGGTCGCAGTTGCAGCTTGAAGGTCATTAGAACCGCCTGCAACGGCCCTGTCAAGAGGTTCTCCAAGTCCCCAGAGCCAGCACTGACGGCCGTTCTGGGTTTCACGATCCTCATGTTCATGGGCGGCCGTATCGCCCGTTTTCATCCTCCCCGCCATTCCGCGGACCCCGCTCAGAGTTTCGCCGTCAAAGCGTTGTCAAGCGAGATTCTTCGCTCGCGCTTTCAGAGCTGACCTGTCAATGGATGATTGCTCCCCTTCATCTCATCCGGGCCACTCCCGAGTCTTCTTTTTTTGACGAAAACCTTTTGACCCCTCATCGGTTTACCATTCCCCTCTCTTCTCCCTCAACAATCGTCACTTCGCTTTGCGTATCGCCGGGATGGTCTTCGGGATGAATTGATTCGTGTACAGGTCGGACAAAGGAGGCGCTTTTTCCAACTGAAACGCCTTGACGATGAGTTCCCGGGTGTACCTCCACTTCTTCTCGGACATGTATCCCAGGCCGGATTCCATGGCTTCGGGGGTCAGCATCAACTCGATCGTCAATTTCCACATCTTGAGGTGCACTTCCCGCGAGGCCTCGGGAACCGCTTTCAGGAAATGCCCGGTGGCTTGCTCCGGGTTTTCAATCGCCCACTTGGAACCCCTGCTGGTGGCCTCCACGAAACCGCGGACCAAGCCCGGTTGTTCCGCAATGGTGTCGTCGCGCGCCAGAATCCCGTTGTTATAGATATCCACGCCCCACTTGGCGAATGCCAGGGCGTCAACCTCCTTCCCCTGCTTGACGGCCTTCTCCTCGAGAACGGGTCTGCTGATGGTGTACATGTCGATGCCCTGGACCCTTCCGGCGAGAAGGCTCGGGACCGTCGCCTCGGGGCTCATGTGGACGATTTCTACTTTTTTCAGATCGAACCCGTTGGCGGCCGCGAAGACCGGAAGCAGAGCGAACGTGCCGCTCCCCGAAGGTCCCCCCAGTTTTTTGCCTTCCAGGTCCTTCGGCGTTCGGACACCATAACCCTTTAACGTGTGAATGGCGTAGGCGGACTTGGCATGGTACATGAACAACTGCTTGACGTTAGCCTCTCCCTTGGAGCGCACAATGATACTTTGCGGCACGTCCCCGAAGGAGAACTGAACGGCTTTCGTGGCCACCTTCTTGACGGCGTCAGCTCCCCCGTATCCCCGCACGATGGTCACGTCGAGACCCTTTTGACGATAGAAGCCCTTCTCCTTGGCCGTAAAAAAGGCCACATCCCGTCCGATCGGAACCCATCCCAGCTGGAAGGTGACCTTCTCGGCGGCATGCGCGCTGAAGGAAAAGAAAAGGAGCCCTATCGGAAGAAATCCCGTCAGAAGCAGAGAAACCGAGAATTTGAAAGCGATTTTACTCATGGTTCGTCCCCCCCTTGTGCCGAAATTTCCCGTCTCTGAAACGACGCCCTCTCCATTCCCCTTTCGCGTAAGGAGCATTTACGCCGGGATTTCCATTTTCAACCCGCGATTCTGCCTCTCGACTCCTCGTTCCTGCGGGCGGGAGCCGGGGCGAAGGATCGGCCCGCCCCGGCCTAACCCGGCCGAAGCCATCCCGATCCTCCGCCCCGGACGTCGCGGCCCTCACTTGCAGGGAAGGAAGGCGCGGGTGTAGAGATCCTTGTGGTTCACGGGCTCCTTCACGTTATAGGCCTCAAGCATGACTTTCGCCGTGCGCTCCATGATGGAGTCCTCGATCCAGCCGATGCATTTGGCCAGGACCTCGGGCGAGAGGACGACTTCCTTCAGGACGGGCAGCACGTCCCGGATGATCCCGGGGTTCTGGGTGGGAAACTTCTTGGCGAAGATGGCGGCGGCCTCATCCATGTGGTCCAGGGCGTACTGGTAGCCGCGAAGGGCCCCCTGGGTGACTTTGCGCACGACCTCCGCCTTGGCTTCGATGTCCTCGTCCAGGGCCATGAGGCCGTTGCCGTAGACGTTGAACCCATACTGGTACAAGAACATCTCGTTCAGGCCGCCTTTGTCGGGGGTGAAGAACTTCCTCCAGGTGACGCGTTCAAAGAGGTAGTTCGTCGCCGCGTCCATTTTTTCGGCCATGACCATAGGGGCTTTGGCGGCAGGGTCCACGTCGATCCACTTCACCTTGCCGGTGTCAATCCCCACGAGCTTGGCGAAGGCGGGGAAGACCACGCGGGTTCCATCCCCGGGCGGGGCCCCGATGGTCTTTCCCTCCAGGTCTTTGGGCTTGAGGATGCCGGTCTTCGGCTTGGAATAGAAGGCGAAGGGGGCCTTGGCGTACATCATGGCCACCAGCTTCGCCTTGGCCCCCTTGGCCCGGCCGACGGCCAGCGCCCCGGCGTCGGCGAAGACGATGTCCGAGGCTCTGTTCACCAGGCGGCGGACGCCGTCGGCGCTCCCCCATCCGCGGGAGACCTGGACATCCAGACCGGCCTCCTTCCAGTAGCCTTTCTCCAGCGCGATGATGTAAGGCGAGTGCTGGGAGAGGATGAGCCAGTCCAGGCCGAGCCTGACCGATTGGGCCTCCGTTGGCGGGCTGGCCAGGACAAGGAAACAGATCGCGGCGAAACTGACAAAAAATCGGCGCTTCACGGTGTGCCCTCCCTCTCTGTGTGCGGCATTCCATCGGGACGAGGTTCCAGCCGGAATCTCCCATTCCCCCTTCCGCGAATGCCCCACCGGTCTCCTTTGCGGGTGAAGGGGAATTTCCCCTTTGAGCCTGTGGCCGCGCCCTTTCCGAGTGAAAACCATTTGACCCCCTTCCGGTGGCCAGGTCAACAGTTTTTTGAGACCCGCGGACCCGGCGCTGAGCGCCCTCCGCCACGGCAAGAAGACGCGGTTCCGCGGCTGACATCTTCCTGGAATGTGATAGGGTGCTTTGGAGGGGGGAACCCGCAGGGTGGGGGAACCAGGCGAAGCGGCGCACGATGAAAGGGGAGCGTCCCATGAAAAGGTTCATCGTTTCCTTCGTGGTTGGCGGCGTTCTGGGCGCCATTGAGTTCTGGGCGATCCAAAAGGCCGTCCTGGGCTTCACGATCCCGGCGTTCATGGGTGGCCAGATCGTCGCGCAGGGAGGGTACCCGCAGTCCTTGGCGACGCCCATTGGGTGGGCGGTGCACCTCGGCGTGAGCCTCGCCTACGCCTTTTTGCTCGTCGCGGTTCTGCTGATCCCCTTCTCCAGGTCGTCCGCGGCGAGGGCCGTCGCGGGCTTGGTCATCGCCCTCCTGCTCGGGTGGGTGACGACCTTGCTCACCTCTCCCGCCATCGCCGCGACCATCAGCCTGCTCAGCGGAAAGGGCTTCCCGTCCTCCCTTCCTCCTCTGAACACCGGCCTGGGCGCGCCCTTTTGGATTCACCTCGCTTTCTTCGCGACCGTCTGGGCGGTCCGTTCCATCATGTATGCCACGGCGCGGAAACCCTGACCCGGATGGGGGACCTCACCCCGACTGAAACCTTCAGGGGCCTGAGCCGCAGCGCGCGCAAGGCCGGGGGCGCGCCGTCTGTCTGAACGGGTCTGAGCAGGGTCGCCAGCGCGGGTGAAGGGTTCTACTGCCAGCCCTTGTGCCAGCCGAAGCCGGCCCGGATGCCCTTGAGGTAGGCGATCTGCCCCGTGTGCTGGAAGACCTCCGAGGTGAGGATGGCCAGCTGCCCCCCGAGGGTGGTCTGTCCCGCGACCGTCCGGGGCATCTGGGCGTCAAAGTCCGCGTCCGACCTCTCGCGCAGGTATCTCACCGTCTCCTTCCGGACGGCGGCCTTGTAGCCCATGACCGTCGCGACGTCCGGGATCTGAAACGCCCCGGCCTCCTCGGGCGTGAAGCCGTAGCCTGTCACCTCGGGGTCGGCCGGCCGGCCGAATTTCGCGTGCCACCCCAGCGAGACCCAGACCTGGGGCCGCTTCTCGAACTCGGAGATCACGTAGTCCTCTTCGCGCGACATGTGCCAGAGCATGAACCGGACGGGGTTCACCTTGGGGTCGGGCCGCCAGGCCAGGTCTTCCTCGGTCAAGCCGTCCGCGGCGATCTCGAGGGTCCTCTGGCTCATTTCCAGGCACCGGATCATGAACTGGGCGGCGTTCATTCGGGCTTCCTCCCATCCGTCTCAAGGCCCGTCCGTCTCGGAGCGTCTCACGTCCCGCAGCACCAACTGCACGGCGGCCCGGCCGTTCCAGCGGTTGATCTCCGCCTCGAAGGCGGCGTCGATCACTGGCGTCGGGCCGGTTGAGGAACTCCAGAGGTCACAGACCTCAAGTCGCTCCTCCTTGCCCATGCCGAAGCCGATGGCCTCCATCGAGCAGCCGCCGGCCGGATCATACAGCTCGACCTTCAGGTGGCGGCCGTCCTTCCCCACCGTCCGGACGCTCCCCGCCACGCGCAGCCCCTCCGCGCAGAAGACCGGCCGCTCGTTGCCGGGGCCGAAGGGGGCGAGCCCTTCCAGGGCCGCGACCAGGTCCGGCGTCAGGTCCGAGAGCCCGACCCGCGCGTCCACGTCCAGGACCGGGGCGCAGTCCTCGAAGGAGACCCGCTCCCGCACGACCCGGGCGAACCGCTCGGTGAATTCCCCCAGACGCTCCGCGCGGAGCGTCAGTCCCGCCGCCTCCTTGTGGCCGCCGAATCTCTCCAGCAGGTCCGCGCACTCGGCGAGGGCCTTTTGCAGGTGGAGGCCTCCGGCGCTCCGGCCCGAGCCTTTGCCGACCTCGCCGTCCAGCTGGATGAGGACCGCCGGGCGGCGGAACTCCTCGACCAGCTTGGAGGCCACGATGCCGAGCACCCCCACGTGCCAGGCCGGGTCCGCCAGGACGATGGGTCCGTCTTGAGGTCTATGACCTCCGCGGGGGGAGGGGCTGGCCAGGACCCGGCTCCGGGCCTCCCGCAGGACCTCCTCCTGGAGGGCCTGGCGCTCCCGGTTGACCTCGTCCAGGCGCCCCGCCAGCCCGGCCGCCCGGGCGGGGTCGGACTCAAGGAGGAGCTCCAGCCCCAGCTTCGCGTCCCCCAGACGTCCGGCCGCGTTGAGCCGCGGCGCGAGCTGAAAGGCCACTTGGCCGTACGTCAGCGTCTTGAGGTCACAGACCTCAAGCTGGGGACGTGTCCCCGCCACGCGGAGAAGGGCCTGCAGGCCGGGCCGCGCCGAGGCGGCCAGCTCCCGGAGGCCGTGCCGCAGGAGCGAGCGGTTTTCCCCCTGGACGCCGGCCACGTCCGCCACCGTCGCCAGGGCCACCAGGTCGAGAGACCGCTTGAGGTTGGGAAGGGGCCCCGCCCATCCCAGGTCCCGGAGCCTGCGGCGCAGGGCGATGAGCAGCTTGAAGGCGATCCCCGTCCCGCAGAGCGTTTTGTCGGGATAGGGGCAGCCGGGCTGGTGGGGGCTGAGGACGGCGAAGGCCCGCGGGAGTTGTTCCAGGGGCTGGTGGTGGTCGGTGACGATCACGTCGAGGCCGGCGGACCGGGCGGCCTCCACCTCGGCGAGGTTGGTGATCCCCGTGTCCACGGTGAGCAGGAGCCCCTTTGCCTCCTTGAGGTCTGTGGCCTCCCGGCCGAGGCTCCGGATCGCTTCCATGTTCAGCCCGTAGCCCTCCTGCAGCCGGTCGGGGATGTAGGTCTCCACTCGAGGGCTGTGACCTCCTCCCGGGCCCAGCGCCCGGAAGAAGTGGACCATGAGGGCCGTCGCGCAGAGGCCGTCGGCGTCGTAGTCTCCGTAGACGATGACCCGCTCGCCCCCCGTCAGGGCGCGGGCCAGGCGGTCCGCCGCGCGGTCCATGTCCTTCATGAGGAATGGGTCGTGCAGGTCCTCGAGGGAGGCCCTCAGGAAACTGCGCGCCGCTTCGACCCAGCGGAGGCCGCGGTTCCACAGGAGCCTTCCCACCAGGGGCGGCACGTCCACCGCGCGGGCCAGGTCGTTGGATTCCTCCGGAGGCGGGGGCGCCAAGCGCCACCGGTAACGCGCGCCGCGCTCCGGAGCGAGGTGCGCGTCTTGTCCGCCGCGGCCGGGGTTGGGGCTCATCGGGTCTGCCGCCGGGTCTTGTCGCGCGCGGCGGCGTCCCGGCCCAGCCGGACGAATTCCAGGCTGATCCGGTCCTGGAGCTCCCTCATTTTCCAGTGGGGGCACCCGCCTGCGTTCATCAGGATGGAAAAGGCGATGACGTCTCCGTCGGCGGCGACCGCGTAGCCGGACAGGGCGTCCGCGCCGTCGAGGGTGCCCGTCTTGGCGCGGATTTTCCACTCGGCCGAGGTGCCGTCCAGCCGCTTGCGGACCGATCCGTCGACCCCCATGACTGCCAGGGACGAAACGAACTCCGGGCGGAAGCGGAAGTCATCGTGCATGTCCACCAGCACGCTGACGATCTGGGCCGGGCTGAGGCGGTTCTCCCTGGAGAGGCCGGCGCCGTCGGCGATCACGTAAGCGTCCGGCGCGTGGCCCAGCCGCCGCATGTAGCGCTGGATGACGTTGATTCCCTTTTGCCGCGTCCCGGGGGCGCCCAGGACCTCCGCGCCCAGCGTTTTCAGGACCTGTTCGGCGATGAAGTTGTTGCTCCACTTGTTCATGTCCGAAAGGATGATGGACAGCGGCTTGGAGAGATGGTGGGCCAGGGCGCGCGCGTGAGGCGGGGTTTTGGCCCGGCGGACCGGCCCCCGGACCGAAATCCCCTCCGACTTCAAAAACGCCCGGAAGGTGTGCCCCAGGTAAAGGGCGGGCTCGGTGACGTTGACCCAGATGAGCCGCGGGCCGCTTCCCGCGGGAAGGAAGCCCTCCAGGATGATCAGGTCCCCGGCCGTGTGGCTGGTCCTGCGGACCCGCAGGCTCGACTTCCCTCGCGCCCCGGCGGTTTTGGCGTTGTTGACCATCTGGATGTAAGGGGAATCGGGGTCCGCCACGGCGCGGGGAGGCTTTCCGACCACCGGGCTCGGCTCCACGTACAGGCCGAGGGTGTTGAAGTTCAGGGAGGCCGCTCCGTGGGGGGCCTGATAGGGGCGGAGGCCGTGCCCGCCGTTCGTCCCCGGAACGAACCGCTCCGAATCGAAGTAGGTGTCGTCCACGACCAGGTCTCCGCCGACCTCTCGGAGCCCTTGCCGCTTGAGGGCCCTCACCAGCGTCCAGAGTTCCTCGCTGACCAGGCTCGGGTCCCCGAAGCCCTTCAGGTACAGGTCCCCGCTCAGCCGCCCGGCGGCCAGCGGACCCGTGTAGTAGACGTCGGTCTTGAACTTGAAATTCGACTTGAGGAAGTAAAAGGCGGCGGCGGTCGCCAGCACCTTGACGTTGGAGGCCGGGATGAAGATCTCCCCGCCCCGGAGGTCGTAGAGCACCCGGCGGGTGCTCAGGGAAAAGGCCCGAACCCCGACTCTTCCCTTGCGGAGGCACGCCTCCGCGAAATGGCGCGCCAGGTTCCGTCTCAGGGAGGAGAGGCCCTGGGGCTCGGCGCTCTGGCTCTCCGCCAAATCCGGCCGGAGCGGCTGGGCCGGGCCGGCGGACAGGAGGGCGGCCGCCAGAGCGACGGGCAAAAGCCGCACCCGGAGACCGCTCCCCGGGGTCCTTCCTTCAGCGCGGCGTCTCAACAGCCGTCTCCCGGGCGCGGCCGGACAGCAAGAGCTCCGTCACCACCAGGCCCAACAGTCCCGCCAGCAGGTTGAAGCCCACGTCCCGAATGTCCCCGAACCGGTTCGGGAGCAGAGACTGGATTCCCTCGTCGGCGAGCCCGACGGCGAAGTTCAGCGCCAGCGTCCATGCGCGCCGCGTCCAGATCCCCTGGGTTTCCCGGGTGGATCGCAGGGTGTGAAAGGCCAGATAGCTCAGGAATCCGTACTCGAAGAAGTGGACCTCTTCGACGGGGTTCTCCAGTTTCCAGATGAAAAACCCGAAGATGAGGGCGCACCCACCGAGAGCCAATCCCCTGAGCGGGGTCCGGTTTTCTCGGACGGCCAGGACCTTCCAGAGGACCCACGCGCCTCCGAGGACGGTGAGGGTTGACAAGATGAGGGGGGCCGGCCGGCCGATCCCGTCCCGGATAGGAACCCACAGCACGGGCATCAGCGGGAGGGTGGCCCAGATGAGGAGGACGTAGAGAATGATTGTGGACCATCGGGCGGGGAGGGGCCTCCGGGGGCTGTGGAAGGGCGCCGGAATCCATGACCCTCCAAGAAATGCCGCCCCCAAACACATCACCCTCCCCGACAAGAAAACGACCCGCCGCCATGATAGACGGAGAACCGGAAAAGTTCAAGGGAGGCCCTCCGGAGGCCGGCGGATGCCGGGAGAGAGGCTTTTCCGGGGTAGCGCCGCGGCATGGAGGGGGCCCGGGGGCGGCGAAAACATCTGGCGGCCGTCCGCGCTCTCCGCGGGACGGGGGGAGATCGGCCGCCGCCGGTTCGCGATTCCTCCGGGGAAGACGTATAATTTGACGGATATCCCGAGGGCAAGGCTCGGCTCGTGGGCGCGGAAGATGGACGATTCCTCTCATTACATCATCGAGGACCTGCGGAAGTATTTCGACCTGGAGAAGGTCTGGACTGACTTCGTCGGCCTGGAGTACGAAAGCGCCGTCCGGGACATCCTGCGCCAGCTTTTGGAGAGCGGCCGGCTGACTTTCCGCGACGGGGAGCAGCGGGACTCGCGCTTTCTCTACCGCTACGCCCTGCCGTACATCTCCTTCAGCATGCAGCAGGCGCGCGAGTATTTCTTCTCGGCCCGCGGCGCGACCCTGCTGACCAAGCCGCTTCTTCTCTATTACGGGATGATGTCCTTCGTCCGGGCTCTCATCACCCTGGTTTCCCCGGACTTTTTCACCGACCAGGAGGACCTCTACCACGGCATCAAGACGCTGGACAAAGGCCGCTCGGATTTCCGCCTCGCCGAAAAGCGCCTTCAGGTGGCGCGCAACGGCCTCTTTCCGCAGGTCCACGCCATCATCAACGGGGGCAAGAGCCGGGAGGCCGAGGTCTCGCTCCTCGACCTCTTCACCCGTCTCCCCGACCTCTATTACAACTGCCTGTACGTGTACGACCTGGCCGACGCGGAGATGAACTGCGTCCGGCTGGTCCAGGGAGGCGTCCGGAAGATGGAGAGCGACGGGACGATGTGGGTCCAGTTCGAGATCGAGCGCGAGCTCTGCGAGGAGCCGGAGCGCCTGCCCCGGCACCTGCGAGAGGAGTTCGAGGCCCGGGACGGGGATTCTCCGGTCCGCGTCTGGGTCGGCAAGGTCCGAAGCCGGGACCTCAACGAGGTGGGAACGATTCTCCACCGCCTGCGGGAGATCAGCCTGGAGGACGAGCGGTTCCTCATTCGTCCCGTCCCTTCCACCAAGGGGGAACCGATCCAGTTCTCGGAGTTGGAGCTTCATTACCTCCTGATGTTCTACTTGAGCTCCATCGCCCGCTATCAGCCCCATCTGTGGGGGGAGCTCCTGATCGGCCGCAAGACCTCGGAGACCCTTCTGGTGAGGAATTTCATCGAGGGCTCGGAGAAGAAATTCCCCTGCCTCGTCCACCACCAGATCTTCCGCCGGATCCTGCTCGGATGAGGGGCCGCCGGGCGGGGCCGTCCGGGGCGAGTCGATCTGGAGGGGTGGCGCGGGCGGGCCGGGGAGAGAGGGGAGGCAAGACATGCGGGTCGCCTACATGCTGATCAAGGTGGAGGTAGGCGCCGTCGAGGGCGTCGCCAGCCGTCTCATGGAAGTGGAGGAGGTGACGGAGGTCTATTCCATCTCCGGCGCTTACGACATCCTGGCCAAGGTGATCGTCGAGGACTACGACCAGTTCGGCGAGATCATCCCCCAGAAGATTCATTCCATCGCCGGCATCCGGGCGACCAACACGCTCCTGACCTTCACCGCCTTCAAGTGAGGCCGGCCGGGAGACGGCCGATCCCGGCGTCCGTTCGTTTGCAACCCCCGTTCCCTGAGGAGAAGCCATGCCGGACGACATCCGACGACTCAAAGAAAAGCTGGTCCTCGCCCACAAGATCATGGCGGCCGCCGGGGTCCTTCAGATGAACCTGGGGCACGCCAGCGTCCGCCTGCCGGAGGGGAACCGCGTCCTGATCCTGGGACACCTGCACGACGTGGGGAAGGTCTTTGAGGGCGTGACGGTGGATGACCTGAGCGTGATGGACCTGGAGGGGAACCACCTGGAGGGCGGCCTGGAGCCGCCCGGCGAGCGGTACATCCACAGCGGGATCTACAAGGCCCGGCCCGAGGTGGGCGCCGTCGTGCACGCCCATCCCTTCATGGCCGTGGCCTGCACCATCGCCGGACGCGACCTCATCCCCGTGGGCCACTGGGGGACCGTTTTCCACCCCAAGGTTCCCGTGTATCCCAGCTCGGAACAGATAGAAACCCAGCGGATGGGGGAGGACATCGCCCGGGTCATGGGGAGCGCCCCGGCCGTGTTGCTCAAGCACCACGGAGCGGTCTCGGCCGGGAAGTTCCTGGAGCAGGCGGTGGCGGTCATGCTCTCCCTGGAGCATACAGCCCGGCTTCTGGCCGCCGCCTGCCAGATGGGAACGCCCGAGGCCCTTCCCCCCGAGCAGATCCGGAGCGGCAAGGCCGTCAAGCTGGACCGGCCTTCCTTTTGGGAGAACCCCTGGGCCTACTGGTCCTCCCGCGTCTCCTGAGGGCGGTTCGGGGCGAGGGATGCGGGGGCGCGGGCCCCTCAGCCCAGGATGTCCATGATTTTCACCAGGATGGCGTTTTCGAGGTAATTGAGGTCGATGGGTTTCGTGATGTAGTCGTGGGCGCCGGCGGCGAGGGCCTCCTTGGCGACGGTTTCCTCCTGGACGGCCGTGACCATGATGATCCCGATGCGGGAGTCCAGGGTCCTCGCCTCTTTCAGGACTTCCAGGCCGTTCATCCCCGGCATGAGGATGTCGAGAAGCACGATGTGCGGGTGCAGGGCCTTGATCTTCTCCAGCGCCTCCTTTCCGTTGAAGGCGCTGGAGACCTGATGGCCCCGTCTCCCCAGAAAGTCCTCGAGGTATTCACAGACCTCGGGCTCGTCGTCCACGACCAGGATCTTCCCCATCGTTGTCCGGTTCCTTATATGATTGGCTCAGGAGAGGTCCGCATCCGTCAAGAGGGCGCTCCCGCGCTCGCCCATGATACTACCGAATCTCCGCTGTTCAGGTTGACGTTCGAGACGCATCGGAACGGGCGGCGCTTTGGGCCGGCAGCTCCACGTGGAACGCCGTCCCCTTTCCCACCTCGCTCTCCACCTCGATCCCGCCCCTGTGGTCTTCGACGATGCCGTGGACAATGGAGAGGCCGAGGCCGGTTCCTTGGGTCATCTCTTTCGTGGTGAAGAAGGGATCGAAGATGCGCGGCAGCGTCTCCGGCGGGATTCCGGCGCCCTCGTCCCGGACGCTGATTCGGACCCACGGCGCGCCGTCCCGCTGGAAGCCCGCGGCCCGCAGGCGGATATTCCCCCCCGCTTGCATGGCGTCCAGGGCGTTGTTGATCAGGTTGACCAGGACCTGGGAGATCTGGTTCCGGTCCGCCTCCAGCGTGAGGGGCTCCTCGGGGAACTCCAGCGAGAGCGTCACGTCCGCCATGCGGACTTGGGGCTCCAGCATGGAGACGGTTTCCCGGATGGTCTCCGGGAGGTCGAAGCGGGTGATGGCCGGTTCCTCCTCCCTGGAGAAGCGGCGGAGCCCACTGCAGATCCGGGCGATCCGCTTCACGCTTTCGTAAATGGTGTGTCCGGACTTGACGACGGCTTTTGGGTCGTCCGGGCGGCCGATCAGCCCCTGGGCGTGCAGGCCGATGATGTTGGCCGGGTTGAGGATCTCGTGGGCCGCGCCGGCCGTCAAGCGGCCGAGGGCGGCGAGCTTTTCATTGCGCACCCACATCTCCTGGGCGCGCTTGCGCTCGGTCACGTCGCGGATCAGGGCGAGGAAGAGCCGGCGTCCCCTCAGATCGACGGGGCCCAGGCGCACCTCCACCGGGAACGTCCCCCCGTCCTTGCGCCGGTGGACTGCCTCGAGGGTGACGCTCCGGCCGGCCTCCATCTGCCGCTCCAGACGTTCCAGGTTCTCCGGAATGAAGTTCATCTCCACGTCGGGCAGGCGCAGGCCCAGCAGCTCCTCCCGCGAATAGCCCAGGCTCTCGCACGCCTGCTGGTTCACGTCGATGAATCGGCCCTCGCGGTCGTGCAGGAAGACGGCGTCCCCGGCGCGCTCCACCAGGCTCCGGAACCGCTCCTCGCTCTCGCGGACCCGGGCGTAGAGGTCGGCGTTCTCGATGGCGATGGCCGTCTGGTCCGCGAAGGCCTGGCTGATGGACACCTGTTCGTCCGCGAGGTCCCGCGGGGAGTCGAAGTAGAAACTCATCGCCCCGATGATCTCTCCCCGGAGCCGCAGCGGGACGATGAGGGCGGACCGGATTCCTTCCCGCCGGTTCAGGTCCCGGATCGGCGCCTGGCTGGGGTCGTTCACGACGTCCCGCAGGATGGCCGGCTCGCCCCGGCTGAGGACCCTGGCCCGGGGGAGCTCCCTCCAGTGGGCCTCCAGGCCCTCCAGGAATTCCTTCGAGAGCTTCCGGGTCGCCAGGTACTGCCCGGTTTCTTTAGCCCGGTCGAACAGATAGACCGAGCCCCGGTCGGCGCCCAATACCTTGACGCTCTCCTCAAAGATGGCCTGCAGGACGCCCGCCAGGTCCAGGATCGAGGAGATGTTCGCCGAGGCCCGGACCAGCCCTTCCAGCTGCGCCTTCGCCGCATGGAGCGCGCGGTGGGACCGCTCGACGCCTTCCAGCATCGCGCTGATCTCTCCCGCCAGGCGCGACAGCTCGTCCCTTCCCGGGATCGAAACGCGGGCGGAGAGGTCGGCGCTTTCGCGGATGCGGCCGACACCGGCGGTGAGCCGGGAGAGCCGCGACAGGATGGACCTCTCCAAAAGAAGCAGGACGGCCCCGCACGTCGCGACGCCCAGCGCCAGGAAAGCCAGGAGGAAGTAGAGATTGGTCGCTTTTCCCTGGGCGTGGATCTCCCGGGGGAGCTCCACTTTCAAAAGGAGGGCGGGCTTTCCGAAGACGTCCGGGAGGACGGCGTATCCCGCGATGGAGGCCTCGCCCAGCGGCCGGACGTGGGCCCGCCGGCCCTCCGGCAAAGAGGCCCGGGCCGCCTGGTAATCGGCCGGCAACTGCGGGTCTCCGTATCGGCGCACGGCCAGGGACAGTTGGGTCCTTTTGGCCAGCCGCGCGATGGCGGGGGCGTCCAGAAGGCGCGCCATGATCATCGCCCCGCGGACGGGCCCTTTGTCGTCGCTGGTCAGGATGGGCCGGGAAGAGAACATCAGGGCGGAGCCTTCGGGGAGCAGGCCGATCCCGTCCGCCCGGCTCCCGGGATTGGGATGGCGCCAGAGGGAGGGGTTTTTGAGGAAAAAGTCCCGGTGGCTTTTCGGGACCGGCGCGGCTTCTTTCTTCGCCAGGTCGAAGGCGCTCTCGAAGACGACCCGGCCCGAGGCGTGGATCAGCAGGATCAGGTTGAGCCGGAGCTCCCGGAAGGTCGAATCCACGAGATTGGTCTCGATGTAATTCCGGTTGGCGTTTTCGATGAAGGCGTAGGTGTCGTTCCACGAGCCCCAGTCGGCCGTGGTGGAGGCCAGGACGGAGAGGTCGTCCGAGATGGCGTTCAGGGCCCGCTGGACGTTCCGGCGGGTGGTCTGCTCTTCGAGAGCGGCGAAGCCCCTCGCTGAGATGGCGCGGGTGACGGCGTAGAGCGCTGCGATCAGGACGAGGAAGGTTGCCCCGACGCCGAGGAGCGTTTTCCTACGGAGTGTGATGGCTTCGCCCTCCCACGGCCCCCGTCTCCCTCCCGCGGGAGGCCTGCGCCCGGAGAAGGGCCGCGATGGCCTTTCCAGGTTGGAGAGCCCCCCCCTCGCCTTTCAGCCGTTGACGGGCGGCGGAGAATCAACCCTTTGATCTTCCGCGAGGCTCCCCGCCATCTTGCTGGCCTGAAGGACCCGCCCTCCTCCCTCCTCTGCCCGAAGCCGAAGCGGTTTTTCCCCGGACGCCGGCCGGCCGCGCCGCAATGGGACGACGCTCAGCGCCTCCATTCGCTCCCGCCGAACCCTCCGGTCACGCCCGTCCTCACCAGGTGATTGGGGTTGTCGACGCGGATGGCGAGTTGCCCCGAGTTCCGGATGCGCCCTTTGGTGACGTCCCCCCACTCCAGGGTGATCTGGGCACCGGAGACGGGCCCGATGGCCACGTTGGTCCACGTCCTCCCGCCGTCGCCCGACTCGCCCAGCCAGTAGAGGCGGCTTCCCACCTGGCGGATGTAATAGGTGCCGCCGTCATTGCCCCGCCAGACGCCGGTCAGGTCGAATCCCGCGGGAGGAGGCGGGGGCGCCCCGACGCGCCTCCATTCGCTTCCGCCGAAGCCGCCGGTCACGCCCGTCCTCACCAGGTGGTCCGGATTGTTAATGCGGATGGCGAGTTGCCCCGAGTTCCGGATGCGCCCTTTGGTGACGTCTCCCCACTCCAGGGAGATCTGGTTTCCGGAGATGGGGCCGATGGCTACGTTGGTCCACGTCCTCCCGCCGTCCCCTGATTCGCCCAGCCAGTAGAGGCGGCTTCCCACTTGGCGGATGTAATAGGTGCCGCCGTCGTTGCCCCGCCAGACGCCGGTCAGGTCCTGCGCCGCGGCGGCGTTCGGGGAAATCAGATTCCCCAGCCCCCATGAGAGAAGGAGGCAAAGGGGCAGCAGAAAAACAATCGACGATCTGAATTTCTTGGAGCTTCCCATGAGCGATTCCTCCCTGGCCGCAACGGCCTTTCCAATCCCCCGACAAGAAACTCCCTTGAAGCGACTGTCAATGGTAAGCAATCTGCGGCCGGAAATCCAGTGCCTCGATCGCCCCCCTTGAAGGGCCGTTCCCTCCCTTCTGTGTGCGAATCGGGGAAAATCAACCCACGCTCGAAGTCCCGGGCGCCTTCAGAGGAAATACTTGATCGCGAAGAGGACGTTCGAAAAGAAGTTCTTCTCCTCGCTGACCGCCCATTGGGAGGCGAGTCCGAAGCCCATCGGAAACTCTTTGAACGGGTAGAGCCAGAAGCCCGGGCTGACCGGGTTCATTCTCGTCGTCTTTTGTTTTCGCTCAACCGCGCGGATGAATCCTGACCTCTTTGGAAAACCCCCTTCTCGGAAGACTGACGGCTCCGCGGCGTCGATTAAGAATTTCTAACGGGACGGCGGGCGGGTTTCGGCCTATATTGTGTGGGTGTAAGAGGGTTTGGGGGATCCTGCCGGACGGTGTCCCGTGAGCGGAGGGGACGGGCACTGCTTCCCAGAGTTGCAATCGGTTGCTCCCGGGAGAACCCGGCGGGCGGCGGAGGCTCTCCGGAGCGGAGCCGACAGGACGCCGCCGCGGTTCAAAGGCCGGGGGCTCTTCCAAAAAGAAGAGGAGTGAAAAGGATGGCTCATGAGGGGTTCGGGACGCTGGCGGAGGCCCGCTCGAGGACGCTGGCCCAGGAGCAGGCGGCCGCTTTCCTGCGGCGCGTGTACTGGTGGATGACCGTCGGCCTCGGCGTGACGGGGGCCGCGGCCTGGGCCGTGGCGGTGTCGCCCGGGATGCAGCGGCTCATCTTCGGCAACCAGATCGTGTTCTTCGGGCTGATCCTCGCCGAGCTGGCCCTCGTCTTCACCCTGAGCGCCCGCGCCGAGAGGATGAGCGTCCAGGGGGCGACGGGGACGTTTTTGGTGTACTCCTTCCTCAACGGCCTGACCCTGTCGGCCGTTTTCATGGTCTACACGGCCGGCTCCATTACCTCGGTCTTCTTTATCACGGCGGGGACGTTCGCGGCGACCAGCCTGTGGGCCTACACCACCAAGCGGAACCTGGCCTCCTGGGGAAGCTTCTTCTTCATGGGCCTCATCGGGATCATCATCGCCTCCCTCGTCAACCTGTTCCTGAAGAGCCCGGCCTTGTATTGGGCCATCAGCTACATCGGGGTGTTCGTGTTCGTCGGCCTGACGGCCTACGACACGCAGCGGATCACCTTGATGGGGGCCCAGGGGTTCGGCGATGAGGCCGTCGCCACGAAGACCTCGGTCGTCGGCGCGCTGATCCTGTACCTGGACTTCGTGAACCTCTTCCTGATGCTGCTGCGGATCTTCGGGCGGAGAGACTGAGCTCGGAGTAGGGTCGGCCCTTCCGGGAGCGCCCGGGGGGGCGTCCCTCAGCGGTACACCCGGCCGTCCGGGGACAGGATCCAGCCGCCCGCTCCCGCGCCGGGGCGGCCGGGGGAGCGCCCCGCGGGCCGGTGCGTGAAGTGCAGAACCCCTCCCTTGGCGTTCCAGCGATACTCGCCTCGCACGCGGAGCCGGTCGCCCAGACGGACGGGCGCCCTGGGCGCGACGGCCGTGTTGTGCGAAACGAGGAGGGTCAAGCCGGAGTCCAGACGGAGGATGAACCGCTGGTGGGGGACGCCCTCGCGGTCGTCTTGCAGGACGCGGCTCACCCGGCCCTCCACCGTCAGGAAGACCCCCGAGCGGCGGAGGCGGTAAGCCTCTTCCGCCGAGAGGGCGGACTTGCGCTCTGGGACCTGGGCGGGCGCCGGAAGGGCCGCCATCCCCCACAGGAGGGCCCAGGCGACCCAGAGGGCGCACGCGCGCCACACCCCGCGGATCAAAACGCCCCCCCTTCCCGCCGTCACGGGCGGCGGGCCTTGCCTTCGCGGGCCGGCTGAAAGCCGCTTTCTTCCGCTTCCCCCCGGGAGGCGAAAAAGACCCAATCCATCGCCTCCTTGCCCCGCGCCGTCCGGTCGGCCGGATAGTAGCGCCGGGATTTGGGGTTCCCCGCGTAGGCCGGGCGCACGTCCCTTTCGCAGTAAACGCACTTCAGGCGCGGGGGGCGGGTCTCCACCACCCGGAACTCGGGCGTGACGTACCGGGCCTCCTGCCGCGAGACGCACCGCTCGTTCGGGCAGCGGACCCCGATGCGGCTTTTGCAGGTCCGGCCCGTTTCCGCCGGCGGGGGCGTTTCTGCTCGGCGCGCCCGCGGCCCCGGAAAGGCGCCCAGGATGAGGGCGATGAGGGCCATCCGCACCGGAACCCCCCTCGCCGCCTGTTCGAAGTACCGGCTCCGGGGGTCTTCGTCCATCTCGTAGGCCAGCTCGTCCACGCGGGGGAGGGGGTGCATCACCACGGCCTTCCGGAATTCCTGCCTCCGCAAAAAGGCCCGGTCCACCACCGGATACGCCGGGCCCGCCCCTTTCCCCTTGACGTCCGGCCCGCCGGCGCTCCCCCGGGCGGGGGTCTCTTCCTCCGGGGCCGGGCTCTCGAACCGCTCCTTCTGCGCGCGGGTGACGTAGAGCGCGTCGATGTGCGTGACGATCTCGGGGAGGCTCTCCTCGACTTGCGTGAAGAGCGAGAGCTGGTGCGGGCGGTGCGGGGTCAGGACGACCACGTCGGCGCCGGCCAGGGTCGTGTGGATTTCGCTGGGCTTGGAGATCCGGCTCAGGTGCGCCACCTCCGGCTTGCAGCCGTACGCGCGCCGGAGCTTGTCGATGACGTAGTCCGGCAGGCCGAGGCCCTCTGCGGGCATGGACAGGATGTTCGATCCGAACCGTGCGAGGGCGTACGCCAGGGAATGGATGGTGCGGCCGTTTTTCAGGTCCCCGCAGAGCGCCACGTTGAGTCCGCCCAGCCGGCCCTTTTCCTTCCGGAGGGTGTAGAGGTCGAGGAGCGTCTGGGTGGGGTGTTCGTGGGCGCCGTCCCCCGCGTTGAGCACGGGGACGTCGCTGCGCTCGGCCATGAGGCGCGCCGAGCCCTCCCACGGGTGCCGCAGGACGATCAGGTCGGTGAACCGGCTCACCACGCGGGCCGTGTCGGCCAGGCTCTCGCCCTTGGCGATGGAGGAGGCCTCCACGTCGGTCGCGCTGACGACCCGGCCTCCCAGGCGGAGCATGGCCGCCTCGAAGGAGAGCCGGGTCCGGGTGCTCGGCTCGAAAAACAGGCTCGCCAGCAGGGCCCCCGGCAGGCGGTGGGCCTGCCCCCGGAGGTCCGCTTCCATCTCGGCGGCCGCGTCGAGGACCGCCTCGATCTCCTCATTGGAGAAATCGCCGATGGTGATGAGGCTCCGCCCGCGCAGACTCACGGCCCTTTCCGCTCCCTCCCGTCGCCCGTGGCGGGACCGCCCCCCCCTGCGCCGCCGGCCGCCGGGATTCAGAGAGGAGGATCTTCGCCGGGCTTCAGGTCTTCCGCGTCGGGGAGGTCTCCGGCCGGTTTTCGCTCATCCGCGAGCGCCTCGAAGCACGCCTCCCCCCAGTTCCTCCTCTTCTTCGGGATGTCTCGGACGAGGAGGAGGAGGCGCCGGTTCCACGAGCCGATCTGGATCCGGTCTCCCACGCGGATCAGCCTTCCGGATTTGGCGGGATGGCCGTTGACGGAGACCGCCCCCGCCTCGCAAAAGCTCTGGGCCAGAGAGCGCCGCTTGAGGATTCCGGCGTTTTTGAGAAAGGCGTCCAGGCGGATGGCCGAGCCCGCGGCCTCCTCCTTGGAGGACATCACATCGTGACCTCGATGTAGGCTTTTTTCTTCAGGTCTTCCATCCAGCGGCGGAAGCGGACCCGGACCTTCTCCTGGAAGGTCTTGTTGCGGATGGCCTCTTCCAGTTCGCGAAACGGCTTGGGCTCTTGGGGGAGCCGCTGGACCAGCTTGATGATGTGGAATCCCGCCCGCGTGCGCGCCGGGCCGGCCACCTCTCCTTCCTTCATGGCGAACAGCGCCCGCTCGAACTCCGGCAGCACCTCCCCCCGCCGGATGACGCCGAGATCGCCGCCCTTGGCGGCGGAGGGGTCCTGGGAGTAGCGCCGGGCCATCTCGGCGAAGTCCGCGCCGGCGCGGATCTGGGCCAGCACGGCCTCCGCCTGGGCCCGCTTGGCCTTCTCGGTTTCCGGATCGGCGTTGACGGGCGTCAGGAAGAGGATGTGGCTGGTGCGGAGCCGCTCGGGAGGCATGAATTCCTTCAAGTGGGTGTCGTAGTAGCGGCGGATTTCCTCGGTGGTGACGCTGACCCTGGAGCGGACCTCGATGTTGACGGCCTTGCGGATCAGGATCTCCTCCCCGATGCGGTCCCGGTATTCCTCCAGGGACATCCCCTCCCGCTTCAGGAGCCTCTTGAGATCCTGGTCGTTGAGGTGGTTGCGCTGCTTCACCTCATCCAGCGCCTGCTCCACCTCGTTGTCCGCGTAGCTCAGGTTCATCTCCTTGGCCCGGTGCAGCTGGAGCCGGCGCGTGATGAGGAGGTCCAGGTATTTCCGCTGCACCTCCTCCATCTCCTTCCTCAGCCGCTGGCCTCTGAACCGCTCCTGCAGCCGGTCGAACTCGCCCTTGCCCGCCTCCTGGACCTCGCTGAGGGTGATGATGTCCTTGTTCACCACGGCGACGATGCGATCGATCACCACCGCGGCGGCGGGCGATTTCCACAATCCCCCCACCGCCGGCAGGCACACCAGGATCCCCATCGCCACCAGGCGGAAAGCTGTCGTTCGGTGCGTCATCTGGACTGTCCCATCACAAGAAAAGGGGTGATGTCACATCCGCGGAAGGCAAAAGCGGTCGTGCAAAGATGGGGGATCTCCTGCCCGACGCGAATCAACCGGCGCCCTGACCCCCGCCGGCATCCTCTGGCATCCTAGCGCAAGCCTCCAAGGCGATCAACACCCTTCCCAGGGAGTCCAGCCGCTCCGGCAGCCCCTTCGGCACGGGGACGCGGAACGTCCGCTGGTCCACGAACTTCAGGCCGGGGATCGCCAGGAATTCCGGCGTCAGGTGGTACGGCCGGTCCTCCGCGTGGAAGGTGGCGAAGCCGTCCGAGACGACCAGCTTTTCCACCCCGGCGCGCGAGGCCAGGATGCGGAGCCTGGCCGCCTCGAAGAGGGACGCGGCGGCGGGCGGCAGGGGGCCGAACCGGTCGGCCAGGGCGCGGCGCAGCTCTTCCAGTTCCCCGGTGGTCTGGGTGTCGGCGATCTCCCGGTAGAGCTCCAGCCGCTGGTTCTGTCCGGGCACGTAGTCCTCCGGAAGGGAGGCCCGCAGGCCCAGCGACAGCTCGGGCTCCTTGCGGTGGACGGCCCGCTCCCCCCGGAGCTCCTCCGCCGCCTCTTCCAGGAGCCGGCAGTACAGATCGAACCCCACGGCCGCGATGTGCCCCGACTGCTCGGCGCCCAGGATGTTCCCCGCGCCCCGGATCTCGAGATCCTGGGCCGCCAGACGGAATCCCGCGCCCAGCTCGCTCAGCTCCTCGAGCGCCTTCAGCCTGCGCCGGGCCGCCTGCGTCAGGACCCGGCCGGCCTGCACCAGGAAGTAGGCGTACGCCTGCCGGTCGGACCGCCCGACCCGTCCCCGGAGCTGGTAGAGCTCGGCCAAGCCGTACATCTCCGCGCGGTTCACCAGGATGGTGTTGGCGTTGGGGATGTCGAGGCCGTTTTCGATGATGGTGGTGCAGAGCAGGACGTTGTACTTCCGCTCCAGGAAGCCGACCATGGCCTCGTGGAGCCGCTTTTCCCCGATCTGGCCGTGGGCGATGGTCAGCCGCAGCCCCGGCAGAAGGCGGAGGAGATAGCGGGCGGTGGCCTCGATGGTCTCCACGCGGGGGTGGACGAAGAACGCCTGCCCCCCGCGCTCCAGCTCCCGGTTCAAGGCCTCCCGGATCACGCGGTCTTCGAACTGGCACACGTAGGTCCGCACGGCCAGCCGGTCGGGCGGGGGGGTGTTGATCACGCTCAGGTCCCTAAGCCCCAACAGGCCCATGTGAAGGGTCCGGGGGATGGGGGTCGCCGTCAGCGTCAGGACGTCCACCGAGGCACGCAGGCCCTTGAGCTTTTCCTTGTGCGTCACGCCGAAGCGCTGCTCCTCGTCCACCACCACCAGGCCCAGGTCCCGGAACTTGACGTCGGACTGGAGCACCCGGTGGGTCCCGATGAGGACGTCCACCCGCCCCGCGGCCAGCCGGTCCAGGATGTCCCGCAGCTCGGAGCGGCCGCGGAAGCGGGTCAGGCACTCGATGACGACCGCGTACTTGGAGAACCGCTCCCGAAAGGTGCGGTAGTGCTGCTCGGCCAGGATGGTCGTGGGCGCCAGCAGGCAGACCTGTTTTTTGTCCAGGACGGCCTTGAAGGCCGCGCGCAGGGCCACTTCCGTCTTCCCGAAGCCCACGTCCCCGCACACGAGCCGGTCCATGGGGCGGGGCTTCTCCATGTCCTCGGTCACCTCCTGGATGGCCTGGAACTGGTCCGGCGTCTCCTCATAGGGGAAGGAGGCGGCGAACTCCCGGCTCCAATGGTCGTCCGGGGGGAAGGAGCGCCCCTGGGCGACCTGGCGCTTGGCCGCGAGCCTCATCAGCTCCCTGGCCATCTCCAGGACCGCCGCTTTTGTCTTGCGCTTCGTCCGGGTCCAGGCCGTGCCGCCCAGGCGGTCGATCTTCGGCGCTCCCTGCCCCGCCCCCATGTACTTCTGGACAAGGTTCAGGTTCTCCATGGGGACGAACAGCTTGTCTCCGCCCTGGTACTCCACCACCAGGAATTCCCGCTCCTCGCCCGCCAGGCCGATCCGGTCCACCCCTTGGTAGACGCCGATGCCGTAGTCCCTGTGGACCACGTAGTCGCCCGCCCCCAGGTTGCGGAAGGCCGCCTCGAACGCCTTCCGCCGGGGCGAGGGGGCGGCCCGCCGGCGGGCCGGGGCGTAGAAGATCTCCTCTTCGCGGATCACCACCCATCCGAGCTCTTCGCTCTGGAAGCCCTCGGAGAGGCGGCCGATGAGAATGACGATCTCCGGCCCGCGGCTTTCCCAGAGCAGCTCGCCGCCCCCTTCCGCGGTCCGGGCGCCCAGCTCGAACTCCTGGAGGATTTGCTTGAGCCGCAGGGCCTGGGTCCGGTGCACGGCGAGGACGGCCACCCGCATCCCCCTGGCCAGCCAGGCCTTGACCTGTCGGACGAACGCCGGGATCTGGCCCTGGAAGGTGCCGGGGTAGGAGGTCGGGAGGTGGAGGAGGGAGAGGCCTTCTTCCTCCCCCTCCATCCCGAGGGCCAGAGAGGAGAGCTCCACGAGGGGGACGCCGGGGGCGGCGCGCGCCCTCAGGGCCCTGAGGACCTCTCCGGCCGCAAGGGCGAAGTCCTCCAAGGCGAAGGGCAGCGCCCCCCCTCCCGGCGCGGCGGCCTCCTGAAGCCTGTCCCACCGGGCCGCGTCGGCCTCAACCAGGGCGTCGGGCTCGGACAACGCCACGAGCCCGCCCGGCGGCAGCGCTTCCACACCGGCGATCAGGCCGTCCCGAAGCAGAGGCGCGAAGGTCTCAAGGCCCGGGAAATGGCCGTCCTCCAGGAGGCGGTCGGCCAGGAGTTCGAGGCGGTCCCGTTCCCCGACCTCCCGCGTCCGCGCCCACCGCCGCAGCCTCTCCGCCGCCCGGGCCCGGGAGTCCTCCGTGAACAGGACCTCCCGGGCGGGGACAATCTCCACCCGGTCCAGCCGTTCGACCGACCGCTGGTCGGCCACCTGAAACCGGCGCAGGGAGAAGACGCCTTCCTCGTCGAGCTCGATGCGGACGGGAGACTCTGACTGGGGCGGGAAGACGTCCACCAGGGCTCCTCTCACCGCGTATTCCCCTTCGTCTTCCACCACGGCGGCCCGCTGATAGCCGGCGCGCAGGAGGTCCTCCACCAGCTCGTCCCGGTCCAGCCGATGGCCGGGGGACAGGGTGCGCGCCGCCGAGAGCGACTCGGCGGGCGGGACCATTTTCTGGGCGAGGGCGGCGGCCGAGGTCACCGTCACGGAAGCCCCCCCCCCGCTCCAGGCCGCCAAGGCGCACAGGCGCTGGCCGACGGTCTTGGGAGTCGGCGAGAGGGGCTCCAGGGGGGCCAGCTCCCAGGAGGGGAAGAGAAGGACCCGGGGGCCCTCCGGGTCCTCGAAGAAGCGCAGGTCCTCGTAGAGACGGCGGGCCGCCGCCTCGGTCGGGGCGACGGCGATGAGGGGGCGCCCCGCCCCCGCGCGCCGAAGGTCCCGCGCCAGGGCCGTCAGGTAATAGGCCCGGGCGCCGTCCGTCATCCCGCTGATCCGCACGCGGGAGACGTTCGGATCAAACCGCGTCCAGCGGGAGAGCGCGGCCGGCGGCGAAAGGCTCATCGCCGCCCTCCTTCGGCGGCGAGGGCCGCCTCCATCGCCGCCCGGACCTTCTCCACCGGAAGCTCGCGCCCGGTCCAGAGCCGGAAGTTCTCCGCCCCCTGGAACACCAGCATCCCCAGGCCCCCCACCGCGCGGGCCCCCCGGGCCCGCGCGGCCCGAAGGAAGGGGGTCTCCAAGGGGCGGTAGACGATGTCCACGACCACCTGGCCGCGACGCAGGCACTCGGGCGCCAGGGGCAACCCGCCTTCTTCGCCCCCGTGCCCCATCAGGCCGAGGGGGGTGCATTGGACCACGGCGTCCGCGCCTCCCGCGGCGGCCTCCGCCTCCCGCCCGCCCAAGGGGACGCCTTCCGCCCGGACGGAGCCGAACGCCTTTCGGACCCACTCTGCCAGGGCCAGCGCCCGGGCGACGGTCCGGTTGGCGATGGTGAGCTCCGCCGCTCCCCGCGCGGCCAGCTCCAGCGCGATGCCCCGCGCGGCGCCTCCCGCCCCCAGCAGAAGAAACCGCCTTCCGCGCGGCTCCATGTCCCCTTCCTCCCGGAGAGAGCGGACAAAGCCGGCGCCGTCCGTGTTGTGGCCGATGAGCCGCCCTTTGTCCCGGAAGATCAGGTTGACCGCGCCGGTGCGGCGGGCCTCCTCCGTCAGGCCGTCCAGGTGGGCGATGACCGCTTCCTTGTGGGGGATGGTGAGGGCCACGCCGTGGATGCCCAGCGCGCGGATGCCGAGGACGGCGTCGCCCAGGCGCTCGGGAGGAACCTCGAAGGCCAGGAACCGGTAAGGGAGACCCAGCTCGGCCAAGGCCGTTTCGTACATCAAGGGGGACAGTGTGTGGCCCAAAGGGAAGCCGAGAACCCCTAAAGCCCGAACCAGGGACGTCATGCGCGACAGGCTACGGCAGGTTCTTTTTGCTGATGAGGAAGTCCCGGACGAGGTTGCTCTTGGTCTTCGGAAGCCGAATGGCGAGACCGTTCAGCTCCACGCGGGTGTTGGAGGCGTTTCCCACGGTCAGGACGAAGGTCTTCTCTCCCGCCCATTGTCGGCTCTCTCCCTCCAAGAGGAAGATCTCGTCCCGCTGCTTTCCGTCCACGAACACCCGCAGCCAGGTGTCTTCCTCGGCGGTGATTTTCAGCACCAGCGGCTTGCTGTCCGGACGGCCGGTCTTTTTGACGGAGACCTCCACGCCGGACTCGCCCGGGGCCTTGCTCCGGTCGGACTCCGCGCCGTTCATGGCGGTGGCCCGGACCGCCTGCGGACCCGTCGGGTTTGCAGGGGCGTCGTCGCTCCTCTTCGGCGGCGCCGCCTGGGGAGGTTCGGCCGGGGAGGGGGGACCCGAACCGATCCGCCCGTGGGAGGCGAGGGCCCTGGTCTCCTTGGTTTTCTCCGGCTCCAGCGCGGCCGGACGCGCCGGCTCCTCCTTCTTCTCCACGGGGGTCGGAGCCCTTTCCGCCCACCTCCAATTCCACTCGTCGGCGTAGAACAGGAACACCACGCCGGCCACGACAAAAAGCACCGCCAGCGCCGGAACCAGACTCCGGTAATTGCGCCTGGGCGCCTTCAGGTCGGCGCTCCATTCCGGGAAAACCTTCTCCGCCTCCTTCTTGATCCCCATCTCGTCAAAATGGGAGAGGGCTTCGGAGGGCCGGAGCTTCAGCTCCACAGCGATGTTCTTCACAAACCCCCGGACCAGCGGGAGGGGCGGCGTCTCGTCGTAGCGGTCCTCTTCGAGGGCGGCGAGGATCCGGTCTTTGATCTTGGTGGTGGCCGCCAGTTGTTCGATGGTGATCCCTCTGGCCTCCCGGTGGCGGCGCAGGTACGCGCCGAACGTCTCCTTGGGCGCCTGCGGTTCGCCGGGGGCCTCGCCGGGGCCGCCGGCCGTTTGCCGGAAGGCGGAGACACCCTCTCCATTGGACGCTCCCGGGGGCGGAACCGGATGGGTCGGCGTCTCTTCCGGGTGAGGGGAGTCCTCTCTTTCCACTCCTTCCACAGGCTGCCCGACGGCGCGCAACGTACTCCCGAAGTCAGGGGAGCCCTCTCTTTCCACTTCTTCCGCAGAGGAAGGACGCTCTTTCCTTCCCGGAAATTCCCCGGCCATGCCCTCTCGCGGATTTGTGCTCTCGTCCATGTCGCCCATCTGCCGCCCTTGCGAACTTGGATGTTCAGTCCTTCTTCGTATGTTTGAAACAGAATCAACTGGTGGGAATTTACTACACATCGAGGGCTTAAGTCCAATCGATTGAATGGTCCCCGACATCTTTCGCCATTTGTTCGCTAATCTCGGCTCCCGCTTCCGCTGACCCCTTGTTCAAACGATGCGGCGTCCTCCTTTCACTTTAAGGGGATCGAGCTTCCCCCGAACCCGGGCCGTCCCGATTCACGCCGACCGGCGCGCGCGCGGAAAAAACCGTTGACTCCGTACCCAGGTCCGGGGTCTATGTTTCACAGGCAGAAGTTACGGCTCGATTGAACCGCAACGCCCAAGGGAGAAAATCATGAAGGAATCCACAGAGGTCACGCTGTTTTCCGCGAGCACCTGAGCGTCCTGCCGCGCCGTGAAAGAGTTTCTTTCACATCATCAGATCGCCTTTCAGGAACACTTGGTTGATCGGGACCCGGCGGCGCTCAAGACGCTCGTGGAGAAGACGGGACGCCGCGCCACGCCTGTCCTTCTCGTTGGCGAGGAGGCGGTGGTCGGGTTTGATCGGAAAAAGATCTCAAGCCTTTTGGGGATCGGAGCATGAGCGCGTCCGGCCGCAGGCTCCGGTGTCCCGGATGAGGGATGGACATCCCCGTCCCGTGGGACGCGAAGGATGGCGACCTCATTGAGTGCGAAAACTGCGCGGGGGTGCTTTTCCGCCTCCGGCGGAAAGGGGGGCAAGACTCTCTCCACGTGGTCCAGCTCGTCTCTTGCCCCTTTTGCGGGGAGCGGGTCCCGGTGGACGACGATGCGCCCGAGGGAAGCGTGATCCGCCACGGCGGAGCGGCCTTCGCCCTCGTCAAGGAGTTCGGGGCGTTTTCTCTTGAACCCTTGAACGATGAACGGCCCGGATGCGCTTCCCCCCGAAGGAGCGGGTGACCCGGAAGGGGGGGGAAATGAAGAAGGGGGGGATGGAGAGGCCCCTCGTCCGAAAAGTCCTCCTCGGGGCGGCCTTTCTCCTTTGTCCCTGTCATCTGCCCATTTATCTCGCGCTTTTGGGGGGGACTGCGGCGGGGGCGCTCCTCGCCGAAAACCCGTGGACGGCTGCGGCGGCGATGACGGCCGCGTTCATCGGGGCGCTGGTCCCGGGCCTGCGCTGGTCGAAGCGGAAAATGTCGGTCAAAATCCTTGGAGGAGGAAACCCCAAATGAAAAGCGTCTTATTCGCTCTTGTCGCGTTGGCACTGGTCGGCAACGTTGCCTTCGTCCACGCCGGCCCGCTTGACCGCGTGGATAAGGTCTCAAGGGCTGACTTCGCTGAGACCGTGAAACGGGCGGAAA
>JACPRG010000025.1 GCA_016190025.1 Candidatus Tectimicrobiota bacterium
AGGCCTCTGGGCTTCCGGTTGGTCGCATCCGCCACCTCCTGCCCAGAGTATAGGACTTTTATTATACAGGAGTCAATAGCACCTAGCATTGCCTATATTGATCCGCGTAACACCAGGGGACCAATCCCCATTCTCTACGAACCCTGGAAAAACGGGTAATGTCCCATTGAATATAGGTGAAAATAACACAAAAGTCAAATCCAACTGAGTTCCTCTCGGTGGTCCCTGGTTTTCGGATGCACACCCCGGTCTCAGCCGGTGCGCGGAGCCGCCGTTTCGGGATGCCCGCCCTGCCTGCAAAGTGCCGTAGCCCCATTCGAGCACGTAGCCCCGATTTGAGCGAAGCGGAAATCGGGGAAATCGGGGCCGTTGGGGCGAGCCAAGGGCGCGCCCCAGGATGAAAAAAATGAATTGGGGTTCCCCGATCTCCGCTCGCTCCCGATAAAGTCGGGGGCTCGCTCAGATCGGGTCTACGGTTCCTTTGGAGAGGGTCTTCGCCCTCCCGCGGGAGCCCGCGAGGGGTTCCTCTACAGGGCGGAGCCCGCCCGGTGCGAAACCGAAGGGATGCCCGCCCCGCCCGCGGAAGCGAAGAGCGGAGCTAAATCGCGGGCCGCGGCGGTCTCGCGAAAAAACTGAGGATCACTGAGCACGAAAGCCCCTTGACAAATTTCTCCATCGGTGAAATTATGCCGCAATAACGAAATAGGCTTGCCCCCATCGTTCGAGGTCGGCCGTGGAGACCGTCGGCAAGAAGATCCGGGAGCACCGGAACCAGAAGGGCCTGACCCTCAAGGAAGTCTCCCAGAGGACGGGCCTCGCCATCAGCTTCATCAGCCAGGTGGAGCGGGGCAACGGCAACCCCACCCTTTCCTCCCTCCGGGCGATCGCCCAGGCCCTGGGGGTGACCGTGGGCTACTTCTTCCACTCGCCGGAAGAAGAGCCGCCCCCCAGCGTCGTCCACGAGGCGGAGCGCAAGGTCCTCATCCCCCGTCCCGGCGTCGCCTACCAGCTCCTCACCTCCCGGCTGGCCGGCCGGGCCCAGTTCATGCACGTCATCTTCGAGCCGGGGAGCACCACGGGAGAGGCCCCCATCCATCACGAGGGGGAGGAATACATTCTGGTCCTGAAGGGGCGGATGGCGCTTCAGCTCGGCCGGGAACGGTACGACCTGAAAAAGGGCGACAGCTTCAGCTATCCCAGCACGGTCCCCCACGCGGTGATGAACGCCGGCCGGGGGAGGCTGGAATGCATCTGGGTGGTCACCCCCCCCTCCTTCTGAGGCGGAGCGCATGAAGCTCGACGCGGCCCCCGTGCGCAATCCCGCTCCGAGGAAGGGGGCCTCCCCGCATCTGGACGCGCTCCTTTGGCCCCGCTCGGTGGCCGTGGTGGGGGCGTCGGCGGACGTCTCCAAGATCTCCGGCAAGCCCCTCCACAACCTGCGCCTGCACGGCTTCCCGGGAGACCTCTACGCGGTGAACCCCAAGTACGCGGAGATCGGCGGGGTCCCGTGCTTTCCGAGCGTGGAGGACCTCCCGGCGGGCGTGGACTGCGCCTTGCTCCTCCTTCCGGCGGAAGGGGTCCTCCCGGCCCTGCGGGGGCTCTCCCTGCGCGGGGCGAGGTCGGCCATCGTGGTGAGCGGCGGCTTCGCCGAAGGGGGAGAGGCCGGCCGGGGCCTGCAGGCCGAGATGGCGGACCTCGCCCGGCAGAGCGGGATGCGGATCCTGGGGCCGAACACCCTGGGCGCCGTCAACTTTCCGGGCCGCGCGGCGCTCTCCTTCTCGACCTCCTTCGAGGAAGGGGAGCTGGCCGGCGGGAGCGTCGGGTTCGTCTCCCAGAGCGGGGCCTTGATGGGCGCCCTGGCGAACCGCGCCGCCGACCGCCGCCTCGGCCTCTCCTACGCCGTCGCCACCGGAAACGAGGCGGACCTGGAAATCTCGGACTTCCTCGAGTACTTCGCCGCGGACGAGGGGACCCGGACCGTCATGGCCATCGTGGAAGGCGTCAAAGACGGGCGGCGGTTTCTCCGCGCCCTCGCGGCCCTGCGCCGGGCGGGCAAGCCCGCGGTCGTGCTCAAGATCGGCAAGTCCGAGGCCGGACGGAGGTGCGCCCTCGCCCACACGGGCGCCCTCGCGGGCTCCGCCCGGGTCTTCGACGCCGTCTGCCGCAAGGCCGGGGCGGTCCAGGCGGAAGACCTGGAGGAGCTCCTGGAGACGGCCGAGCTTTTCGCCAAAGGCCGTTCTCCGAGAAGGCGGACGATCGGCGTCATCACCACCTCGGGCGGGGCCGCCGGACTTTTGGCGGACGCCGCCGGCCGGCGCGGGTTCACCCTGCCCCCGCCCTCCCCGGAGAGCGCCGCCCGGCTGGCGCCCCTCCTCCCCCCGTTCGCCCGCCAGAGCCTGAACCCCATCGACCTCACCGGCCAGCACCTCTCCCAGCCCGAGGTCTTCCGCCGGGCCGTGGAGACCTTTCTCGCGGACGATGCGTTCGGGGCGGTGGCGGTCATCATGGCGCCCGGGACCGGGACGCCGGGAAGAGAGCGCGCCGAGATGCTGGCCGATCTCGACCGGACGGCCTCGAAGCCCCTCGTGGCCTGCTGGATCGGCGGCGCCCTTTCCTCTCCGGGGCGGGAGACCTGCCGGCGCCGCGGCGTCCCCCTGATGGAATCCCCCCGGAGCGTCGCGGCCGCTCTCGCGCGCCTGGCGGATTCCGCGGAGTGGAGAGGGGACTCGCCCTCCGCCGAAGAGCCTTTCTCCGAGGGCCTGGGGCGGGCCCTCCGGGAATTTCCCCTTTCGGGCGGACCGACACTGACGGAACACGAGAGCGAGCGCCTGCTGGCGTCCTGCGGAGTCCCGGTCCTGCTGGGAGAGTGCGCGACCGCCGTGGAGGAGGCCCTGGCCTCGGCCGGGCGGCTCGGCTACCCGGTGGCGATGAAGGCCATGTCCCCGGACATTCCCCACAAGCACAAAATGGGCCTGGTCCGCCTGAGCGTGACGGACCCGGCCGGCGTGGAGCGGACCTTCCGGGATCTGGCCCGGGCGGTTCAGGCCGTCGAGGGTGCCCGGCCTTCCGGGGTCCTCATCGAGCCGATGGCCCCCCCGGGCGTGGACCTTCTGATCGGGGCGCACCAGGACCCGACCTTCGGCCCGGTGGTGGTCTTCGGATGGGGGGGCGTCCACGCGGAAATCCTGGATGAGGTCTCCCTGCGGCTCGCGCCCGTCTCTTGGGAGGAGGCCGGGGAAATGCTCGGAGAGGTGCGGGGATTTCCCGCCATTGCGGAAGGGGAGCTGAAGGGCCCGGTGGACTGGTCGGCGCTGCGCGAGGTCCTGGTCCGGGTCGGCCGCCTGGCGGCCTCGGCGGCGGAGAGGATCGAGAGCATCGACCTGAACCCCATCCGGGTCCTCTCGGCGGAGGGGGAGTGCCGGGTCCTGGACGCCTCCATCGTTTTGAAGGGCGGGCCCTGAGGGAAACGAATGACCGGTGAGATGGAGGAAGATCTGAAACTCCTGCGGGAGACCGTCCGGACGTTCATCGCGCGGGACCTCTTGAAGTCATAAGGAGCGGGGACATGCCAGACGGCATTCGGGATGCCTGCGCCATCGCGGGCATCGGCGAGACGGCCATCGGGAAACTGCCGGACCGGACGAGCCTCTCGTTGCACGTGGAGGCCGCGGCGGCGGCCATCCGGGACGCGGGCCTCTCCAAGGAAGAGGTGGACGGGGTCCTCTCCATGCCCCCCTACGACGACCCCGCCTTCCTGTTCTGCATGCAAGTGGCCGAAGGGCTGGGGCTCCGGCCCCGGTTCGCGGCGGACCTCAACCTGGGGGGCGCGACCCCGGTGGCGATGGTCATGCACGCGGCCCTGGCGGTGGCCGGGGGCGCCGCCGAGGCGGTCCTTTGCACCTGCGGGGAGGCCCGGCTCTCCGGGAGGGGCCGTCCCAAGCACGGCCGCAGGAACTGGGGATACGAGAACTACGAGAACCCCTTCGGCCGCATCGGCCCCGTCTCCAATTACGCCATGGCGGCCCGGCGCCACATGCACCGGCACGGGACTACGAGCCGCCAGTTCGGGGCCATCGCGGTCACCCAGCGGAGCCACGCCTGCCTGACCGAGGGGGCGCAGATGCGGGAGCCCATCACCCTCGCGGAACACCAGGGTTCGCGGTTCATCGCGGAGCCCCTCCGCCTCCTCGATTGCTGCCTGAACTCGGACGGGGCCGCGGCCGTGGTCGTGACGAGCGCGCGCCGGGCCCGGGACCTGCCTCACCCCCCTGTCCTGATCGTGGGAGGGACCCAGCGCCACACCCACAAGAACTTCTTCGAGGCGCCCGACCCCCCGTATCTCGGAGAACAGGAGGCCGCCCGCGATCTTTATCAAAAGTACGGCCTGTCCCCCCGGGACTTCGACTTCGCCGAGCTCTACGACTGCTTCACGTTCACCGTCCTCGCCCAGCTCGAATCCTACGGGTTCTGCGGGGAGGGGGACGGCGGCCCCTTCGCCGAGGAAGGCCGCATCGCCCTGGGAGGGGAAATCCCCGTCAACACCCACGGGGGCCTCCTCTCCCACGGCTACATCGACGGGATGACCCACATCACGGAGGCCGTCAGGCAGCTTCGCGGGGGCTGCGGAGAGCGCCAGGTCAAAGACGCCGCGATGGGCCTCGTCACGGGAAACGGCGGAGACCTCGCCACGCACGCAAACCTCGTCGTGAGGAGAGGATGAATGGCCGGAGAGGGGAAAGGCGGCCCCGGGAGCGCGGCGGCCGACGCCCAGTACCGAAAACACCTGCCCATCGTCGACGGCGACGCCCGGGGGTTCTGGGAGGGGTGCCGGGCGGGCGAGCTGAGGCTGCAGCGCTGCCGCGCGTGCGGCCGCTTCCGCTACGCCCCCAAGCGTCTCTGCCCGCACTGCCTGTCGGAGGACTTCGAGTGGCGCGCGGTGAGCGGCCGCGGGAAGGTCTACACCTTCAGCGTCGAGCACCACGCCTATCACCCGGCCTGGAAGGAAGACGTCCCCTACGCGGTCGCCGTCGTCGAGCTGGAGGAAGGCCCGCGGATGACCAGCCGGATCGTCGGCTGCGCCCCCGGGGACGTCCGCATCGGGCTTCCCGTGAGAGTCGTTTTCGAGAAGGCCACGGAGGAGATCACCTTGCCCCTGTTCCGGCCGGAGGCGTGAGGCGCCGCGGCGCGAAGCCGCGCGCGGCGCCCTCTGGGATTCCGGGTCCGGCCGGAGGGGTGGCATACAAGTTAGGAGACAGCAGGAGATGAGCTTTCGGATCGGGGTGGACTGCGGAGGAACCTTCACCGACTTCGTGTGCGTGGACGGCGAGGGGGTCATGCGGGACTTCAAGGAGTCCTCGACGCCCGGCGACTTCGCCCGGGGGGTCATCCGGGGCCTGGAGAAAGCGGCGAAGGCGTACGGCAAGGCGCTCGAGAAGTTTCTCGGGGAGGTGGACCTCATCGTTCACGGGACGACGGTCGCGACCAACACCGTCCTCACCCTGACGGGGGCCGCGACGGGCCTCATCACGACCCAGGGCTTTCGGGACATCCTGGAGCTCCGGCGGGGGATGAAGGAAGACACCTTCAACTGGCGCGAGCCCTTCCCCCAGATCCTCGCCCCCCGGCACCTTCGGATGGAGGTCCCGGAGCGGGTCCTGTACACCGGAGAGGTCCTCGCCCCGCTCGATGAAGAGGCGGTCCGGCAGGCGGTCCGCAAGCTCAAGGCGAAGGGCGCCCGGTCCATCGCGGTGTGCCTCCTCTTCAGCTTCCTCCACCCCGACCACGAGCGTCGCGTCGGAGAGATCATCCGGGAAGAGTTCCCGGAGGCCTTCGTCAGCCTCTCCTCCCAGGTCTTGCCGCAGATCCGGGAATACGAGCGGGTCAGCACGACGGTCCTGGACGCCGACGTGGGGCCGCGGCTGAAAAGCTACCTGGAGTCCCTGGACCGCTCGCTGAGAGAGCGGGGGTTCCGCGGGAGCTTTCTGGTCATGCAGTCCAACGGCGGGGTGCAGTCCTGGCAGGAGGCCACCAGCCGCCCCGTCACGTGCATCTCCTCCGGGCCGGCCGCCAGCGTTCCGGCCGCCATCTCCATCGGGGACACGGCGGACAGGCACAACCTCATCAGCTTCGACATGGGCGGGACGAGCTGCGACGTGGCGTTCATCGAGGGGGGCAAGATCCCCCTTCTCTCCCGCGGCGGGATTTACCGGAGCATCGGCGATTACACCAACGCCAGCCCCTCCATCGACCTCCACCACGTCGGGGCGGGAGGCGGGAGCGTCGCCTGGCTCGACGCGGGCGGAATCCTGCACGTGGGGCCCCGGTCCGCGGGCGCGGACCCCGGCCCCGCCTGCTACGGCCGGGGAGGAACGGAGCCCACGCTGACCGACGCGAACCTCATCCTCGGGGTCCTGCCGGTGGAGGGGATCCTGGGGGGAGAGATGCCCCTGGACCTGGAGGCGGCCCGGAAGACCATGCGGGAAAAGGTGGCCGAGCCCCTGGGGCTGGGAATCGTGGAGGCCGCCCTGGCCGTGGTGACCGTGATCAACACCGTCGTGGCGGGGGCCATCGCCAACGCCGCCCACAAGCGGGGGCTCGACACGCGGGACTTCACGCTCCTGGCGGGGGGCGGCCTCGGGCCCGCCCACGCGGCCAGCCTCGCCCAGGAACTCCGCGCGCCCTCCATCATCGCCCCCAAGAGAGCGAGCACCTACTGCGCCTTCGGCATGCTGCTCTCGGACCTGCGTCACAACTACGTCCACTCCTACTACACCAAGACGGCCTCGGCCGACCTGGGGCGGATCAACGCCCTCTACCAGGAGATGGAGGCGCGCGGGAGGCGGGTCCTCGAACAGGAAGGGGTCCTTCCCGACCGGATGGAGTTCCGCCGCTCCCTCGACATGCGCTACGCGGGCCAGTTCTACGAGATCGAGGTCCCGGCCCCGGAGGGGACGATCACCCGGGAGTCCCTCTCGGGCGTCGTGGACCGGTTCCACCGGCTCCACCAGGAGATCTACGCCTTCTCGGTCGCGGAGCGGCCCACGGAAATGCTGAACTACAAGCTCGCGGCGGTCGGACACATCACGAAACCCCACATCAAGCCGTTGCCGAGCGACGGCGCCGACTCTCCGACCGCCGCGCGCGCCTCCCGCCCGGTCTTCTTCGCCGAGACGAGGGAGTTCGTGGAGACCGCCGTCTACGACGGCCGGCGTCTCCCGCCGGGCCACCGGATCGACGGGCCGGCCGTCATCGAGGAGCCCTTCACCACGGTCGCCGTTCCCCCCCGCTTCCAGTGCGAGGTGGACCCCTTCGGCAACTATCTCATCCGGGTCCCCCGGTGAGGAGAAAGCGCGGGGCGGCTCGCGAGTTCAGACGGACTTTTCAGGTGTCAAGAGGTCTCCAAGGAGAGCCGAGATGACCAGCAGGGAACAGACGGTTCAGGCGGTGCATCAGGTGGACCCCATGGACGTCGCCGTCCTCAAGCACAAGATCCTCTACGTGTGCGACCTGATGGGGAGCGTCCTCAAGTATTCGGGCCAGTGCTTCATCCTGATGGAGTGCAACGACTTCTCCCCGGGGGTCTTCGACGCCGAGGGGCGGCTTTTGTCCGTGAAGTCCTGGATGCCGCTCCACGTGGCCGTCGCCAAGAGCCAGGTGGAGCCGCTGGTGAAGAGGTTCCGGGGGCGGATTTACCCGGGAGACGTCTTTCTGGCGAACGACCCGTACCAGGCCGGCGGCTCCCACCTCCCCGACTGGTCCATCATCCGGCCGGTCTTCCACGAAGACGAGCTCATGTTCTTCACCCTCCTGAAGGGCCACCAGCAGGACACCGGGGGCGCTTTTCCGGGAGGGTACTTCCCCCACGGGTACGACATCCACAGCGAAGGGCTCCGCATCGACTACACCAAGATCTACGAGCGGGGCGTGCGGCAGTCCGTCTACGATTTCATCCTGAACAACGTGCGCTGGCCCGAGGTCGTGGCCATGGACAACCTGGCCATGATGGGAGCGACGAAGCGGGCCGAGGAAGAACTCGGCCGGCTGTGCGAGAAGCTCGGCCGGGAAAACGCCCAGCGGTGCGTGGCGGCCCTGCTGGATTCCTCGGAGCAGGCCATGCGGGCCGAGATCGCCGGCATGCCGGACGGCACGTACTCCGGGGAAAGCGCCTGCGACTGGGACGGGACGACGGACCAGCCCGTCTGGGTCCGGCTGAAGCTCACCATCCGGGGCGATGAGATGATCGTGGACTGGTCGGAGAGCGACTCCCAGGTGGACTTCATCAACACCCCCCTCGCCGTGACCCACGCCTGCACATACATCCCCATCTTGATGACGGTGGACCCGAACATCTCCTTCAACGCCGGGAGCTGCAAGCCCATCCACATCATCGCCCCCGAAGGGACCGCGGTGAACCCCAGATACCCCGCCACCATCGGGGGCTGCAACTGCCACCTGGGGGACGAGCTCATCGAGGCGGTCCAGATGGCACTCGGCAAGGCCATGCCCGAGCGGGTGAGCGCCATGTGGGCCCCCCACGTCTCCTTCGTCACCTTCGGCGACGACGTCCGGGAGCGCGACCCGGCCACCGGGGTCTGCCGCAAGTATTACTTCACCTTCTTCGGGCCGGACGGGGGCAGCGGGGCCATCTGGGGCTACGACGGCTGGCCCCACGTCACGCCGCCCATCATCGCGGGGGGCGTCATGAAGAACACGGTCGAGATCACCGAGATCATGACGCCCTGGCGCATCCTTCACTACGGGCTCCTGCCGGACTCCGCCGGGGCCGGCCGCTGGCGCGGAGGCGTGGGGACCTACTACGCCATGGTGAACGACTACGGCGGAAAGGTGTACGTCAACACGGGGACCTCCTCCGGGGAGAGCTTCCGGCCCTTCGGCCAGGTCGGCGGAAAGGGGGGGATTTGCCACGACCTCCACTTCGAGCGGAACGGCGAGAAAATCCCCTTTCGCACCATGGCCCAGGTCGTCTATCAGAAGGGGGACGTCCTCGTGGCAAAGTGCAGCGGCGGCGGGGGCGTCGGCGATCCCCTCCAGCGGCCCGTGGATCTGGTCCAAGAGGACGTCCTCAACGAGCTGATCTCCGTCGAGGCCGCCCGGGAGGACTACGGTGTGGCGATCGACCCCGAGACCCTGCGCGCGGACCTTGAGGCCACCCGGAAGTTGCGGGCAAAACGGCAAACCCGAGACTGAGGCGCCGGGGGGACTCTTCCCCGGCCCGGAGCGAACCATGAAGATCGACATCCACGGCCACCAGTATCCGGCAGCCTTCCTCAAGGAGTTCAAGCGCCTCGTCGAGCGAGGGACTCTCCCCCGGCCTGCTTTCGACTTTCAGCCCTGGGACATCGAGAAGCACCTCGCCCTGAACGACGAAATGGGGATTGACCTTCAGGTTCTCTCCCTGACAATGACGGCGTACCCGCCCGACCGGACGGTCGCCCTGGACCTGGTCCAGGGCGCGAACGACGGCCTGGCCGAGGCCAGCCGGCGGCACCCGGACCGCTTCATCGCCTTCGCCGCCCTCCCCCTGGTGGACGTGGACGCCTCGGTCCGTGAGCTCCGGCGGGCGGTGACGGAACTGGGGATGAAAGGGGTCATCCTGGGGACGAACGTCCAAGGGAAGTCCATCGACGCAGAGGCCTTCCATCCCTTGTACGAGGAGATCCACCGGCGGAAGCTCCCGGTCCTCATCCACCCCATGGACCCAAAAGGCCCTCCCCAGGCCTACGACTACCGCCTCGAACTCTGGATCGGCTGGCCCGTGGACACGGCCTACGCCACCGCCCGCCTCATTCTGAGCGGGGTCTTGGACCGCTTCCCCGGCATGACCCTGATCCTCTCCCATCTCGGCGGAGCCACGCACTATCTCCTCGAGCGGATCCACCACGGAGGGCGCTACGGGCGCGCGGAGCGTCCCGTCCTCGACTACTACCGGAAGATGTACTACGACACCGCGGGCCCCGTCTCCTCCGCAGCGGTCCTGTGCGCCCACCGGCTCTTCGGGGCGGAGCGGATCCTCTTCGGGACGGACTATCCCTTCGGCGGCGACGGAGGGAAGGAGTTCATCCAGAAGGCGGTCGATTGCGTCACGGACCTCTCCCTGCCGAAAAGGGAAGAGGAGGCCATTTTCAGCGGCAACACCCGCAGGCTTCTGGGCCTTTGAAGCGGAAGCCTCTCGGCCCCCAGCCGGCTCGGCCGGAAGAGTCCGCCCCCGCGAAGCGGCGGAGGACGAGTCGGCGGGTCGAGGCGTCGAGACCCGCGAAGCGGCGGTTTCCGCGCGCCCGGCGGAAGACGGACGGGCTCCCGAAGACGGGGGGGTCGCCTCATGGGACGCGGTCTCGCGCCCCCATCTAGGCAAAAAACACCAGGCGAAAAAACAGATGACCGAGCGCCCAACTCCTGCTAGGCTGGAGATCTCCAGCGGGTTTCAGGCGATTCGGCCGCGCCGGGGTCCCCTTTTCTCCGTTCGGGGTTTCCGGGGGGCCGGACCGAGGTGGAGAAAGGACGCAGCGGAAAGACGCGCGACGCTTTCAAGACCGTCCGGTGAAGTTGGGAAGTCGGACGGAGTCCGACCAAACGAAGAGGAGGGCTTGAGATGTTGAGGAAAGGGCATCTGCTCTACTGGACGCTGTTCACCCTCTTGGGCCTGGCGTTTTTGGGGAGGGTTCCCCAGGCGTCCGCCGCCGACGGCGTATCTTTCATTCTGGACTGGGTTCCCTACGGAAAGCACGCCCCCTTCTACCTCGGCGTGGACAAGGGGATCTACAAGCAATACGGGCTGGACGTGAAGGTCTTGTCGGGCAAGGGGTCGGGCCTTTCGATCAAGTCGGTGGGCGCCAAGGGCGTGGAATACGCCCACGCCGACGCGGGCAGTCTCATCCTCGCCCGGGCCAACGAGCCCAACCTGCGGGTGAAGCTCATCGCCATGCTCCACCACAACCCGCTGTTCAACGTGGTGATGCTCGCCAAATCCCCAATCAACTCTCCCAAAGACCTGGAGGGCAAGAAGGTCGGCTCGCCCGTCGTGAACTCCACCCGGATCGTCTTCCCCGCCTTCGCGGAGCTGGCCAAGTTCGACCCCAACAAGGTCGTCTGGGTGGACATGGAGGCCTCGGCCCAAAACTCGAGCCTGTTCGCGGAACGGGTCGACGCCATCGCGAGCTACGCCACGCAAATCCCGCCCATGGAGCGGATGGCCCAGCAGCTCGGCAAGCCTATCAAATCCATCACGTTCGCCGACTACGGGCTGGACGTCTACTCCAACGGGATCATCGCCCATGAAGACATCATCAAGAACCAGAGCTCCCTCACGAGGCGGTTTATCATCGCTTCCCTGGAGGCGGTCAAGTGGTCGGTGGAGCACCCCCAGGAGGCCATCGACGTTTTCCTGAAGCATCACCCCAACTCGGACCGGTACATCGCCCGGGGACAGTTCAACGTCAGCGTGGACGTTCTCCTCACGAAGGAAACCATGAAAACGGGGATCGGCTTCATGAACCGCGACAAGATGGAGCGCACCATCGACCTCATGGTCAGGTTCTACAAGGGATTGAAGCGCAAGCCCTCCCCGGAGGAGATCTACACGAACGAGTTCGTGGCCGTCTTCCCCGCGAAGCCCAAAAACATGTGAAGGGGAAACCCGGAGAACCGCGAAAGTCACGACAACTGGAGCGGACGAGGGAGACCGCTGGAAAGCCGGAGATCCTCAAAGCCCCAGGGTCAAAGGGGGGGTATCACCTGTGTAAACGGAGGGAAGAAAATGAGATTGGCGAAAGGTCGATCGACGAGACTCCTTTTGTCTTTCTTCGGCGTGTGGGTTCTGGCTTTTGGCTTTGCCGGGTCCGCTCATTCGGCCGAGAAGGTCTCCCTGCAGAACTGGTGGGTCTTCACGCCGAGCGTGTCGGGCTTCTTTACGGCCATTGAAAACGGCTACTACAAGGAGGCGGGGCTCGAGGTCGAGTTCATCGAAGGCCGCGGGTCCTCCCTCACTGTCCAGCGGGTGGCGGCGGGCAACAACGACTTCGGCGTCTGCGACCTGGGAACGGCCGCGCTCGCCATCTCTCGCGGGGTGCCCATCAAGAGCGTCGCCGCCTTCAGTCAGAAAAGCGCCAATGGGGTCATCTCCCGGGCGGAGGCCAAGATCAAGGGCCCGAAAGACCTCGAAGGAAAGCGTCTTGGCGCCTCTCCGGCCGACACCGGCAGGATGCTCTTCCCCGCGCTGGCCACCGCCAACGGCGTCGATGTCTCGCGGATCAACATGATCAGCGTGCAGCCCGCCTCCCGCCAGAAGGTCCTCCTGGCCGGGGAGGTGGACGCCATCATCGCCTTTTACGACAACAACGTCCCGGAGCTTCGGGCCAAGGGAGGACGCGTCACCTTCTTCCGCTACTCGGACTACAAGGTGAACCTCCTGGGCGGCGGAATCATCGCCCAGGTGAAGACCCTCGACGAGAGGCCCGACACCGTGCGGCGGTTCGCCCGCGCCAGCATGAAGGGGTTTGGGCGAGCCCTGGAGAAGCCGGAGGAGGCCGTGGACATCGCCATGAAGCGGGCCCCCCTCTCCATCCCCCGCCGGGACGTCGCACTCGAAACCCTGAAAACCACCCTGGGCCTCATCCGTACGGAACGGACGCAGGGCAAGCCCCTGGGCTGGATGGCCAAAGAGGACTGGGAAGACACCATCCGCATCCTGTCGCAGTATGGCGGCCTCAAGAACCCGCTACCGGCGGACCGGTATTACACGAACCAGTTCATTGAATAGGACTGGACCCCAGCAGGCGTCCGGCGGCGGCCGGCTCCCTTCCTCCAACACAAACCGGCACATCGCCCGGGGCCAGTTCGACATCGGATCATCACGCATAAACGGAGGGAAGAAAATGAGATTCGCGAAAGGACGATCGACGAGGCTCCTTCTGACTTTCTTCGGCGCGTGGGTTCTGGCCTTCGGCTTTGCCGGGTCCGCCCATTCGGCTGAGAAGGTCTCCCTGCAAAACTGGTGGGTCTTCACGCCGAACGTGGCGGCCTTCTTTACGGCCCTCGAAAAGGGCTACTACAAGGAGGCGGGTCTCGAGGTCGAGTTCATCGAAGGCCGCGGGTCCTCTCTCTCCGTCCAGCGGGTGGCGGCGGGCAACAACGACTTCGCCGTCTGCGACCTGGGGACGGCCGCGCTCGCCATCTCTCGCGGGGTGCCCATCAAGGGCGTCGCCGCCTTCAATCAGAAAAGCCCCATGGGGGTCATCTCCCGGGCGGAGTCCAAGATCGGGGGCCCGAAGGACCTCGAAGGAAAGCGTCTCGGCGCTTCTCCGGCCGATGCCGGCAAGATGATCTTCCCCGCGCTGGCCAGCGTCAACGGCGTCAATGTCTCGCGGATCAACATGATCAGCGTGGAGCCCGCCTCCCGTCAGAAGGTCCTCCTGGCCGGAGAGGTGGACGCCATCATCGCCTATTTCGACAACAACGTCCCGGAGCTGAAGGCCAAAGGGGCCAACATCACCTTCTTCCGCTACTCGGACTTCAAGGTCAACGTCCTCGGGGGCGGAATCATCGTCCAGGAGAAGACCATCGACGAGAGGCCCGACACCGTGCGGCGGTTCGCCCGCGCCAGCATGAAAGGGTTTGGGCGAGCCCTGGAGAATCCAGAGGAAACCGTGAGCTTCGCCATGAAGCGGGCGCCCCTCTCCATCCCCCGCCGGGACGTCGCCCTTGAAACCCTGCAATCCACCCTGGCCCTCCTGCACACGGAACGAACGCAGGGCAAGCCCCTGGGCTGGATGGCCAAAGAGGACTGGGAAGACAGCATCCGTCTCCTGTCACAGTACGGCGGCCTCAAGAACCCGCTGCCGGCGGATCGGTATTACACGAACCGATTCATTGAATAGGACTGGACCCAAGAGGGCGTCCGGCGGCGGCTGGCCCCCTTCCCGGGAGGATTCCCCATGCCCTTCGATGACCCGAGGGTTTTTCTCGAATACCTGGAGGAGCGGCGGGAGCTCATCCGGATTTCCGACGAGGTGGACCCCAAGTACGAGATCTCCGCTTACATCCGGAAGACCTCGGACCAGCAGGGGCCGGCCCTCCTCTTCGAGAAGGTGAAGGGTCACGACATGGCGGTGGCGGGGGGGATCTTCGCCAGCCGGCGCCGGGTCCTCTTGGCCTTGGAGACCCCTGCGGAGGAGGTGCACGAGCGGTTCCACAGCGGGGCCACGCATCCCATCGCGCCGCGCCTCGTGGACACGGGTCCCTGCAAGGAAGTCATCTGGAAGGGAGACGAGGTGGACCTCACCCGCCTTCCCATCCCCACCTACGCCGCGAAAGACGGGGGCGCTTTCATCACCCATGGCGTCCAGATCAGCAAGGACCCGGAGACGGGCGGCAAGAACGCCTCCATCTACCGGATGCAGCTACAGGGAAAGCGGCAGCTCGGCCTCTATGTGGCGGAATACCAGGACATGAACCGCCAGTACGCCAAGGCCGAGGCCAAGGGTCAGCCCCTGGAGGTGGCCGTGGCCCTGGGGTGCGACCCCGTGGTCATGCTGGCCACCCAGGTGGTGGCGGCTTACGGGGAGGACGAGCTCGGCATCGCCGGAGGCCTGAAGGGAAAGCCGGTGGACGTGGTGAAGTGCGAGACGGTGGACCTGGAGGTCCCGGCCACGACGGAGATCGTCATCGAAGGCCGGGTCCTGCCCGCGCGGCGGGAAGCGGAAGGGCCCTTCGGGGAGTACAGCGGGTACTATGGCCCGGCCGGCAAGCGCCCGGTGGTGGAGGTCACCGCCGTCACCCACCGGAAAAACCCCATCTATCACGCCGGCCTTACGGGCGCGCCCATGACGGAAAACCACTTCCTCAAGCAGATCCCCAACGAGGTCACCCTGTTCCGCGATCTCAAGGCCAAGTTCCCGGGGGTGAAGAGCATCCACTACACGGCGGCCGGCTGCTGCGAGTACGTGGTCTTCATCAGCCTGAAGCAGGTGTTTCCGGGGGAGGCCCGCAAGGTGATCATGGCCGTCCTCGGGAGCAAGAAGTTCCCCAAGTACGTTGTGGTGTGCGACGACGACATCGACGTCTTCGACCACGTCCAGGTCATCTGGGCAATGGCGACGCGCGCCCGCCCGGCGGAAGACTTCATCATCCTGCCGAAAGTCCCCACGGCGGCCCTGGACCCGTCCGTGCCGGAAGGCCAGCTGGGCTCGGCCGTCGGGATCGACGCCACAAGACCCTTCGGAGAGCCCTTCCCCGATGTCCCCTCCGTTCCAGGAATGGAGCGAGTGCCGGACCTTCTCGCCCTGATGGGAGGCGGAGCCGGTGGCGCCGGGCGGGGAAAAGAGACGGCAGGTGAGAGGTGACCGGAGGACTCAGAACCCTCTTTCGACGTATTGGGAAAGGAGCTTCTCCAGGGAGATGGGGGCCTCCCTGGGGGGGGATGAGGAAGCGGGCTCTTCGGCGGATCGGTCGTCTTCGCCGCGAGGCGCGGAGGGGACCTGAGCCGGTTCCCGAGACTGAGCGGCGCCGGGAACCTCCCGGGGCCGGACGGGCTCAGCCGGCCGGTCCTCCTCATCAGAACCCGGAGGAGGCGCCGGGGCCGCCTCAGATGTCCGGCTCGCCCGAGCCGACCCATCCAGCCGTCCCAACCCGCTGAGTATGTCCTCCAGGACCCGCCGTTCCTCCTCTTTCAGTTTTTGGACCAAATCCTGGAGCTTGCGCATGATCAGTTCCATCTGGCGGAGGTGCTCGTCCACGGTTTGAATGGCCTGGACATATTCCGCCCGCCGATCGAGGAGGGCTTCGCGGGACCGCCTCGCCCTCTCGGCCCTTTGCGTGAGATCCTCCCGCCGGGATTGGATCCCCTCGATGCGCGCGCACGCCTCTTCCCGAAGCCAGCGCAGAAGCTCTTCCAGGCGCTCGATGCCCTGGCGCTCCCCGGCCCACCTCGCGGCGAGCGCATCCATCCGCTGGAGTATCTCTTGCCAAGTCGATTCCATCGGGTCCTTCATGACGGGACCGCCCCGATTCAGACGAAGAAGGCGATCAAACCCGCCGCGGCCGGATCTCTTCTCTGAGAGCCGTCCGCTCCCATTCCGCGGTCAGGCGACGGCGACGTCCTCTATCTGAATGCTCTGCTTCAGGCTGTTGCTCACCGGGCAGCACGCCGCTTCCTGCATGAGGGCCGCCCGCTGCTCGCCGCTCAACTCCCCCACCAGCCGGATTTCCCGACGGATCTTGGCGATCCGCAGACGGCGCGTCCGCTCGATGGCCAGGGGGTCCTTTCCCGGAGGCAGGTTCGACTTGAAAGAGAGGGTCACCTCGATGTCCTCCAGGGGAATCTCCAGGATGCGCGCTGCGTCCCGCAGCGTGACGACCGTTCAGAGGCCGAGGCCCGAGACGACCAGGGTGAAGGGGTTCGGCCCGAGGCCGTCGCCGCCCAAAGAGGGGGGCTCGTCCCCGATGAAGGAGTGGGCGTCGCCGATGGTGATCTGGCTCTGCTTCCTGTGGACGCTGCGCACCACGACCCGGTTCCAGAAATTCTTTACATCGTAAGGCTGCTCGGACATGCCGGTCTCTCCCCCAGGGCCCGGGCGCTCAGAGGAGCGCCCAAGTCAGTGACACGTCATCCTGAGCGCGCGAAGGATCTCCTCTTCAGGGGAGTATCCTCGGCAGGAACGCGTTGGTGTACAGGTCTTCCGGCCGGACGGGCGGAAGCTTCATGTAGGTGACGATGACCTCGGTCGTGCGCTTCATCTTCTCCGGGTCGAAGGCGCCCAGCCCGTTCTTCCGGACGTAGCCGTCCACCAGCACGTCCAGCGCGATGTCCAGGTGGGCCCGCGCCAGCTTCAGGCTGGTCTCCGGGCTTCTCCGGTGGAAGACCTGGATCGCCTCTTCTTTGTGCTTTCCGCTCCAGGCCCAGGCCTCGAGCGTCGCCGCGAGGAACCGTCTCACGAGCTCGGGACGGCCCGCGAGGGCGTCGTCGTGCGCCAGGATGGAGTGGGCGTAGGTGTCGAGCCCCCAGTCGGCGTATTTGATCTCCGCCAGGACCTGCCCCGCCTTCTCCGCGCCCGCCACGAACGTCGGCGTGGCCGTGCCGAATCCGACGAACGCGTCCACCTGGCCCGAAAGGAGGGAGGGCAGACGGGCGGCCGCGGTCATG
>JACPRG010000026.1 GCA_016190025.1 Candidatus Tectimicrobiota bacterium
CGCGCCGGGCTTCTTGGACAGGGGACATGGAAATCACTCTCCTCCTGGATGACCTTCACCCGCCGCGGGGCCGAGTCAGGGCGGATGGAACACGCTTCCCCGGACTCGCGGGTCCATTCCGATGACCGCATCGGCTGACAGTCTGGAAAGAGAGCACAGCATAAGAAACAAGACAGAAGTCCGTCAACATGATTTCTCCCCTTCCGCCAAGTCGCCGAGGTACGCCAGAAGGCTCGGCCATCCGCCGTCAGCCCGCCTGATTGACCGCTCTCCCGACCGCCTGCGTCTGCCGGACGAACTGCTCCGTGATGTGGTGGGTCCAGACGCAGCTGGACTTCTCCCGCGTCCAGACCCGCGGCCGGTTGTTTTCCCCGTCGTGGATCCGGTCCAGCTCGGAGAAGATCTCGATGACGTTTCCATCGGGGTCGGGATAATACAGAAAGAGATTGTGGCCGGGGCCGTGGCGACCGATCCCCCACAGAGACTTGACGCCGTTTTTCCAGGCCCCGACGGCCGCCTCCTGATTGCACTGCCGCCGAGCGGGGACAAGGCCACGGTCCTTGACCCGTTGGCGGGCCTGAACATCCGAGGCCTGTCTGCGGACCCTGTGGCCCGCCCGAGGCTGGGGCGGCTCGCCCCCCTTTTCGTTGCAGGTCCCCGCGGGGCGTGCTAAATTCTCTGGTGCCGCACGGGGCTGTAGCTCAGCTGGGAGAGCGCATGACTGGCAGTCATGAGGTCAGGGGTTCGATCCCCCTCAGCTCCACCAAGGGAATTCAAAGGGTCGCGGGAATCCTGCGGCCCTTTTTGCTTGGATCTGCTACCGTGAGGCGCGGGAGGGGGGGAAGGGCCGGAGAGCAACCCTGCGGGCGCATCCCGTCCGCTCCCCCAAGCCCCTCTGGGCAACCCCGTTCGGGTCACCCTGTCACATGTCCGGGAAGAAACCGAACTGTACAGATAATCGCCAATTCCCCATGGGAATTTGTGAAAGGAGGCCGCCTTGGCCGCAAGACGCCGGGGAAAGAGGGAGCGGGTCCGCCCCCGGGCCGGGCGGCCGAGGACCGAGAGGCCTTCCAAAACCTCTTGGCCGGGTTGCGCGACGACCTTGAACCTGAATCGGCCACTAGGGTATGCAAAAATGGCAAAAAAGAGAAACGAACCCAAAAACTCCTTTGAAAACAATGGGTTGAAATTTGGCTTTTGGCTTTGCGCGATTGGGCGGCGTTGCGCAGTCCATCCGGGAGGGGTCTCAGTGATCCCCGGTTTTGGATGCACACCCCAGTCTCAACCGGCGCGTAGAGCCGCCATTTTTGAAAGAGGCGTACAGGATGAATTTCTCGGCGGACCGTAGCTGCAAAGCTTGTCTTTGCCCAACGCCGGGGTGGGGCGAGGCGTCTGATTTTCACCGCGAAGTGTACAGCCCGTCGATGAACCCGCTCTCGTCGATCTCGCGCACGAAGCGGAGGTCCCATACCGTGAAGGGGTGGGCGATTTCCCCTTCAGGATAGGCGAGGGCCGCGACGCGGAGGGTGTTTCGCAAGGCCGCCAGGGACGGATAGGGCTTGGGTTCCAAGACGGCGCCGTACTCTTCCCAGAGATGCTCGGCCAGAGAGGTCTCCCGAAGAGAAAAATCCTCGCGCATTTTTTCCATGAGGGCTCCCATCGAGTCATCCTTCCGGGTTTTAAAGAAGTGGATGCCTGTGATAATCGCCCTCAGAAAATCCTTGATGAACTCCGGTTCCCGGGCGACGGTTTCTGACTCCGCCGTCACCGTCACCCCCCAGAGGATCGGGACGGGGGCAAGGCGGAAGCGCCTCAGCCCCTCGGCCTCCGCCAGGAGATCGAAGGGGGGCCTCACGAGCGTCGCCTCCGCCCGGCCGTCGAGGAGGGCCTTCATGCGCTCCCCGTCGTCCCAGTGGGTGGGAACAAAGGAGATCCCCTCCCGGGAGGCGGCCAATCCCAGGTTCTCCAGATGAAAGGGGATCGTCAGGCCGGGAAAGTGCCGGGCGCCGTAGACGGCAAGCCTTTTCCCGGCCAACCGGCTCGGGTCCGCGATGGATGGGACACAGACGAGCCAGTCCAGGGACAGGTTCATGGCCTGGGCCAGGCAGAGGGTTTTCTTGCCTTGGGCACGGCTCACGTAAGGGAGGAGGTGCTGGCCGATGATGAGGTCCACCTCGCCCCGGAAAAGGGCCGCCTCAGCCTCTCGGTCCCCTTCGCAATAGCGCCACGCGACAGCGAAGCCATACCGTCCCCAGAGGTCGTAGTGGTCCATCACGCAGAGAAGCACCCTCTGCATCTGGCTCCGGTAGGCGACGGTCAGCCGGCGTCCGGGCATGTCGGCTTTTCTCGAGGCTCCGGCTCACCGGTCCGTGAGGTCGTGCCAGGTCCCGCCCCCCGGGCCCCGCTTGAAGGAATTTTCTTTGAGATTGAAAATCCGCATCTTCACGTCCTGGAGGTTTTTTTCATAGATGGTCAGGCTGACGGCGGGCTCGTCGGACGGGTTGTGCGTTTGGTGGATCTCGCCGGGCAGGAACGCGTCCACGGCTCCCGGCTCGAGGAGATAGTGCTGGATCTTCGTCAGGTGGGCCGTTCCCCGACCCTCGTCTTCCTTCCCGACGCGAAACCGCGTCATGCCGATCGGGCGGAGATAGATCCCATAGACCCCCCACCCCGGACCGTGGTCGTGGGGCGGGCCGACGTGGCCCGGCCGCAGCACGTTCGCGGTGACGGAGAAACCAAAATCGGCGTCCCGATACAGGAGGTAGGTGCCGGACTCCCCGGCTCGGGGGAGGCCGTAGCGCCGGCCGAGGAAGGATGAGTCGCCGAGGAGGTCGACCATCGCGGCCTTGACGCGGGCCAACGCCTCCAGGCGGTCCGGCCCGCTCCCTTGGGCCTCCCGCACACTGTTCTTGAACCGCTCCATCGTGTCGAGAGATGCCATTGCTCCCCCCTTTCTGCCTTCTCCGGACCTGCAGGCCGCGCGAGACGCCGGGAGGTCGCAGACCTCAAGAGGTCACAGACCTCAAAGCCGGCGCTCTCCGCGACGTGCCGTCAGGCCGCGAGGTGCCGCTCGATCGCCGTCCGGTAATCCCCCTTGGTCTTGGCCCCCTGAATCCGCTCCACGACCTCACCCTGCTTGAACAGGAGGACGGTCGGGATGCTCTTCACCTCATAGCGTTTGGGGATCCCGGGGTTTTCGTCCACATCGACCTTCCCGAACCGGACCCGGCCGGAATACTCCTCGGCGAGCCTCGTCAGGAAAGGGGCGATCATGCGGCAGGGGCCGCACCAAGGGGCGGTCAGGTCCACCACCGTCAGGGCCGGTGCGGAGAGAACCTCGCTCTCGAAATTCGAATCGGTGAACGTCTCCATCCAAGGGCTTCTCCTTCTCGGCTCCGCCCGATCCGCCGCTCATTCCCCCGGTCGCCGGCGTCAGGGGAGGATGCCCAGGGAGTCGACGAACCGGGTGAAGCCGGTGTTGAAGGCCATCCACTCCTGCATCTCCACGAACTGCTGATCGGTGAGGCCCAATCTCTTCAGCTCCATGAACTCCTCGTCCGTGATGTTGTTCGGGTCCACCGTGGACTTCCAGGTGAACTCCAGCATCTTCCGTTCTTTCTCGGGGAAGCTCTCCAGGTCCAGCTTGCGGATCATCTCCATCCGCTGATCGTCCACACCCTCGGCACGGAGGATGTTCGAATGGAAATTCACTCAAGCCGTGCAGTTGTTGGCCTCGGAGATGAGCAGCGCCATGCTCTCTTTCAGCTCAAAGGACAGCGTGCCGCCCCGGCTCAGCAGCTTCGTCTTCTCCCAGTTGACCTCCAGGAGCTCCGGCCAGTTTGCGAAGGCCTTGAAGAGGTTCGCGACCCTTCCGCGGACTTTGATCATGTCGTCGTAGACCGCGCGGACCCTCTCACCGGCCTCCTCGTACTCGACGTAGGGGACCCTTGCCTTGTGCTGGACCTGAGCCATGTTCGTTTTCCCCTCCTTCCCTGCGGACGGCGTGGGATTCTAGGGAAGCGCTTCCTTCCCTCAATGAAAAAGGTCTCTGGGCATGAACTCGTTCGTGTACATCTCCTGTGCCGAAACCTTGCGCTCCAGCTTCATGTAGCGGCTGAAGGTGTCAATCGTTTTGCGCATCTTCTCCTGATCCACGAGACCCACGCCCCTCTTGCGGGTTTCCGGCGTCAAGAGATGGTCGATGGCGATTTGCAGTTCCTGCCGGGTCACGTCTCGGGAGGCTGTCGGCTTGTGGCGCAAGAAGATGTCCACCGCCTCCTCCGGGTGGCCGAAGGCCCAGGCAATCCCCCGGTACGTGGCGTGGACGAACCGGCGCACCGTGTCGGCCCGGTCCCGGAGCGTGGAATCGAGCGTGACCAGCGCATGCGCGTACGTGTCGAGCCCCCAGTCGCCGTAGCGGAAGGCTTGAATTTCCTTCCCGGCCTGCCGGGCTCCCTTTTCCAGGGCGGGGACCACGGTATACATGGTCGTGATGGCGTCCACCTTCCCCGTGATCAGGCTCGAGTTCTTCGCCGCGGCCGTCATGGGGACGAACTCCCATTTCTGGATCCCGTTGATCTTCGCAAAGGCGGGAAAGATCGCGTATGTCCCGGAACCCACTTCGTCACCGATCCTTCGGCCCTCCAGGTCCCTGGGGTTTTGCATGCCGGAGCCCTTCAGCACGAAAACCACGGCGAGGCTCTTGTCGGCCAGGATGCCCACCACCCTGGCGGGAACGCCCCTGGAGCGGGCCACGATGGCCGCCCCCATGTCGACCTTGACGAAGTCGGCCGCCCGTGCCCCCAGGCGTTTCAGGTTATCCGCCGATCCCCGGCCCCGTTCGATGGCGACGTCAATCGCAGCCTCGCGATAGAACCCCTTGTCGAGGGCGCAATAGTAGGGGGCGTGTTTTCCGTAGGGTATCCAGTCGAGAAGAAAGATCGCTTTCTCGGCGGCTCCCGAGACGCCCGTCCCCGCAAAAAGAAAAAAAGCCGCCCACACTGCCCGGAGCTTCATCGCCGCGCCCTCCCTGGTTCAAATCTCCCGCTCTACCCTCTGCCGCGCCGGTCCCTACGGTCCATCGGGGCCGGGGCGCAACGCTTCATCGCGAAGAGGGACGACGCGACACCGGTGCGACCGGTTCGCCGTGGCCCCGCTCACGGGGTCAACCACCCTGCTCCCGATGATCCGGTTGATGTTTGCGCCCTCTTCGGAGAAGGCATCGTAGCCAGGGAGATTGAGGGCTCGGCATTCCTGCCACCACCCGTGCTGCGTGCACACCACGTCGGGGCGGATGGCTTCGGTCAGCCGGGCCCGCACCCGGATGCCTCCGAGCGGCGTCTCCAGGCGGACCCACTCTCCATCTCTGACCTCGAGCCCGCGGGCGGTCTGGGGATGGATTTCCACATACGGCGCCGGCACCCGTCTTCGCAGGCTGGGCACAGCCCGGTGCTGGCCGTGGCAGAACTCCACCACTTTGGCCGTGGTCAAAATCAGGGGATAGTCCTTTGCGTCCCCCTCCGCAGGCGCCGGTCGGAAGTCCGGGACCGGCGAATAGCCCTTTGCGTGGAAGGTCTCCAGGTAGATCTCCACCCGGCCCGTCGCGGTCCGGAACCCCCGGGACCGCCCCGTCTGCGGGTCTTTGGCCCGATATTTGTGGAATTCCACCGGGAGGGGGACAAAAATCCCGCCGGGGTTCCTCTCCAAGTCCTCCACCGAAAGACCCGCGGGAGCGAGCTGGGCGTTGAAGGCGGCCCGAAGGTCGCCCTCCCAGAACTGGCCGCCGAGTCCCAGGCGCCGGGCCAGCTCGAAGATGATCCGCATGTCCGGCCGGGATTCGTGGAGCGGGGGAACGACCTGCTTGCGAAGTTGAACGAAGGTGCTTGTGTCGGCCCCCTGCTCGAAGGTCGTCTTCACGTGCATCGATTCGAGGAAGGTGGAGGCGGGAAGCAGGATGTCTGCGAACCGGGCGGCCGGTGTCTCGAACAGCTCGGTGAGAGCGAAGAACTCCAGTTTCTCCAGGGCCCTGCGCCCTTCGAGGGTATCGCTTGTCGAGAGGAGGATGTTCCCGCCGAAGCTGACGAGCGCCCGGATGGGGTAGGGGCGCCCCGTGAGGATGGCCCGGTAGACCTCGTAAGGCGGGATGGCGCCCCCGGCGGGCGGGCCGAGGGGGAATCGGTCGCGCGCCAGAGACTTCTCCCGCTGGCCGGGCGGCAGGAGCTGGAGGCTGGCCGCGCTCTCCGCGGCGATCCGCGGGAAGAGCACGTTGGCCCCCGGGGCGTCGAATTGTCCCGTCAGGGCGAACAATAGAGAAATGGCCCGGTTCGTCTGGGTCGCGGTGGGGTGCTGCTCCACCCCGTTGTAGGTGTAGTAGCAAGAGGGCTTGAGGATGGCGAACATCCGCGCCGCCCGGCGGATCTGGTCCGCGGGGACCCCGGTGACCTGGGCCGTCTCCGGCAGAGGGGTTTGACGGACCGTCTCCAGGAGGTGGTCCCAGGCCGTCCGGAAGGACACCCTCTCCCCGCTGTGCAGCGTCGCCGTCCCTTGGGCGGAGAGGGAAGGGCGGATGCCGAGGGCTTCCGGGGGGTCGAGGGGATGAAGGGACGCGGGCCCGCCTTTCCCTTCATCCCAGACGGCGAAGCGGTCCTCGCTGCCCGCCGGGTCCAGGTCCCTCGCCCGCAGGAAGCGCCCTGTGTCCTCGCGGACGAGGAATGGGGCCGTCGTCCAAGTGCGGACGAACTCGCGGTCAAACAGGCCCTCCTCCAGGAGGACCCGCAGGAACCCCAAGGCCAGGCAGCCGTCGGTGCCCGGCCGGACGGGGAGCCACAGGTCCGCCCGTTCAGCGAGCGGGATGCGTCTGGGGTCCGCCACGATCAGCTTTGCCCCCCGGTCGAGGGCCTGCAGGATTTTCCGGTAATGACCCCGCCAGGCCGCCTGCGGGTTGTGGCCCCACAGGAGGATACACGCGGTCTGGTCGAAGTCGGGTTCCGGGATGGAACTTCCGTAGGTGTAGCGGGAGGCCACGTCTTTGTGCCAGTTGCAGATGTGAGTCGTCGAAGAGATGTTGGGAGTCCCGAACAGGAAAGCCAGACGGAAGAACCAGGGATCGAAGTCGCTGGCGGCGGACCCCCCCGGGGACGCCCGATGAAAAACGACCGATTCCGCGCCGGAGGTCTTCCGGATGTCCAGGAGCTTTTCCGCAACGATTTTCAGCGCCTCGTCCCAGGAGATCCTTTCCCAGCCGGGGTCATCCGAAGACTTCGGGGCCGTCCGCCGGAGGGGTTCTTTCAGCCGGTCGGGATGGTACAAGAGCTCCGGCAACGCCTTTCCCTTGGGGCACAGACCCAGCTCCAGCGGGCTGTTCGGGTGTTCGGGGTCGGGGCGGACCTCCACCAGCCGGCCGTCATCGACCACGCAGACGACGCCGCAACGAGCCTTGCATTGGACGTCGTAGGTCCGAATCTCTTGAAGCGCCATCGTCTTCCTCCCCGGACCCCCCCTCAGACGAACTGAACCCTCTCCCCGACGTTCCGCTCCCTGGCGAGCTGGTACACCTTCCAGCTGACGGCGATGTCCTGGGTGGCGATCCCCGTCGCGTCGAACACCGTGACCTCTTCCGCTGACTTCCGGCCCGGCTTTTTCCCGGCCACGATGTCGCCGAGCTCTCCCTCGATCCGGGTCCGGTCGAAAAGCCCTTCCGCGATGGGGCGGCTGACCTCGCCTCGCTCGACGGCTTGCGGGAGGAAATCCACGACGACGCGGGCCTTGTGCAAGATCGCCGGGTCCAGCTCCTGTTTGCCCGGCATTGCCGCCCCCATAGCGTTGATGTGGGTGCCGGGGGCGATGTCGTCGGCCGTCAGCAAGGGAGCGGAGGCACTCGTCGCCGTGCACACGACGTCGGCCCCTTCCGCAGCCCGCCGGGCGGAGGACACCGGCCGGACGTCAAGCCCCAGGGACTCCGCCATGCGCCGGGCGAATTCCTCGCGCCGGGCGGGCGTCCGGCTGAAGACCGAAACCTCTTGGATCTGCATCACCTCCCGGAGCGCCGGGAGCAGGGTCTCGGCGATGTGTCCGACGCCGAGGATGCCGACCCGCCTGGAGTCCTTCCGCGCCAGCGCCTCCGTGGCCACCGCCGCCGCGGCCCCCGTGCGGAAAGGGGTAAGCCAGGCCTGGGCGACAAAGGCCAGGACCTCCAGGCTCTCCGGGTCGACCAGGACCGTGAACGTCTTGGGACGGCGTGTCAGCGTGGGGTCCAGACAGATGAGCTTCGCCCCGGCCGCCGGGAATCCCTGCAGGTACGCGGGCATCAGGCGAAGCAGGCTCTTGGAGGACGGAAACGGCAGATCCATCTTGGGCGGCAGTCCCACCGTCCCGAGTCCTTGTTGGCGGAAGGCTTCCCGAACGGCATCGATCGCGTCGCGCGGGGTCAGGAGAGAGCGGATGTCCGCGTCCTTCAGAATCAGGGTCATCGAGGTGCACCCATTCGGCTTGGGGGAATCAGAGACCGTCGCCCACCGCGAAGGGGGCGGATTCATGAGACGCCGCGAAGCCAAGGGCCCGGGACATATCGTCGCCCGCCTGCTTGACCAGCGGGGCATAGACTTCCCGGATTTTCTTCATCGTCAAGCGGCCCACCGGCCCGGAGATGCTCACCGCCGCCGACAGGATGCCGCCGACGCCGTAGATCCCCGCGGCCACGCACCGGATTCCTTCCTCGGTCTCCTCGTCGTCCACCGAGACGCCTTCCTTCTGGATCTGGCGCAGGTGCCTTCGGAGCCTCTCCACGGAGGTGAGGGTCTTGTTCGTCAGGGCGGGGAGGCCGTGTTTTCCAACGAACTGCTCGAGTTGTTCGGGGGTCATGCAGGAGAGGAAAATTTTCCCCGCCGCCGTCGAATGGAGCGGGCGCCTCTGACCGACCATGGATGTGAGCCGCAGCGTCTTGGGGCTCTCGCAGGCGTGGAGGAAAACCGCCGACCCCTGGTCCCGGATGACTAGGTTGGAAGTCTCCTCGGTTCCGTCCCGCAAGACCCGGAGGCGGTCGAGGATCGACTTCGGGAAATTCACCTCTCGCAGGAAGGTGCCCGCGAGCTCCAGGAGCCGGAACCCAAGCCCGTACAAGCCGTCTCCCTCGGTTTGCCGGATAAACCCCTTCTGCTGCAGGCACTGCAGGAGGCGGTGGGTGGTGCTCTTCGGGAGCCCGACCGCGCGGCTCACCTCGGCGAGGCTCGCGGGCCGAGAAAACCGCGACAGCTCGAGGAGGACGTCCATGGCCTTGGCCACGGCCTGTCCCGGAATATGGTATTCACGTTCCATGGCGTGGAATAGACTACCTCCCCCGGGCGATCCTGTCAAGGCCGGTCGAGGGGCGCGGAACGCCCTGCTTCTCCCGCGGCCGGCGCCCGGGTCACCGGCGATCGATCCCCCCGCCTGATTCCATTCCCGGGTGCTTGCAAATGACATTCAAAAGGGCCTGCCGCCCCTCCTCCCGGACGGCGCGAAGCGCCCGCTCGAGCGCCCGGGGAACCTCCGCCGGGTCTTCCACCCGTTCCCCGTAGCCCCCGTGAGCCTCCATCATCTTCTCGAAGGCGGGCGAAGGCAGAAGGTCGCAGAAAGAGAAGGTGTTCGTCCCCACGGCCCAGCCGTCGGGCTCCAGGCTCTTCGCCGCCCGCCTGACCGCGTTCCAGCACTGGTTGTTGAAGACGACCGTCAAAAAAGGAAGGCCCTGGGCGCGGGAGACGAAATGGGCCGAGGTCGGCGCGTTGAACATGTAGCTCCCGTCTCCGACCGTCGCGATGACGGTCTTCTCGGGGGCCGCCAGCTTGGCGCCCAGGGCCGCCCCGAGGGCCCAGCCGAGACCCGAGGCCGGGGAGTTTCCGAAGAAGGAGCCCGGGACCCTCAGCGTCGTCTGCGAAGGCACGAGGTCGTATTCGTTCACGACGATGGCGGCCTCGTCCAGGACCGCGTTCACGCAGTGAGAGACCCAGACGGGGTTGATCGGCCGTTCCCGGGACGCCCGCTCAGCGTCCGCGCGCCGCGCCTGGCACTGAAGCTCGTGATCGCGCGCGATCCGCCCGCGCCGCTCCTGAAGGGCGGGGTCGCCCGCCTGGATCCGTTCGGCCAGCGCCGCCTGAAGGGCGGGCAAGGCGGCGGCGGGAGTTCCCGCGAGCGTCACGTCCTGGGGGTAGCCCCGGATCGGATAACGGGAGTAGTAGGGGTCCACGCCGAGGTGGACGGTCTGGGCGTCCTCCCGCATCCTGACCCGCGAGGGGAACCAGGGCGCGTCGTGCTCGATGACGAGAACGGCGTCGGCGTCGGGGAGGTAGGGACCCGCGTCATAGCCCAGGTGGAGCGGATGGTCCGCCGGGAAGTTCAGGTAGGTCCGGGAAGGCTCGACGACCGGCAGCGCCCCCGTCTCGGCCAGGGCGACGAGGGCCGGGACGGCCTGCGGGTCGCGCCCCAGGGCGCCGGTGATGATGAGCGGCCGCCTGGCGGCGGCCAGGACCTCAGCCGCCCTGTCCACGTCATGCGGGTCGGGATACCGGAGGGAGCGGCCGGGTTTGCGCGATGGGCTGTGGAAGGCGAACGGGCCGACGGGCTCGGCCAGGACCTCCCGCGGCAGGGAGAGATAGACCGGTCCCGCCGGCTCAGCCGTCGCCAGGGTCAGGGCCCGGTCGACCACGGTCTCGAGCTGGGCGGCGTTCCGGAGCTCGTAATCCCATTTGACGAACTCCCGGACGATGGCCCCCTGGTCGAAAGACTCCTGCGCCCAGTGGATGTGGGCGTCGCGGCTCCCCTTGAACCCCTGTTCGGTCAGGGGCGTCCGGCCGGCCGAAAAGAGCATGGGAACGTTCTGCCGGGACGCGTTCATGATGCCCGCCAGGGCGTTGGCCGTCCCGACGATCACGTGGACCATGACCACCTGCGGGCGCCCTGTGACCATGGTGTAGCCGTGGGCCATGGAGACCGCCGTCATCTCGTGGGGGGCGAGGATCGGCTTCGGACGGGACTTCCCCTGGGAGGCGAACTTGGCGAACGCGTCCACGATGGAGGCGAAGTCGGTGCCCCCGTTGCCGAAAAAGTAATCCACCCCACGGTCCCGAAGGAGCTCCAGGTAGGCCTCCGCGGCGGTGTCGGCGACGATCGTATCCAGAGCCATGTGGACCTCTCCAGGAGTGGGAGCGGGGAGCAAGGCCATCCAGGCGTCCCCCGTCGGACGGACCCGCGAGCCGCGCGGACCTCAAAGGGTCCGACCGCAGTCCCCGCCCCGCGCCTCCGACGGAACCCCCGCGACCGCCTTCGCCCGACCCCGGGAAAATCGTCTTGACCTTTCAGCGCGTTCCATAATATGGTATGCTTGTTCCATAAATCAATCCGTGTTTTGGACGGCCATGTTTTGGACGGGAGGTTGGGAGGTCTCTACATC
>JACPRG010000051.1 GCA_016190025.1 Candidatus Tectimicrobiota bacterium
CCAGTAGGTCGTCGCGGAGACCAGGACCGCCGGCGAGCGGCGGACGGAGGGCTCCCCCCCGCTCGCGCGGATCAGGCGGGGGCGATGGTCGCCCCTCCGGAGCCCGCGCAGGGAGAAGTCGTGGGGACCGAAGTGATAGACGCCCGCCTCCAGGCCGGGGAGGTCGCCGCAGACCAGGTACAGGTCGATATGATAGAGGGCGCCGGTGCAGGCCGCCGCGCGGTAGTACATCTCGCCGCTGCCGGGATAGGTGAACTTCTTCGTGATCCCGGCCGAGAGCAGGAAGAGGTGCCCCAGGACGCCCAGACCCGGAATGCAGGGGCCGGCCGGTTCCGTTGCGTCGGCCGAGAGGGTCGCCAGGGCCTCCCCCTGGGGCGCCGGGACCTCCGTGGGGAGGGGGATCGGCTTGAGGTCCGGATAGACCTTGAAGGGGAACGGCTGGTTCTCCCAGTCCAGGAAGTGAGGGTCCGCCCGGATGCTCTCGCGGGAGTGCTTGGTGGCGTTGTGGTACTTCCAGGTTTGCTCCAGGTCCCGGTTGTTCACGAATCCCCCCTGGGAAACTCGGTCGGTCGTACCTCCTCCCCTCCGGCGCCGTTGAGAAGACCCCTCCCTCAGACCTCGATTTCGATGTCGTCGCCCGAGACGCGGACGTTGTAGGAGGCGACGCCGGCCGAGGCGGGGGGAGAGAGGACATCGCCGCTTCTGATGTTGAACTGGGCGCCGTGCCAGGGGCAGGTCACCTCGTTCCCTTCGACCTCCCCCTCGGAGAGCGGCCCTCCCCGGTGCGGACAGGTGTCGTCGATGGCGCAGTAGCCGTCTTCCGTGCGAAACAGGGCAATCTTTTTGTCGCCGACCTCCACGCACATTCCGGAGTGCTCCGAGAGCTCGCCCGTCTTCGCCACCTTCACAAACTCGCCCATGATCCACCCCCCGTTGATTCCGGCCGGAAGACCCGGTTCCCGGCTTCGTTGATCCAAACCCCCGGTTGTGCCCTGAGGCGCAGCCCGGCGCCTTTTCGCCGGCCAGGCCCCAAACAGGCGGAGAGCGCTTTCGGGCACATCAGGTTCTTTCTTTCATTATAGGACAGGTCCCGCCCCGGAGTGGGCCGGGTTGGCCGTCTTTCGCGCTTTGAAAAAAGAAGGGGCCGCCCGAGGGCGGCCCCTTCTTTTCGCGCAGAGGAACCTTCCGGGGCCGGAGGCTCGTTTTCAGAAAGCCCCCGGGGAGACCCCCGGTCAATCCTTGACGATGGGGATGGCGCCGGGGACCATCCACTTCTCCCACTGCTCGTCCACCTTTTTCTGGAAGTACTCGTAATCCTCTTCCTTGAAGTGGGCGAAGCGGCCCTGCTTTCCCAGGTACTCCCGGACGGGCTTGCGCTTCTTGTAGCCCTTGATGAGGTCCCGGGTGGGCTGCTGGAATGTGATCTTCCCGTCCTCGTAGGAAAAGAGCGGCCAGATGCCGGTCTCTACCGCCAGCTCGCCCAGTTGGTGGGAGAAGTAGGGGTCGTAGTCCCAGCCCTTGGGGCAGGGGTCCAGGGTGTGGATGAAGGCCGGCCCCGGTGTGCTGAGGCCCTTGCGGACCTTGTCGATGAGGTCCGTGGGATAGGAGGCGTCCGCCGTGGCCACGAAGCGGCACTCGGGGTGCCCGACCGCCATCATGCCCGCCATGTTCTTTTTCCACCGGGTGTGGAGGATGCGGTGCTTCTTGCCCGGCGGGCTGAAGGTGGTGTTCACGCCCCAGGGCGAGCCGCCCGACACCTGGATGTCCGTGTTGGCGTAGGACTCGTTGTCGTACAGGATGATGAGCAGGTTGTACTCGGTGTGCTGGAGGGCGGCCGAGATGGCCGAGACCCCCATGTCCATCCCCCCGCCGTCCCCGCAGAAGGCGATGACGTTGATGGGCTCTTCCTGGATCTTCCCCTTGCGCATCAGGGCGCGCAGGCCTGCCGCGGTGCCGGTCGCGGCCGAGCCCGAGGAGCCGAGCTGGGTGTGCATCCACGGCACCACCCACGGCGTGGAGTAGTAGGTGGTGTTGGCCACGTACATGCAGCCGGTGCTCCCCAGGACGATGGTCCGGGGGCCCGCGGCCTTGGCCATGAGCTTCATCACCAGGGCGGACTCGCAACCCTGGCACGTGCGGTGGCCGGACGTGAAGTACTCCTCCACCAGTTTGAGGGGGATGCTCTTGAGCTTCTTGACCGGTTCGAGGACCTGGGTCCCGACCTCTTCCGCCATTTTCCTCACTCCCTCACGTCGACCCAGCGGACGGCGGCCTCGGGCTTCCCGGACGCCGCCGCAGCCAGGGTCTGGTTGATCATCTCCTCCGTCGACTCCAGGGTCACCTCGCGGCCGCCGAGTCCGGCGATGAAGCCCAGGACGGCGGGGCGGGAGGCGGCGTCGTAAAGGGCGGACCGGATCTCCGTGTACAAAACGCCGCCGCAGAACGGCGAGCCGAACGAGTAGTCCCGGTCGATGATGCCCGCGGCCCTGAACTTCCCCAGGCACTCCCGTATCGGCTCGGTCCCGAAGGGGCGGAACCACTTGATGCGGACGAAGCCGATCTTCTTGCCCGCCTCCCGGGCCTTGCGGACGGCCACCCGGACGGGCAGCGCGAGCGTTCCCATGCCCACGAGCACGGCCTCGGCGCCCTCGGTCATGTACTCCTCGTAATAGGGCGAGTCGCCGCCCCGGCCGAACCTGGCCCGGAAGTCCGCGTGGGCCTCCTCCAGGACGCCCCGGGCGCGCTTCATGCCCCCGTCGCTCTGTTTGCGCATCTCCATCAGCCAGTCCTCGTTGACCTGGGGCGCGATGGTGATGGGGTTGTCGGGGTGGAGCCGCAGCTCGGCCCGGTCGTAGGGGGGCAGGTAGTCGGCCACGGACTCCTTGTCGGGCACCTTGACCAGGTGCTGGCTGTGGGTGAGGAACGCCCCGTCCGTGGCGATGGCGCAGGGGAGCATGACCTTTCGGTTTTCCGCCACCCGGAAGGCCATCAGGGCGGTGTCCAGGGCCTCCTGGGCGGTGTCCACCCAGGTGAGCATCCAGCCCAGGTCGCGGACGGCCAGGGCGTCGTTGTGCTCGCAGCCGAAGGCCCCCGGGTCGTCCAGGGCGCGGTTGCCCACCATGGCCACCACGGGGAGGCGGAGCCCCGCCGTCACGGCCAGCGCCTCCATGGCGTAGAACCAGCCCACGCCGCTGCTGCCGGTGAAGACCCGGGCCCCCACGGCCGAGGCGTGCTTGACGATCTCGAACTGGGAGTGCTCGCTCTCCGCCACGATGTAATCGGCGTCCATGTCGCCGTTGGCGATCATCTTGGCGACGAACTGCATGACGGTGTCGTAGGGCCGGATGGGATAAGCGGTGATGACGTCCACGTCGGCCAGGCGGCACGCGTGGGCGATGGCCTCGCTGCCGCTGATCAGCTCCTCCCGTTCGAGGACTGCGGTCTCAGGCGCCATGGTGAGCTCCTCCGAAGACCGGCGAGAGGCCGGTCACAGGGTGGCGGTTTTCAACGCGGCCCCGGGCCACGACGCCGGCCCGCCACTTCTCGTATTCCTTCGAGTCTTTCTTGTACCTCTCGAACTGGCTGTTCCGGTCCGTGAATTCCGTCTCGTTGACCATCACGATGCAATCCGACACCGGGCAGATCTGCTCGCAGACCCCGCAGCCGCAGCAGGCCTCCATGTTGGCGTCGTAGTAGTATTCGGGCGTGACGTCGAAGCAGGAGTCCGGGCAGGCGATCCAGCACAGGGTGCACTTGGTGCACGTGGCGAAGTTGACCACCGGCCGCATGGTCCGGGTGCTCCACTTCTTGAAGTAGGGGTTGCGGCCGGGCTGATAGCCCCCCTCTTCCCCGCGGAAGCCGCCGCCGACCTCGATCCCCCGGACCACCAGCCCTTCCTCCATGTTCTTCCAGCCGGGCTTGTCGAACCGGAAAGGCTCTTCCTGCTGGCCCTCTCCGGGAGGGACGGTCCTCGGGTGGGCGTCCTCATAGGAGGCGTGGGCCGACTCCACCAGGGCGTCGTCGTTCTTGAGGTTCTCGCGGATGGTTTTCTCGATGGCCGCCAGGCTGGCCAGTTGGGGGCAGACCTTCGCCACGGCGCCCAGGATTCGCGCGTCGGTGTGGTCCTCCTTGTAAACCCACAGGCCCGCGAAGCTGGCCTCCCCGTCCACGATGCAGAGCTGGTAGGGGACGTCTTTCTTGTGGATGTGCCGGATGAGCTCCTCGGGCTTCTTCTTGGAGGTGACGAGAAGCACCCCGTTCTCCTGGGTCAGGGCGTTGATGGGCTGAAGGCCGTACCAGCCCCAGGATTCGATGCCCTTGCACAGGGTGTCGTCCACCACGATGGAGACGTCCACGCTCTTCGGTTCGTACTTGGCGGCCACCTCTTCCAGCTCTTCGGGGCTGTCCGCGATGTAGGCGAACTGCTTGGCCGGTATCCCGTTCCGCTCGGGCGAGTCCCCGTAGCGGCCGAAGGAGATCCCGATCTTTCCCGCTTTTCTCGCGGCGAAGACCAGGGAGCGGCTGATCTTGGACGCCAGCTGCTTCTGGAAGATCCCGCGGTAGACGATTTCAATGGCGACGATGCTCACCGTCTGTTCTCCCGCATGGGGTGGTATTGAACCGGCAGAACGGGGGGAAGGCTCCTGGCTCGGCCGGGGCCGCGCGCGTCACTTGCGTCCCCGCCCGGCCCGGCTCTGGCTCGGGCCGTTGGAACGCGCGGCCGAGGCGGGTCGGCCTGCGCGGCCTTCCTCCTCGCTGTCGGCGGACAACTCCTCCAGGTTCTTTCTGACGAATTCCTCCACGACGGCCAGGTGCTCGTCCATGGCGGCGCGGGCCGTCTGGGTGTCGCCCCGGAGAATGGCCTGCAGGACCTTGGAATGGCCGTGGAAAGAGCGTTTGGGGCGCCCCCCGGTCTGGAAGCCGGGGTCCCGTGTCTTCCGCAGCAGGTCGTGGATCCCGTCGATCAGCCGCAGGAGCACCTGGTTGCGGGCCACGCGGGCGATGGTCAGGTGGAATTCCACGTCGGCCTCCGCCCCCGTCTCCCCGCGGGACACCAGCTGGCCGTGGCGCTTCACGATGGCCTCGAGCTCGCTCTTTTCCTCCTCCGTCGCCCGCTCGGCGGCGAGGCCCGCCAAGTAAGGCTCGATGAGCCGGCGGGCCTCGAAGATCTCCCGGAGGTTGTCCTGCTCCTGCAGGATGGCCAGCGCCAGGGGCTGGATCAGGTTTTCGACGCGGCTCGTCCGGACGTACGTCCCGCTTCCCACGCGGCTTTCCACGAGGCCCAGGGATTCCAGGACGCAGATGGCCTCTCTCACCGAGGCCCGGCTTACGTTGAAGGCCTCGACCAGGTCTCTTTCGGGGGGAAGGCGGTCCCCGCTTTTCAGTTGCCCCTGGGCGATCAGGTCCTGGACCTGGGTGACGATGGCCTCATAGACCCGGTTCTTCTTGACCTCTTGGAGCTGCAAGGAGACTCCCCTTTTTTCCCGACCGGTCCGCGGGCCGGGGGTGAACGCATCGGGGAATTGGCCTGACAACTAGAATACCTTTACCAATTTTCCGGACGCTCGTCAAGGGCTTTTGGGGGGATTCCCGGATTTTTTACCGCGCTCCGGGATATTTCTGTTTTTGAGGCTGCAAAGGCGCCCTCCGGCCCGAGGCGAGCCCGACGCGGGGTGGATACCGGCGTATACAGTCCCGCCGGGGGTTCGTCTTTTTCGGGCTCCCGCGAGAGGGCGCCGCCGGGGACCGATCCCCCGGCCGGGCTTTGACCTCCGTCTTGCCCGGATTGGGGCGCTCTTGCCCCGGCGGCCGCCTCATCCGGGACCCTCGGTCGCCTGCGATTGTTTGGCTGGCCGGGGGCTGGTTTTCCAACGGGTTCCCCGACAAGGCGGGGGCGCATCGCGTATGATTTGCGGGATGGTTCAACCGGCTGATTTTGCGCCGCACGACCGGAAGAGAGGAGAATCTCCATGCCCGATGTAAGCCGCCTGTTCGTCAAGACCAGTTTGGTTTTTTTCGTGCTGACTTTCGTGTCCGGCGGTGTGCTTCTTGCATACCAGTCGTTCGGCCGGGTGGGGGTGCCCTGGGCGTTTATCGTGTCCCACACCCACGCCGGCTTGGTGGGATGGCTGGGCCTGATGGTGATGGGGGTGGCGTATTGGATGTTCCCCCTGGACAAGAAGCGGTTCGAGGAGGGACGCGGGAGGTATCACCGGGCCGTGGCCCTCACGAACTACTGGCTGGTGTGCGGGGGATTGGTGCTTCGCATCCTCCTCGAACTCGTTGCGGGAAGAGGTGTGGGAGGCCTGTGGGGCGGCCTTCTGGCTTTTGCTGGAATCGCCCAGGCGGTGGGGGTGTTGATCTTCGTGTGGGAGATCTGGTCCCGGGTCCGGGGGATCGGAGCGGGCTCCTGAGCCGGCGGGCTTGTGCCGCGGGAAGACGCGGGACGCCCGTGGCGCCTGGGTGACAAGTTCGGTGGAGATTTGTTGGCGGAGGGCATAAAAAGTATAGGAATGCGGGGATTCGCTCTGGGGAGGCCGCGGGTGAAGGCGCAAATCGGCCTTGAGGGGCGCTCGCCAGCTCGACACAGCAAAGGACTCTTTCCCGGTCGCAGGAGGGGGGGCCGGTTGAACAAAGGTGGGGACGCCAGGCGTTGATCAGGCGACTTGGGGCACGGGGGATCTTCGTCCTCCGGGAACTGGGCCGGATGTTTCTTTTTCTCCTCGACGGCGTGCGGGGAGCTTTTTGTCCTCCTTTTCGCCCCCGCCTCATCCTCAAGCATGTCTACTTCATCGGCGTCCGTTCCCTCGTGGTCATCACGCTGACGGCCCTTTTCACTGGGATGGTGCTCAGCCTGCAGGGGTACTACACCCTGCGCCAATTCGGCTCCGAGGGCCTGTTGGGTTCGGCGGTGGCGCTGAGCCTCATCCGGGAACTGGGGCCGGTGCTTTCGGCGCTGATGGTGACGGCGAGGGCCGGCTCCGCCATCACGGCGGAGATCGGGATCATGGCCATTACCGAGCAGATCGACGCCCTGCGGGCCATGGCGGTCAACCCGATGCGATACCTGGTCGTCCCCAAGCTTTTGGCCGCCCTGATCGCCGTGCCGCTGCTTTGCGCCATTTTCGACGTGGTCGGGATCGGCGGCGGTTATGTGATCGGCGTGAAGCTCCTGGGGATCAGTGAGGGGGCCTATTTTGGACAAATGAAGGCCAGCGTGGTCTGGAGGGACGTCTACAGCGGCATTCTCAAGTCGGTCAGCTTCGGGCTGTTGCTGACCTGGGTTGCGTGTTATAAGGGCTACGTCGCGCGCCGCGGGGCCGAAGGCGTGGGCAAGGCGACGACCGAGTCCGTCGTGATGGCCTCCGTCTCGATCCTGGTGTGGGATTATTTCATGACTTCGATCCTGTTGTGAGGGGTCCGGTGCGGTGAAACAGTCCGTCGCGGAGACGACCGTCGGCGTATTCGTCCTGGCGGGGATGGCCGCCCTGGCCTATTTGGCGGTCTCGCTGGGCGACCTGCAGGTTTTCAAGGGGAAGAATTACAGCGTCTACGCGCTGTTCGACTCCGTTTCCGGTCTGAAAGACGGGGCCTCGGTGGAGGTGGCCGGGGTGGAGGTCGGCAAGGTGGAGCGGATCGTCCTGAGCGAGGACGACCGGGCGAGGGTCGCCATGCGCATCCGGGGGAACGTGAAGCTGACGGAGGACGTGATCGCCTCCATCCGGACGAAGGGCATCATCGGCGACCGGTACATCCGGTTGGAGCAGGGGGGGTCGGAAAGGTACATTCCAGCCGGGGGCCGCATCCGGGAAACCACCCCTCCCGTGGACATCGAGGAGCTGATCGGTCAGTTCATCTTCGGCCGTATCGACAAGAAGAAAGATGCGGAGCCCGAAGAGAAGCCTGGGGAGAAGAAGCCCGGGGAGAAATGATGTGCGAAGGCGGAGAGGAGGCGGGGAAGGCTTGGGCCTCAAGACGCGGGAAGGCCGGAGGAGTCAAGTCTCAGAGGAGCGACCAATGACCTTTTCACGATGGCGTGTCATCTGGAGATGGGGGGCGGGCTTCCTCGTCCTCGGTCTGACGCTCGGTTGGCTCCCGGCGGTTGCGCCGGTGGCGGAGGCCCAGAGGGGGCCGGGTCCGGCGGCGGGGGGGGCCGCGCGGCCGGAAAAGCGGGTCCTCACGCTGGAGCAGTGCGTCCAGATCGCTCTCAAGAACAACGCGGAAATCAAAGAGCGCCTGGCGGGGGTTCTCGCCGCCCAGGCGAAGCAGTCGCAGGCCGACGCCGCCCGATACCCGAAGTTCGAGGCCCTCGCCCTGTTGGGCCCCTCCCCCCGGGCCAGGGGCAATCAGGTGGATTCGCCCGACGACCAGCGGGACGCGGCCGTGACCGGCGCGTTTGTCCGCGGCATGTTCAGCCTGGTGCAGCCCATCTTCACCTTCGGCGAGATCAGCGGGCTTCGGGAAGCCGCCACCTCCAACGTGAAGGTGGAGGAAGCCAAGGTCGAGGAAACGTCGGGCGAGGTGATCCGCAAGGTCAAGGAGTTTTACTACGGCCATCTGCTGGCCCGGGACCTGCTCAGCCTGGTGGAGGAAGTCAAGAGTGAGCTGGACGACGCCAAGCGGAAGGTCCGGAGGATGCTGGACCGGGGTTCGGAGACGGTGGACGAGATCTCCCTCTACAAGCTGGAGGCCTTCACCTCGACGGTGGAGAGCGGCCTGAACGAGGCCCGCAAGTCCGTCCGTCTGTCCCTGGGAGCCTTGAAGTTCGCCATGGGCCTCAAGCCCGATGAAGACTTCGAGCTGGCGGACGCCCACATCGTCCCGGACCTCAGGCGGCTGGAGAGGCTGCCCTTTTATCAGGAACGGTCGGCCGCGCTGCGGCCGGAGTTCCGCCAGATCAAGGAGGGCCTGAAGGCCCTGCAGGCCCTGGTCGATGTGGAAAAGAGCAGATACCTTCCCAAGTTCTTCATCGGGGCGGTGGCGGATGTGGCCGACGCGACCAACCGCGACTCGATCCACAATCCGTTCGTCATCGACCCGCTGAACCACGAGATCCTCGGGGTAGCCCTCGGCTTCCGGTGGGCTTTCGACTTCGGCATCACCGCCGGCCGGGTCGCCGAAGCGCGGGCGGAACACCAGAAAGTCTTGCACAAGCGGACCTTCGCCGAGCAGGGGATCCCTCTGGAAGTGCAAAAGGCGTATGAGGAGGTCCAGGAAGCCGAGAAAAACATCAAGGCCACGGAGAATTCCTACCGGTTCGCCCGGAAGTGGCTGGTGGCCGCGGTGGCGAACTTCGACCTGGGGGTCGACGATGCGGAGGAAATCTTCAAGGCGCTGGAGCAGTACGCCAAGACCCGCGCTGAGAACTACAAACAGATGTTCGCCTACAACATGGCCTTGGCCAATTTGGAAAGGGCCAGCGGCTTGGTGACGGAAACGATCAAGCGAAATTCCAGATAGCCAACCCGGCCGGAGGCCGAGGGGGAGGGGCTGTCGGGGCTGAAGACACGTTGGAGGGTCGTGGATGCACTGCCGAAGACTCAGACAAAGACGAGCAGCGGGCCTGGTGGTGGCGTGGGTCTTTCTCATGGCCGCGTCGCTCTCGGGGGGGGCCGCTCCCGCGTTCTCCCGCGAGCCGAAAGTGGAGCTGAAGGAGACCATCGACAAGGTCTTGGGCGTTCTGAAGAATTCCGCCTACAAGGGAGACGACAAGCGGGAGGTCCGGCGTCAGAAACTGCGGGAGGTGATCGGTCCGCGGTTTGATTTTGCGGAAATGGCCAAGCGCTCCCTGGCCCGCTATTGGCGGCAGAGAACGCCCGAGGAGCAGAAGGAGTTCGTCGAGGTCTTCTCCGACCTTCTCGAGCGGTCTTACGTGTCCAAGATCGAAGGCTACACCGACGAGAAGATCGAGTACCCCCACGAGCGCGTGGAAGACCGTTACGCCGAGGTCAAGACCAAGATCGTCCCGCAAAGCGGCCGGGATATCCCCATCGATTACCGGCTCCACAAGACGCCGACCGGCTGGCGGGTCTACGACGTGGTGATCGAAGGCGTGAGCCTGGTGTCCAATTACCGCGGCCAGTTCAACCGCATCATCCGGAAGGACTCGTACAAAGACCTCCTCCAGCGCATGAAGAACAAGCAGGAAGATATCCGGAGCAACAAGGACAGCAAGGGCGACCTGTAGCCGTTGTGAAACGCCCGCGCGCGGGAGAAGGTCTCTCAGGGCGGTCGGGATCCCTCGGAAACCCGCCTTTCACCCTGCGAAGACCCCTTCCTCGTCACCGGACGAGGGCCTTTTTCTTTTTTCCCTGGACGAGAGAATACGAGACGGCGCGGCCTTCCATGAATTCGGTTCGCCTCCGGGGCAGGTTGTTCAAGGGTCTGGGCGAGGGGGCCCGGTTCACCCGGCTCTCCTGGGCCAAGGCGGCGTTCGCCCGTATCCTGGGCTTTGAGCCGTTTCCGGGGACGGTCAACCTCCGGGTGGATCCCGCGGAGGCGGGCGACGCCCTTCGGAGGATACGGGGAGCGGAGGGGATCCCGATGTCCCCTCCCGACGAGTCGGGGTTCTGCGCCGCCCGTTGTTTCCGCGGCAGGCTGGGGGACAAGCTGGCGGCGGGACTGGTGATCCCGGAAGTCGAGGGATATTACGAGGATGTGCTCGAGATCCTGGCGCCGGTCAACGTGCGGGAAACCCTGGGGGTCTCGGAGGGAGACGTCCTGGAGGTGGAGATATTCCTCAGCCAGGGGGAGGGGAGGCCCTGACGGCGGAAAGGCGCGTCCGTCCGGGGCTCTCCGGACCTCTGGGCGCCTCTCAAAGGGCTTTGGCTCGAGAACTCCCCAGCCGGATTTCCGGGCCGCCGGGGTCCTGGTGGGGGGGGGGGAGCCGTCCGCCTCTCTATGGCGCCCAGGGACCGGGATGCCTCCCGGGGAGAGGATCCCCCCCGGGCTGGCATGAGACGCCGCCGTCCGTGTAGGAGACGCCCCGGGCGCTGCTTTTGAAGGTGGTGCTCATCTTTTCTTTCAGGTCGTTGGCCGTGAAGGGTTTTACGACGTAATCGTTGGCGCCCGCCCGGATCGCCTCGATGACTTTCTCCTCTAAGACCTCCCCTGTCATCATGAGGACGGGGATGTCCTTCGAGGCGTCCGATTTGCGGATGTTCTTCAGCAGATCCAGGCCGCTCATGACGGGCATGTTCCAATCGGACAAAACGAAGTCAACCCCGCCGTTCTGCACGATCTCGAGCGCCTCGGCGCCGTTTTCCGCCTCCACGACGTTCTCAAACCCCAAGAAGCGAAGGACGCCCCGCATCATCCGGCGCACGGTGGGAAGGTCATCCACCACGAGGATCTTCATGTTCGGGTCCAGCGCCATCCTCCCGGGCGAGAATGTTCCCAGCAGTACTCTTATCGGAGGGATGCGCGGTGGACTTGAATGGGACGCCCGCCGTTCGGCGGCCGGTTCTGCGGGTAGCGCTTTTGGGAGGCGGCGGGGTCGGCCGGCCTGCTGTCCTGACGCGGCGGATCGGAAGAGCCGGTGCGGTTTGCCGTGAAGGGGCCCGGGGTCTTCGCCGATAAGATGGGTGAGCCGGAAGGCGTTCCCGGCCGATGTTCCCCAAGGGGCGGACGGGTCCGCCTTCCGGCGCTTGGAGGAAAGAGCGGTGATTCAGGCCGTGGCGGGGGTCCGCGGCCAATCCGGGGGGGACGGAAGGGGGGCTGCTTGTCGCCCTCTGGAGACGCGCGTATAATAAAAACAGTGGCGGGGTGGGCCGTCGTGGCCGCGCGGAGGAGGGAGCGGGCTTGTTTTCAGGAGGGGTTTCCTTTGGGAATTGAGATGGGACGCGAGGAAGCGGAAGAGCTTTTCGCGCGGGCCTGGGAAAATCACCGCAAGGGCGATCTGGACAAGGCCATCGAGCTCTACCAGGAGTCCATCGACGTGTTTCCGACGGCCGAGGCCTACACCTTTTTGGGTTGGGCCTACAGCCACCGCGGGGACATCGACCGGGCCATCGAGGAATGCTTCAAGGCCATCGACACGGACCCCGACTACGGAAACCCCTATAATGACATCGGCGCTTACTACATCCAAAAGGGGATGTATGACGAAGCCGTCTCCTGGCTGGAAAAGGCCATGCAGGCGGCCCGGTACGAGTGCTATCACTACCCCCACATGAACCTGGGCCGCGTTTATTTACACAAGAAGATGTACGCCGAAGCGATGAAGGAGTTTCAGAAGACCCTGGAGGTCGAGCCGAAGTACCAGCCCGCGCGGGTTCAACTCGCCAAGCTCCACGCAATGTTCAACTGACCGGTTTCCTTCCGTCCTTCGCGGGCTCGTCATCAAGAGGCGGGGGAGCCGCTTCCCGCGGTCTCACGCAGAAGGACCACATCCCCGCGTCGTCTCCCGAGAGTCCCGAAACGATTTCCACCCATTCCGCGGCGATCCGCGCCCTCCGCTCAGGTCGGGGCCGCGGCGTCACGCAAGCCTTTGAAGCCAGGCGCTAGTCGAGAACGGGGCGGGCATAGGGAGGCGTCCTCCCGTCGAGGTGTCTCTTGACGATGACGGCTGAGAAGGACCGCCTTCCGTCCCGGATTTCCATTTCCTGTCCCGTCTCCAGGTCGGCCCGGATGTACGCCAGGCCGATGGCCCTTCTCCCGGATTCACCCGTCGGATTCTCTCCCGCAAACTTCCAGTACGGGACCATCGTCCCGCTCGTGACGTGCCCCACGGCTTCGCCGCCTCCAGGCGGGGAGACCTCGTGGCCTTGCCGGGCGATCCCCCTCCCGGTCACGGTGATGGAGAGCACGCTTTTGGGCACGGTCCACTCGTGCGGCGGGGCCTTGAGCTCCCCTTTCCGGCGCGCATCGGCCTCGCGGCTCTGCCGCTCCAGGGCCGCCCGGCCCACGAAGTCCCCCTTGGCCTCCGCGAAGCTCACGGCGAACCGGGAGAGGGAGACCGCGAAGATGGGGATGTCGCGGCCGTCGGGCCCCTTGCCGAACTCGTGGCCGTAGAGCGGGTACCCGGCCTCCAGGCGGAGTGTGTCTCTCGCCCCGAGCCCCACGGGGAGGAGCCCCAGCGGCCGGCCCGCCCGATGGACCCGCTCCCAAAGCTCCAGGGCGAGCGCCCGGGGCGTGAAAAACTCGAAGGAGAGAGGCTCCCCCGTGTAGCCCGTCCGCGAGAGGATCACCGGGCGGCCCTCCATATCCAGCCGCACGAAGGAGTTCCGCTTGGCCTCCAGGAGGCCCTGAAAGCCCGGCTTGGCGGAGGCGGGCAGGATCGAGCCCAGGATGGCCGGGGTCTCGGGTCCCTGGAGGGAAGCCATGAAGAGATCGGCCGTGATGTCTTCCATCTTGGCCTCGGGAAAGCGGGGGAGAAATTGCGACAGCCAGCGAAAGTCCTTCTCCGTGTTGGAGGCGTTGACGACCAGGAGATAATCCTCCTCCCCCTGCTGGTACAGGTAGGCGTCGTCCACCGCGCCGCCCCGCTCGTCGGGGATGAGGGTGTACTGGGCCTTGCCCGGTTCCAGCGCGGAGGCGTCGTTGGTGAGCGTGTGCTGGAGGAAGGGCAGGGCGCCCTTTCCGGCGACGCGGAACCTCCCCATGTGGGAGATGTCGAACAGGCCCGCCGCTTTCCGGGTCGCCAGGTGCTCTTCCAGGATGCCGGACGCGTAGTGGACCGGCATGTCCCAACCCCCGAAGGGGACCATCTTGGCCCCGTTCTCCCGGTGCCAATCATTCAGTACGGTCTTTTTCAGTTCTTCGGTCATGTCGTCTTCATGCGGAGGAGGGGGGCGGTGTTGATGGCGCGCTCGAGTCCGGCATTCATGAATGATACCTCATCTCCCGCCGAGCGGGAAAGGATGCCTGGAAGAGGGGGGGCCTTGCCGCCCGCGCGGGGTCGGGGGGATCGGGATTCGGGGTGCGAGGGCTTCTTGCCCTGCGAGATGTTCTGGGCTCAACTCTCACGGGCGGTCAAGCCGCCCCCGGCACCCGGAAGAAAAAGTCTCCCCTGGTGGGTGGCCCTTGTTTCCAGGGCCGAGTGGATGGCGGCCAGGACCTTGTGTTTATCGAGGCACCACCGGGGGGCGACCAGGTATTCCGGCGGGGCCTCGCCCGTCAGGCGCTGGATGACCATCTGCGGGGGCAAAAGCTCCAGGAAGTCGCAGACGAGATTGGCGTATTCGTCCATCCCGAGGGTCCTCAGGCTCCCCTTCCGGTATTGAGCCTCGAGGGGCGTCCCCCGCAGGACGTGGAGGAGGTGAATCTTGATCCCGTCGAGGGGGAGCCGGGCGACGAAGCGGGCCGTGTGCAGCATGTCCTCCCGCGTCTCGCCCGGAAGGCCCAGAATGACGTGGGCGCAGATGTGGAGGTCGAGGTCGCGCCTCGACCTCCGGCGGGTCCGCTCCACGGCGTCCTCGAAATCGGCGGCCGTGTGGGCCCGGTTGATGAGGGCGAGCGTCTCGTCCCGCGCCGACTGGAGACCGTACTCCACCCAGACGTGGTAGTCCTCCGCGTGCCCGGCGATGAGGTCGAGGGTCTCTTCCGGGACGCAGTCGGGCCGGGTCCCGATGACGAGGCCGACGACTTCCGGGAAGGACCGGATCGCGTCGTATCGCTCCTTGAGGACCTCGACCGGGGCGTACGTGTTGGTGAACGCCTGGTAGTAGGCGAGGAACTTCCGGGCCTTCGCCCGGCGGCGCACAAACTCGATCCCCTGGCGGATCTGGGCGGCGATCTCTCTAGGCTCGACGCGGGTCGGGGGGCTGAACCCCTGGTTGTTGCAGAAGGTACATCCGCCGAGGGCCTTCGTCCCGTCGCGGTTGGGGCAGGTGAACCCGGCGTCGATGGAGACCTTCTGGACGCGCTCGCCGAACCGCTCGCGGAGATAGGAGGAAAAAGAGCGGTAACGGGCGGCTTTCACCGCACCGGCCATTTGTCGCCGCTCCCCTGGAGAGATCGCCGCTCCCGAAGACGACTCAGGGATGGGATGGCGTTTCAATGGGCAGGTCCTCGCGATCCCCCCACTCTTTCCAGGAGCCGACGTAGTTCCGGACGTGGGGATACCCGATGAGGCGCAAGGCCAGATAGGCGTGGGCCGCGCGGTAGCCTCCCTGGCAGTAGGGGATGACGATCTTCTCGGAGGTGACCCCCCGCGCCTCGTACAGGGCCTTGAGGTCCGCCGCGGACTTGTAACGGCCCTTTGCGTCCAGGTTTCTCTTCCACTCGATGTGGACGGCCTTGGGGATGGCGCCTCCGCGCACGGAGCGCACCAGCTTGCCGGTGTATTCCTCGTCCGAGCGCGTGTCCAGGATGCAGACCCGGGGGTCGTTGAGGTGTTTCAGGATCAAGTCCGCGTCGGCGATGCGCCCCTCCGCCCGGGTAGCGGGATCGAACTTCGTTGGAACCGGATCGACGGGCTCGGCGCTCAGGGGAAACCCCCCTTCCTTCCAGGCGCTGAGCCCCCCGTCCAGGACGTGGGCGTCCTCGTGGCCGAAGTATTCGAGAAACCAGAAGCCCCGGCTGGCCTTGAAGCCCGAGTTGTCCTCGTAGAAGACGACGGTCTTGGGGTAGTCCACCCCCCGGTGCGCCATCAGGTAGGAGACCATCCACATGAAGGCCGCGAGGGGTCCGGGGCGTGTGTCGTTGAGGCTGATCCCGTAGAGGTCGAAGTGGACGGCCCCCGCAATGTGCCCCCGCACGTAATCCGGTGTGGGCCGCACGTCGATGACCAGGAGCTTCGGGTCTCCCAGGCGCCCGTGGAGCGCCTGGGGGGTAAAGAGAAGGCTCGGGTTCGCGTAGCTTCGGTCTTCCATTGCCGCGTTGCTCCATCCGGGCACCCCGGGCCGGATTTCCCGCCGGGCGCGCCGCTTCATCCCCGATGGCCTGGGCCGGTTCGGGGCCGAAGGAAAGTCCGGGCCGATGCGGAAGGGGCCGGTCAAGGTTGATATTCGGTCTGGGTCTCTGTCAGGTGAAGATAATCCTCCCGCGCGGGGCTGAAGACGTCCAGGTTGAGGGCGGGCTCATCGCCCAGGACGTCCGCGAAGTGGGTCGCGTCCGGCGGGATGACGCAAAGGCCGCCCGGACCCAGATCGTGGGCTTCGCCTCCGACGGTCATGCGGACCCGGCCCTTCAGGATATAGACGAGCTGCTCGAAGGGGTGGCTGTGGGGCCGGATCTTCATGCCGGGCTGGAGCTCATGGAGCACCAGCAGGGCGTGGGCCGAGCGGAAGCCCTTGCGCCGAACCCCGGGGCGGACCTCCTCCCACGGGAGATCGTCCCAGTTGTACGATCTCATCCCTCATCTCCGGTTCTCGCCCGATTCCGGCCGGATTCGGGCGGTTCCGCCCGCCCGCTCCCCTCCCTAGCCGGCGGCGACGGGCGCCAGCGCCCGGATCACTTCCCGGCAGAAGGCCGGCAGGTCGTCGGGGAACCGGGAGGTGATGAGGTTTCCGTCCACCACCACCTCTTCGTTCACGTACCTGGCGCCGGCGTGGATCAGGTCATCCCGGATGGAGTGAAAGCACGTCGCGGTCCTTCCCCGGACGATATCGGCCGAGCACAGCATCCAGCCCGCGTGACAGATGGCCGCGACGATTTTCCCCTGTTCGTTGGCCTTTCGGACGAACTCCACCATCGCGGCTTTGCGGCGCATCAGGTCCGGGGCGTATCCGCCGGGGATGATGACGGCGTCGTAATCGTCGGCAGAGACCTCGTCCACCGAGGAGTCCACCTTGACGGGATAGCCGTGCTTGCTGGTGTAGGTTTCAGCGGTCCCCGTGCCGATGACGTGGACCACGGCTCCGGCCTCGCGAAAACGATAGACGGGGTACCAGAGCTCCATTTCCTGATACAGGTTCTCCGCCAGGACGGCGACGGTTTTTCCTGAAAGGGGCATGCCCACCTCCTTTTCCGGCGAAGGAGTTCTTGAATGGGCCGGAGGTTTCCCCGGGGATTCAAGAACGCAAAGAAGGGCGAAAATGCCGTTGCCGGATTTCCTACTAGATTACCGCCCGAAAAAGGCTTTGACAACTACCCGCGTTTCGTGGTGGGCGCCTTTCTGCCAGAGGTTCCCCGCGCCTTTCGTCTTGCCGGGCCGGGGTTGACCCGGCGGCGGGCGGCTGGGCGTGGGCTCGGCTCGGCCGGTGAGGGGTGACCCACTGCTACCGAATTTTTTTCAATCCTAGTGGAAAAAAATCCTTGACGGTTTTTCTTGGGGGGCTAAATAAGTTGGTGTTTGGAATTTATGGGGTCTCCTCTTAAGACCCCGCTGCATGGGTAACTTCCCGTCTGCCCTCCAGCCCATGCGGTGGGGTCATTTTTTTTGGGCCGGGCCCCGGTTTCCGCTTGGGAGCCTTCGGCCCGGCGCTCAAAATCGCGGCTGCACTGCAAATTGACCCACGACTCCATCGGAAGGGGGAAAATCCCTCGCCGGCATCCAGGTGTTAAGATAGAAGGACGAACAACCTCACTGAACCGCAGGCACAGCTTTCCCGGCCCGGAGGGGCCTAAGAAAGAGGGGGGAAGCCGATGGAGCGACGCGCGATCCGCAGGGTCTTGTTCCTTCTGGGACTTGGGATTCTCTTCTCGGGCGGATGGGCGCCCGCCTCGCGTGCGGCGGGAGACCTCAGCGCGCAGAACCCCATCGTTGTGGAGGTGCGTCTCGGGAGTCGGCAGGGGCACTTGGCGTTCGAGCCGAAAGAGTTGACGTTCGAGACGGGAAGGCTCTACAAGCTGGTCCTCATCAATCCGTCTCCCGTGAAGCACTACTTTTCGGCCCTCCGGTTCGCCGCCGCCGTGTGGACCCGGAAGGTCCAGGACGCCGGCATGGAGGTGAAAGGCGCCATTCGGGAGATCGAGCTCCTTCCCGGAAAGCGGGCCGAGTGGTTCTTCGTCCCCGTTCAGGCCGGCGTGTTCGAGCTCCGCTGCACGATTCCGGGTCACGCCGAGGCGGGCATGATCGGCCGGGTCGCCCTGCGCTGATCGGCCGGTCTTCACGCCCGCGGGGAGGGGCTGGAATCCTGTGAACCGGGAGGCTCGGTTCGATGTGATCGGGATGGGTTTGAACTCGGTCGATTTTCTCTGCGTTCTTCCGCACTTTCCCAGGCCCAACACGAAAACCGCGATGACGTCGCTCCTCCGCCAGGGAGGCGGCCAGGCGGCGACGGCCATGGTGGCCTGCGCCCGCCTGGGGCTTCGGGCCGCCTACGTGGGCGCGGTGGGGGATGACGCCATCGGCGATCTCTCGGTGGAATCCCTCCGGGCGGAAGGCGTGAACGTGGACGGGGTGGCCGTGAAGCCGGCCGCGCGCAGCCAGTGCGCCGTGATTCTCGTGGACGCCCGCTCGGGGGAGAGGACCATCGTGTGGGACCGGCAGGCCCGCCTGGAGGAGGGCGACCTCCGGAAGGAGTGGTTGACGAGCTGCCGCTGTCTGCTGGTGGACGGCCACTCCATCCCGGCGGAGGCCCGGGCGGCCCGGTGGGCCCGAGAGGCGGGAATCCCCGTGATCGTCGACGCCGAGCGGGTCTTTCCGGGGACGGAGGAACTGCTCGGCCTGAGCGACTTCGTCATCGGGAGCCAGGATTTTCCGGCCCGGATGACGGGAAGGACCGACCCCCGGGAAGCCCTGGAAGCCCTCCGCGGGATGTGCCCCGGGGTGGTCGGCATGACGCTGGGCGAAAAGGGGGCTGTCGCCTTCGATGGCGAGCGCTTCGTTGAGAGCGCGGGGTTCGAGGTGCCGGCGGCTGATACGACGGGGGCGGGGGATGTCTTCCACGCGGGGTTTTGCTATGGAGTCCTCCGGGGGTGGCCCCTGCGGATGATCTTGGATTTCTCCAACGCCTTCGCGGCCATGAGTTGCCGGTCTCTCGGGGGGCGAACCGGCATTCCCCGGCTCTCGGAGGTGGAAGCCTTCCTGCGGGAGCGGGGGCGGCCCCTGCCGTGAGGGGTCGTCCCGAGGGCGCATCCGGCGGGCGGGCTGCGAGACGGCGGATGGGATGGCGCTCGGCTGGGTTCTCGTGGCCGCTTCACCCTGGCCCGGCGCCTCGCTCGACTCGGCGCACGAGCACTTCCAAGACCCGCTGGGGCGTCGCGTCGGTGACCCGAAACCGGAGCCCGGCGCGCTCGAATTCCTCCCCTTCCCGGGGTATTCTCTCCAGCGTCTGCGTCGCGAACCCGGCGAGGGTCTCGTACCTTCCTCTGGGGAGGTTGAGCCCCAAGGTCTCGTTGATGGCGTCCACCTCCATGCGCGCGTCGATCCGGAACGAGCCGTCCGGCAGCCGCTCGAAAAAGGTCGGGGCCTCCTGGTATTCGTCGTAGATCTCCCCGACGATCTCCTCCAGCAGGTCCTCCACGGTGACGATCCCCACGCTGCCTCCGTATTCATCCACCACCACCGCGAGGTGCTCGCTGCGGTCCCGCAAGGTCTGGAGCAGGTCGTCCGCCCGCATGGACTCGGGGACGTAGAGGACGGGTCGGAGGTGGGCTTGGATGTTCTCCTCGTCCGAAGGCGCGGTGAGCAGGTCGAACGCCTGGACGACGCCCACGATGTTGTGAGTTTCCTCGCGGTAGATGGGAATCCGGGAGTAGCCCTTCGCCACCATCCGCAGGGCCACCTCTCCGACCGTCGCGGTTTCGGGCATCTCGGTCACTTCCACGAGCGGGACCATGACTTCCCGGACGGTGGTGTCCTGGAAGACGAAGATGCGGTGGAGCATCCGGCGCTCTTCCACCGGGAGGTCTCCGCCCGCGCTCTTTCGTTGCAGCATCAAGTCCAACTCCTCCCGGGTCACCGAGACGAACCGCTCGCGCTGCGAAGGTCTCAGGAAAAGACCCGTGAACTGCGTCACGAGATACACGACCGGCAGGAACACCCTGGAGGCGGCCCAGACGACGTAGGCGGCCTTGGGGGCGATCCGGTCGGCCTTCTCCCGGAAGAGGCTTTTGGGGACGATCTCGCCCAGGATCAGCAGGAGCGGGGTCATCACGGCGAGCGTGAGGATTTCCCCATAGTTGGGGCCCGCGGCGGTGAGGATCAGCCAAGTGGAGAGGGTGACGTTGGTGACGAAGGCCAGGTTGTGACAGGTCAGCGTGGTCGCGACCAGCCTCTCCGGCGTGTCCAGCAGGCTCAAGGCCAACTGGGGGCCGCGCTCGCCCGCGTCCGCGCGGGCTTTCAGGCGCACCCTGTCCGCGGCCACCATGGCCAGCTCCGCCCCCGAGAAGAAGAACTCGGCGGCCAAGCAGAAGAGGATGACCAGAAGCGCCAGCGGAAGACTCACTCCGGTTTCTCCGATTCCCGGGGAAGGTCAACGCGCACCTTCAAGATCCGCCTCCCCCGCATCTCCGCCACCGTGAAGACCAAGCCGTCCCGCGCGATCCGCTCCCCGGGTTCGGGCACCCGGCCCAGGAGATCCATCACGAATCCCCCCAGGGTTTCGGCCGGGGTCTTGGGAAGCTGGAATCCCATTTTCTCCTCCACTTCGTGAACGGGCATGCGCGCGGAAATCAAATACCCGCCCTCTTCGAGGGGGAGGTAATCCCCTTCCGAGGAGACAGTGAGCTCCCCGAAGAGCTCCGCCAGGACATCCTCCAGCGTCACCAGGCCGGAGAGGTCGCCGAATTCGTCCACCACCAGCGCGATGTGCGTCTTTTTGCGGTTGAAGTCGTGAAACAGGTCGCTCACCTTCTTGCTGGGCGGGACGAAATAGGGCTCCCGCAGGGGCAGGCGCTGGCCGGCCTTCGGGCCGGGGACGCCGCGCACGAGGGGCAGGAGGTCTTTCGTGTGAAGGATGCCGACCACGTTGCCGGGATGGGTCCGGTACACGGGAATCCGGCTGTGCGGGTTCTTCCGGACGGTCTCGAGGATCTGCGGGATCTCCAGGTGGTAGGAGAGGAGGAAGATGTCGGGGCGGGGCACCATGATCTCGGAGACCAGCGTGTCGCCGAACTCGAAGACGCTGTGGATCAGGGCGCGTTCCTGGTCTTCGAGCGCCCCCTCCTGGTGCCCCATGTCCACCAGCGTGCGGAATTCGTCCAGGGAGAGGATGTTGTCCGGGGCGGGATGGCCCCCTCCGAGGCTCCGGATAATCCAGTCGGAGGCCCGGCGGAAAATCCAGCGCAGGGGCGTGACGACGACGGAGAAGACCGCGATGGGCCGGGCGACCCACCGGGCGACCGCCTCCGACCGGCGCAGGGCGATGGCTTTGGGCGTGATCTCGCCGAAGAGCATCAGCAGCGGCGTCATGATGACCACCGCCAGCCACTTGTATCCCTCTCCGAGCCAGACGATGACCAGGGAGGCCACGATGGAGGAGGCGGCCAGGTTGACCGTCTCGTTGCCGATCAGGATGGAGATGAGGAGGCGCCGCGGGCGGGCCAGCAGCTCCGAGATCAGCCGCGCCGCCGCCACCCCCTTGGCCTTCAGGTGCTCAATGCGCGCCTGGCGGAGGCTGAACAGGGCCACCTCCGAGGCGGAGAAGAAGGCCGAAAGGCACATCAGGACGAGGAATGCCAGGATGCGGGGGAGAAAGGAGGTTTCCATCTAGCCGCCGGAGGTGATCGGGACGGGGCCGGTCGCCGGCCTGGACGCCGGGGGGCGGGCGCTCGGCGCCCCGCTCACCGAGTCTGGGTGGGATGCGGAGGGTTCGTCAGTTTCGGGGCTCATGTTCTGCGGGTCCAGCGGGTTCCACCCTACCGCTCGCGCGTCAGAGAGCCAGTCCTTTGAGGTAATTGCGGAAGGTCTCCGACAGGTCAGGCCGCTTGAGGGCCAGCTCGACCGTCGCCTCCAGAAATCCCAAAATGTTGCCGGCGTCGTATCGCCTTCCCTCAAACACAAGACCGAACACCGCGCTTTCCCGGCACAGGTGCCGCAGGGCGTCGGTCAACTGGATCTCCCCCCGGCGATCAGGCTTGGTTTTTCTCAGAATATCAAAGATTTCCGGCGTCAGCACGTACCGTCCGATCACCGCAAGCTCGGAAGGGGCCTCCTCCGGGACAGGCTTTTCCACCAGGTCCTGAACCCGCCAGACCCGGTTTTGGACCCGCTTCCCGGCGATGACGCCGTAAGCGCTGATCCGCTCTCGGGGAATTGCCTCCACCGCCACCACCGATCCGCCCCGCTCCTGGAACAGGTCGACGGCCTGGGCCGTCACGGGCCGCTCGGAGTCGATGATGTCGTCGCCCAGGATCACCGCGAAGGGCTCGTCGCCGACCACGTCCCGGGCGCACAGGATCGCGTGCCCGAGGCCGAGGGCTTCTTTTTGCCGGACGTAGACGATCTGGACCATGTTGGAGATGGCGCGCACCTGCTCCAGCAGGTCCGTCTGGCCTTTCTTCTCCAGGACCTGCTCCAGCTCCACCGAAACGTCGAAGTGGTCCTCGATGGCCCGCTTGCCCCGGCCGGTCACGAAGATGACCTCGTCGATGCCGGACGCCTTGGCCTCCTCCACCGCGTACTGAATCAGGGGCTTGTCCAGCAAGGGGAGCATCTCTTTGGGAGAGGCTTTGGTGGCGGGCAGGAAGCGGGTTCCGAGTCCTGCGACGGGAAAGACGGCCTTTCGGACTTTCAAGGATTCTCCTCTCCGGGGGCGGACGCCTCCGCCGACCCGGCGTCGTCCTGTGGGGATTGAGCCGCTGCGCGGTATCCGGGTTTGGGGAACAAGCGCTGGGTTCAATTACTATACCCCGGCCCCCGCGCCGTCAACCCGTTGGGAGATGGGCCGTTGGGGGGCGGGATGACGTCCACCGGCGGAAGGTGTCCTCCTCCACGATCTGGATTCCCAGTTTTTTCGCCTTCTCCAGCTTGCTGCCCGCGGCCTCGCCGGCCACGACGATGTCGGTCTTCTTGCCGACGGAGGAGGTCACCCGGGCCCCGCAGGATTCCGCCAGGCGTTTGGCCTCCTCCCTGGGGATGGAGAGCTCCCCCGTGAAGACGATGGTCTTGCCTGCCAGCGGGCCTCGCACCCGGGCGGCCCGCTCCTCCGCCCTCTCGGGGGCGGGCCAGTGGATCCCGGCCTCGGTCCGCAGCATCTGGATGATGTCCCGGTTTTCCTTCCGGCGGAAGAACCCGGCGATGCTCTTCGCCACGATCTCCCCCACCTCGTGCGCCTGGACGAGCTCCTCCTCCGCGGCGTTCATCAGGCGGTCCATGTCCCCGAACTCCTCCGCCAGGACCGCCGCCAGGCGTTCGCCCACGTGCCGGATACCCAGCCCGAAGAGAAACCGGGCCAGGGTGGTCTTTTTGCTGCCTTCCAGCGCCGCGAGGAGGTTGGAGGCGGATTTCTCCGCCATGCGCTCCAGGCCGGCCAGGGTCTCCAGGTCCAGCCGGTAGAGATCGGCGACATTGCGCACGAGACCCCGGTTGACCAGCTGGGAGATGAGCTTCTCTCCCAGCCCGTCGATGTCCAGCGCGTTTTTCGAGCCGAAGTGGCGGACCGCCTCCTTGAGCTGAGCGGGGCAGGAAAACCCGTTGGTGCACCGGTGGGCCGCCTCCCCCGGGACCCGCTCGACGGGCGCGCCGCAGACCGGACAGGCTTTCGGCATCTGGAAGGGGCGGGCGTCCGGCGGACGCCTTTCCAGGATCACCTGGACCACCTCGGGAATCACATCGCCCGCCCGTTGGACCCAGACGGAGTCCCCGACGCGGACGTCCTTGCGGTCGACCTCGTCCTGGTTGTGGAGGGTGGCGCGACTCACCTCCACTCCGCCCACGCGGACCGGCCGCAGGTGGGCGACGGGCGTCAGGGTCCCGGTCCGCCCCACCTGGGGCACGATGTGTTCGACCACCGTCGTCGCCTGGCGGGGTTTGAACTTGTACGCCACCGCCCACCTGGGGCTGCGGGCCGTCGTCCCCAGCGCCCGCTGAAGAGCGAAGTCGTTCACCTTGACGACGATGCCGTCCATCTCGTAGTCCAGGTTTTCGCGGACGGATTCGAGCTCCCGGTAGTATCCCAGGACTTCCTCGATCCCACGGCAGAGCCGCGCCCGGTCGCTCGTGCGAAGACCCCACGCGTTCAGCCGCTTCAGCGTCTCCCACTGGCCGGAGAGGCCGGGCCTCGAGGGACCGGCCTCCTCCACGCGCCCCACGCCGTAGCAGCAGATGGTCAGCGGCCGTTTTGCCGTGATGGAAGAGTCGAGCTGGCGCAAGGAGCCGGCGGCCGCGTTTCGGGGATTGGCGAAGGGGGGTTCGCCTGCGGCCTCGCGCTCCCGGTTGAGGCGCCGGAAGGCCTCGAGGCCCAGGTACACCTCCCCGCGGACCTCCAGAAGGAGCGGGGGGGAATCCCCCCGGAGGCGCAGCGGGATGGCGCGGACGGTCTTCAGGTTTTGCGTCACGTCCTCTCCGGTGACCCCGTCGCCGCGGGTGGAGCCAGTTTCCAGGAGGCCGTCGCGGTAGATGAGTTCCACGGCCACGCCGTCGAGCTTGGGCTCGGCCACGTACTCCAGTCGGTCCGGCGGCTGGATGTCGGCGGAAGCCAAAAAGCGCTTCACCCGGGCGTCGAACTCCCGCGTTTCCTCTTCGCTGACGGCGTTGTCCAGGCTCAGCATCTGGATGGCGTGGCGGACCGTCCCGAAGGCCTCCAGCGGTGGCGCTCCGACGCGCTGCGTGGGGGAGTCCGGAAACCTCAGCTCCGGGTGCCGCTCCTCCAGGGACTGAAGCTCCCGCAGGAGGGCGTCGTATTCGGCGTCGGAGATCTCCGGGTCGTCCAGGACGTAGTAGCGGTAGTTGTGATGGTGGAGGGCCCACACCAGTTCGGTCGCGCGCTTTCGCGCGGCCTCTACGGGTTTCGCCATGGTCAGGCCCCGAACTTGACCAGGCGGCCGGCGTGGGCCAGGGCGATGGACATGAGAGAGCGCATGGGCAAGCGGCCGAGGCCTCCCGCCGCGCAGGACCGCTCGCCGAACGTCCGCTGTCCGTCCCTGCGGCAGGTGGGGGAAGCGAGGAGAACGGGAACGGGGTGCCAGCTGTGGGCCTTCAAGGGCACGGGGGTGGAGTGGTCCCCGGTGACGACCAGGACGTTGGATGGCGCGTTGGGGGTCTTCCCGGGGCCGCCCTTGAAAAGAAGCTCCGCGAGCCGGGGAACCCCCGCATCCACCCGCTCGATGGCGTCCCGCTTCCCGTCAAAGTCCCCGTTCTCTCCGCAGAGGTCGGTGGCCTTGACGTGGATGTAGAAGAAGTCGAAGTCGTCCCAGCGCCCGGCTGCGAGGTCCACCTGTTTTTGCAGGTCGGACGAGCCGGCCGGGGCCTCCATTCCCACGAGCCGGGCCAGGCCCCGGTACATGGGGTAGCCGGCGACGGCCAGGGCCCGCAGGCGGTACCGCTCGGACATGGAGGGCAGGCGCGCCAGGGTGTCGAAGCCCCGGAGCAGGACGGTGTTCGCCCGGGGCTCTTCCCGGAGGAGCTCGCCCGCCCGCTTCACGAAGGCGCCGACGACGCGAGCCGTCCTCTCCCCCTGGGGGGCCGTGGGGCGGGGCGTCAGGGGGGCAACCCCGAGGGCCTGGGGGTCGGTGTCGGACACGTCCGCCGTGAGCCTCTCCCCCCGGAAGACGACCAGGGCCCGGTGCTCCTTCTCCGAGCGGACGAAGCATTGGGCACCCTCCAGGCTCACGCCCTCGCCCCCGCCGTTCAGCCGTTCGACAAGCCGGCGGTTGGTCTCGTCGTCGATCCGTCCGGCGCGCCGGTCGGTCACGTTCCCCGCCGCGTCCACGGTGGCGAAGTTCATCCGGGCGGCGACGTCGCCGGGCTTGAGGGGGAAGTCCAGGCCGAGGGCGGAGAGGACGCCGCGTCCGACCGGATGGGCCACCGGGTCGTAGCCGAACAGGCTCAGGTGGCCCGGGCCGCTCCCCGGCGTGACCCCCGGCTGGACGGGGTCAAGCAGGCCGCACGTGCCGCTCTCGCACAGGGCGTCCAGGTTGGGGGTGCGGGCGGCCTCCAGCGGGGTGAGCCCCCCGGTCCCGGGGATGTCGCCCAGACCGTCCAGGATCAGGAAGACGATTTTGGATTCGGATTCCTGGGTCAAGTCGTCGGGGATCTGAAATCCAGCCATGGCCCCCCCTTTCAGCGCAGCAGACGTTCGAGCGCGTCCTTGAGGACCTTCCCGGGGTTCTGACGCAGGCGTTTTTCCAGAAAGCGGGGGTCGAGGCTGACCTGGGGGGAGGCGAGGGGCCCCCGGATGCGAAAGGGGATCTCGAGGCGCTCGCCGGGTTGCATGAGGGCCCCGAGGAGGCTCCGGGAGAGACGCCGGCTGGCCTTGTCGTCGAATTGGGCCGTGACGGTGAGCTGGCTTCGCAAGTTCAGGTCCACCTCTCCGGCGGCCTGCATGGAGAGGCCGGAGGAGGTCAGGCGCAGGTTGGGAAGGATCACCTTCCCCTTTCGGATTTCAAACGGGCCCGCCAGCCGGTCGAACCGCTTTTTCCCGTCTTGAAGGCCGAAAAGGCCCTCCATCTTCAGGACCTTTTCCACCTCCCCCAGAAATTCCAGCTTGCGGATTTCCCCGTCAGTGACGGTGATCTCGCCCTTCCCCGAGAGGGCGCGCTCGAGATCCTCCCTTGTGAACCCCGCCCCTTCAAACTCGCCCGTCAGGTCTGCGCGGCCGGACAGGACGGGAGGGCCCGGCAGGCGGTCTGCCAGCGCCTTCTCGGCGCGGACTCCCTTGAGGGTCAGCCGGGCCCGGAAGGGGCCGGGCCGCCGGTCGAGCGCGTACTCCCCGGCGCCTTCCAGCGCGCCGCCGTACAAGTCCGCGCGCACCCGCTCGGCGCGCAGCTTTTCGTCCCGAAGGCGAACGTCGGCGGAGAGATTCTGGAAATGGATTCCCTTGGCCTCGCCCTGTCCAACCCGCAGGGTCCCCTCCGCCTGGGCGTGTTTGAGAAGGGAAGGGGCGGGCGAGGGACCGCTTTGAGAGAGCCGAAGGGGTTCCGGCCCGGGGCGGCGCCCCGGCTCGCCCGGCGGCCAGGACGCCTTCCGGACGAAAGGCGCGCGCAGAGCGGCGCCCGATTTCTGCGGAGTGGGGGAGGGGGGAAGAAAATCCTCCAGCCGGAAGGAGGGAAGGCGCAGGTCGAACCGGATTCGCGGAGCGGCGAAGTCGACGAGCTGCGCTTCCAGTTTGATCTCGCTCTGACCAATTCGCGCGTGGGTCCGGCTGATCTGCACCGATCGGGGGGTGAGCAGCGCGAAGCCCCGGAGGTTGCGGATTCGGGCCGCCAGCGCCGGAAAGCTGGCCGCGCCGTCCTCCAGGGTGACCTGGATTTGGAGCCGTTGGCGGAGGATGTCCTCGACCTTGCCGTTGGCGACAATCCCGATGCGCGTCGTTCCCGCCAGTCCCCAGGGCGCGGCCGCGGGGAAAAGCGTTTCCAGGCCTTCCAGGGGAAAGGTCCCGGTTTCGCCCTGGAGGCTCAAGGTTCCGTCGGTTTGACGGAGGCTCCCCTGGAATCGAATCTGACGCAGTTCCAGCGAGAAGGGGTTGACCTCCAGCCCGCCGGGGGAGACCACCGTTGTCGCCGACAGCTTCAGGGGCACGCCGGCGGGTTTGCGGAACGCCGTCCCGAAGCCCGCCTGTGCGTTGCGGCCGTCCAGGGACAGAACGACGGATGTTGTTTCCTTTTCCCGCCGGGCCTTCAGATGGAAGCCGACCAGCCCGTCCAGCTTCAAGGCGTCGGCCTGTTCCCCGAGGGCGATTCGCAAAAGGGGCATCAGATCGCTTCCCTGGACGCGGGCGCCTTGCACCTCCGATTGGAAACGAAGGTGCTCGGAGTCCGCCGCGCCTTGGCCCGTCACGTGGAAGAGAAGGCGTCCGATGCCGATGGCTCCGTCCGCCTCGAATGTGAGGGGCGAACCCGGCTCTCGGCGGGACACCTTGAGGTTCGACTTGAGCTGAAGGTCCAGGTCCGGGGCGCCCGGTCGTGCGCGGGGCCTGGCGCGCTCTTTGACGTTTTGAACGGAGAGATCCCCCTTGATCTCGGCCCGCTGGAGACTCCCCCGCGCCCGGATTTCGCCGGACAGCTCGGCCTCGGAAAGGTCCAAGGCGCTTCCGCGCAGGCGCCGATCCAACCAGGGCCGCAGGGCGTTCATCCAGCCCTTGCCGATGACCAGGCTTCCCTCCGCCGGAGTGGCCAGGGTGTCCTTCCAGTCAATGGGGCCGATCTGGGCGTTGACCTGGAAGACGGGCGCTTGGGTCCGAAGACGCACCTGAACCGTCTCTTCCGGGGAGGGCTGGCTCATCCTGACATTGATCCCCCGGAGGACGATGGGGGCGCCGATTGTGGGGTCCTCGATGCGGAACTCGGCGTCCTCGATGTCCAGGTTGCCGATCAGGAGCCCCGCCAACGGCGGGGAGAGTTCGGCCGGGGCTTCCGGCGCGGAGGGGGCCGGAGGGGGAGGCCCACCCGGCGGCGCCGGGGTGAACGGCTTGGCCGCGGAGGGAGAGGGCCTCGGCGCCAGGAGATTGTTGAAGCCGGCGCGGTCGCGGCGCAGGACGAGAACGGGGCGCTCCAGGCGGACGCTCTGGATTTGCAGCTTTTTTTGCAAGAGGGGGAGGAGGCGGACGCGCGCCCGCAAGGCGTCGGCGGTGAGAGCCGGTTGCCGGCCGAATCCGGGCCGGTCGAGGATGCGCAAGCCCTGGATTTCCAGGCTTACGTTGGGAATCACCCGGAGCCTGAGGGCCGTCACCTGCACGGGCCTGCCCAGCTGGCGGCTGAGCTCTTCGGCGATGATCGTCCGGTATTTCTCAAGGTTGACGAGATACGGAAGGGCGAGGAGGACCAGCAGGACCAGGACGAGGAGGATTCCCGCGGTCTTGAGCAGGCGGCGCCCCACTGAGCGTTTTCGCTTTGCTCTCCACATCTCGGGCTCGTCGAAAAGCGATGTTCTTGCCGGTTTCCGGCCGCGGGGCCGGGTGCGAAACCCACCCGATCAAGATACCCCTTCCGGGAGGGGCTCACAAGGGGGCGCGGGGAGGTGCGCCGTCAGAGATTCGAGAGCCTGGAGCGGGCCGTTTTCGCCTCTTCCGAATTGGGGAATTCGGTGACCAGTTGGGTCAAAAGCTGTTTGGCCGACTCCTTGTCCCCCAGGGCGAGGAAAGCGAATCCCTGTTTCAGGAGGGCGCCGGGGACTTTATCCCCTTTGGCATAATTGATGACCACCTTGTCAAACTCCAGGATGGCCTTGTCGTAGCGCTTCTCCTGGTAGTACGTTTCGCCGATCCCGTACTGGGCGTCGTCCGCCAGCGGGGAGGTGGGAAAGCGGCGGAGGAATTCCTGGAATTTCTGCCGCGCTTCCGCCAGCTTTTTCGCCTGGATCAGGGCCGCGGCCTGCGTGTGGGCCCGCACGTCCTCCGCGACGCCCGGGGGCGGAGCCACGGCGGGAGGCGGCGCCGTCGGCGTGAGCGGCAGGACGGGCACCGTGGGCGGAGAGATGGGGCTCGCCGTCTTCGACTTGGCCGCGGGCGGCGGTCTCGGGGGGGTGGCGGTCGGAGCCGACCGGGCGGCGGGCCGCTCCGGGGAGGGAGTGGTCGGAGAGGCCGCGGTGGGTCTCTTGAAGCCCAGGTTGTTTTTGACCAGGGTCAGCTCTTTTTCCAGCGCGGCCAAGCGACCCTCCAGGGCTTCCTTGAGTTCCTGCCGCTCTTTCTCGATCTGTTGCGCGCGGAAGCCCCGTTCCTCGGTCGCCCCGGTGGCCTTCGCAGCCGCCTGCTGCGTGCTCAGCAGACGAGATTCGAAATCCGCCTGGAGTCGGCGGACCTCCTGCAATTCCTTCCGCAGGCTCTCCACACGGCTGGCGACCGGATCGACGGCGGACTCAACGGCCCGTTTCTGCTGGCCTTCCTCGTCCCGAAGCAGGCGGATCTCCCGCTGCAGCCGCCGGATGTCGGACCGGATGAGCTCCGCCTCCTCCGTGGTGAGGCAGCCCGTCAGCAGGACCAACAGGCATCCGACCACTCCCGCCAATCGCGGAAACACCACAATTCCTCTCCCTTCTTGAAGACAAAACGGGAGAAAGACTCCCTCCCCTTACTGGCCGACCACAACGAATTTCGCCCGGCGGTTTTTCGACCAGGCGGCTTCATTGTGCCCCGCGTCCAGCGGCCGTTCTTCTCCGAAGCTGATGGTCGAAATCCGGTTCGCGTCGATGCCCAGGGCCACCAGGTAGGCTTTCGCGCTGTTGGCGCGCCGGTCTCCCAGGGCCAGGTTGTATTGGACGGAGCCGCGTTCGTCGGCGTGGCCTTCGATCTGGACCCGGGCGTTGGCGTAGCGCTTGAGAAAACCAGCCTTCCGCTCGAGGATCGGCTTGAAATCTTCCTTGATTTCCGAGCGGTCGAAGTCGAAGTGAACGAGTTCGCCTTCAAAGGCGCGCATGGCGTCCTGGAACTCGCGCGCCTTCGTGTCTTCCTCCTTCACGCTGGGTGCCGAGGGCGCAGCGGGCGGCGCGGGGACTGCCGGCCGCGCAACCGGAGCCTCCCTGGGCTGGGCGGGCTGAGGCGGTTTTACTGGCTCCGGCGGCTTTCTTGGGCATCCCACCGCCAGGACGGAGACCCCGACGATCAAGAGAATTGGAATATGTTTACGGATCCTTTTGAGCCGCATCTGTTTACCTCCCCATGGTGTCATCCTAGTGGCTACGTCCGGACATCCCTCGTACAGCTCCACACATCTCCATCCTCCCCTCAGCACAGTGCCCCAATATAGTGATCCGCCTTATCAAACGCCAGGGGCGCACGGCCGTTTCAAATTATTTTTCTCCCGTCCTCTGGACTCGGGGACTCCAGGAGGGGGTTTCCCCCTTTCCCAGCCGCTTCAGCCAGCCGGTCGCCACGTTCAGGAGAGCCACGTGCTTTTCCTCCCGGCCGCCGGAGGAGGTGAAGGCCAAAAACCGCCCGTCGGGGGACCAGGACGGATCGGTCTGCTTGCCCGGGGCCGAAGTGACCCTCCGGAGCCCTGTTCCGTCCGGCCGGATGACGGACAGCTTGAATTCGCCGTCGACGGTGCCGTTGAAGGCGATGAGGTCGCCCTTGGGGGACCAGACGGGCGAGGAGTTGTACCGACCCTCGAACGTGAGCCGCCGGATGTTCTGCCCGTTTGCATCCATGAGGTAGATCTGAGGGGACCCGGAGCGGTTGGACGTGAAGGCCAGGGTCTTGCCGTCGGGAGACCAGGCCGGGTCCACGTCGATGGCGAAGTGTTCGGTCAGCCGGCGCAGCAGGCGCCCGTCCCCGTGAAGCAGGTAGAGGTCGGTGTTCCCCCGGCGGCTGAGGGCCACGGCCATGAGGGCGCCGTCCGGCGACCAGACGGCGCCCGTGGCCATATCGGCGTCGAGGGGAAGGCGGCGGCTCCCCCCCCGGATGAGGTCCGCCACATATATGGCCGGCTGCCGCTGCTGATAGGAGGTGTAGGCCAGCTTTTGCCCGTCCGGGGACCAGGCGGGTTTCAGGTTGATCGACCCGTTGCGGGTGATCTGGCGGGAGGAGAACCCGTCGTAGTCCATGAGGGAGATCTCCTTGACGCCCTGCCGGGAGGAGACGAAGGCGATCTGGCCGTCAAAGGTCCCGGGCTCACCCGTGAAGAAGCGGACCACCTCGTTGGCGAAACTGTGGGCGATGCGCCGGAAGTCATCCGGGCGGCCGACATATTTCTTGCCGACCACCATGCTGCTCCGGACGACCACGAACAGTCGGGCCTCCACCTCGAGGCGGTCTCCTTCCAGGCGGAATCCGCCTTTGATCAGGGCCTCCGCCCCGATGGCGCTCCAGTTGCGAAAGTCGATCTCCTCGGGGATGAGCGCCCCGCCGAGCGGGTCTTCCAGGAACGAGACGGGGTCGAGCAGCCGGAAAAGCCCCGTCGCCTTCAGGTCCTCCGAGATGACTTGGCTGATCTTGAGTCCCAGGGGCGAGGCGGCCTCTTGGGAACCCAGGTTGCGGAACGCGTCAACGGCCAAGGGGAGCTGGCGGCCCCCGCCGGGGCCGATGATGATGAAGTCCTGGGGCTGGACCTGGGCCGGCGCGGAACCGATCAGAAGGGCCCACAGGGCGAGGCAGACGGCCAGAAAAACTGTCCGGAGGGGATTTTTGACTCGGGCGGGGGCGCTCAACGGGACAACCCTCGATGGATTTTGGGGTCGAACAGAAGTCCCTGAATCATGACTCGGCCGGGGATTTCAGGCGGCAGGGGGGGCAGACCGCCTCCGGCCTGGACCTTGGCGACTGCCCGCAGGACCGACTCGTCGAAATATCGGTCTCCAGAGGGCTTTTGGACCTCGGTCTTTACGATCTGCCCGCTGCGGTCAATGTGGATGACGACGGTGGCGGTCAGGTCCTCCCTCTGAAGAGTCCTTGGCAGGACCCAGGCCGCATAGAAAATGCGGGCCAGCTCGTTCTTGTACGTGTTCAGCCCGGTTCCGGTCGCCCCCGGCACGCCGAGTCCGCCCCCGCCTCGGCCCGGTCCGCCGGGGCCCCCGGGGGGGCCGTCTGCCCCGGGCCTTCCAGCGTGAGCCAGGATGCGCTCGCGGATGCGGGCGAGCGCATCGGCTTCCTGGGCCGTGAGCTCCTTTTTCGGGGGCTGCTTGGGGGGGCTTGGCCGGGGCGTCTCTTTGCGGGTTTTTTCCGCGGCCTTGGGCGGCGCCTCCGGCTTCTTGGCCGGGGCGGCCTTGGGGACCCTGACTACCTTCTCGGCCTTCGGCGGCCGTTTTGGCGGGGCCTTCTTTTCGGTTTTGATTTCGGGTGTTTCCTTGGCCTTTGGCGGCTGGACTGCGGACACCTCGGACTTGGGGGCGGGCTTTTGCTCCGCTTTCGGGGGCTCTTTGGGTAGGGGCGGGCTTGCGGCCGGTTCCCCTCCGGGGGGGAGACCGATGTCTCCCGGCCCCACCAGGCTCACGCTCAGGGCGGGGGCGTACAGGGTGAGTCGGGGTCCCGACCCGGAGGCCAGCATGACCGCCCCGCCCAGGATGAGGGCGTGGATCCCCACCGAGACCCCCACCATGAGGCCCCATCGGGGTTTGGGTTCCGGGTCGTCGTGTCTCATGGCTTGGTGACGGTGGCCGACTCGGTCACCATGCCGACGCGCTGGATCCCGCTGGCCCGGATGGCGGCCATGGTCTCCACCACGAAGCCGTAGGGGACATCCTTGTCGGCGCGCAGGAAAACCTCTTTGCGGGGCTTCTCTTTGTAGATGGCCTCCAGCTTGGCGCGAAGCTGGGGGATGCTCAACGGGGCCCGGTTGAGGAACACCCGGCGGTCTTTGGCGATGGACACGATGAGCTGGTCTGCCTCGAGAGGGAGCTCCCGCGCGGCCACGGGCGGCAGGTCCACGTCCACGCCCTGCTGGAGAAACGGGGCCGTCACCATGAAGATGATGAGCAGCACCAGCATCACGTCCACCAGGGGAGTCACGTTGATCTCCGCCAGAGCTCTTCCGTTTCTTGCATTGAGGACCACGGTCCCTGTCTCTTTCCCGCCCCTTGGATGTCGGGGATCAGCGGCTCGCGTAGTAACGCTCGACCAGGTTCATGAACTCGTCGGAGAAGTTCTCCATCTCGGTTGCAAGGGTCTGCACGCGCCTCAAGTAGGCGTTGTAGGCGATGACCGCCGGGATGGCCGCCGCCAGGCCCATCGCCGTCGCGATGAGGGCCTCGCTGATGCCCGGCGCCACGACCGCCAGGCTCGCCGCGCCGGTCCGGCCGATGCCGCGGAAGGCGTCCATGATCCCCCACACCGTTCCGAACAGGCCGATGAAGGGCGTGGCGCTGCCTGTGGTGGCCAGAAAGGTGAGGGTCTTCTCCAGCCGGGAGGTTTCCAGGTTGCGGGCGCGGGACATGGCCCGGCTCACGTTTTGCAGGACGGCGGTCTCAGGCGCCACCAAAACCCCACCTTCTGACTCGGTCTTGGAGACCACCGGATGCAGGCGCGAGAGCTCGCGGTACCCGGCGCGGAAGACCTTCGCCACCGGGCTGTGGATCCATCCTTCGGACTTTTCGTAGAGGGCATCAAGCCGCTGGTTGTTCCAAAAGGCGTGGAGGAACTTTTCGGTCTGCTCCCGGGCATGGGTCAAGGTCCGGTATTTGGTGAAGATGATGGCCCACGAGAGGACGGAGAAGGCGACGAGGATCAAGAGAACCAGCTGGACCACGGGCCCAGCGTGGAAGATCAGGCTCCAGAGACCGCCCCCCTGGGAAAGGTCTGTGACGGTAGGCACTTGACCTCTCAATCGCAAAAGCCCAACACTTAACACAACCTAGCAACCTGGGGCCGGAAAGTCAATGGGTTGGCGCTTTCCCGGGGCGGTTCGGGCCGCAGGTTTGTGGAGCCGGTTTGAGAAGGGGCGGGTCTCGGTGGATAATGGGCGCGGTTTCACGATACGGCTCCGGTTCTTGATGCGTATGACCCATTTGAACTTCCTGAAACAGCCGCTTCGACGCTCGGTTTTCGTCCTTCTCGCCGGAGCGCCCCTGATGGCCGCCGGCCTCCCCCCGGGGAGCGGGATTCAGCCGGCTCAGGCGGATTCCGCGTCCGTCGCCTGGGTCGTCGAGGAGCTTCCCGGGGGGCCGCGACGGCTTCCGAACGAGCTGGCCCTCGCGCTGCGGGCGCTGGCGGAGGGGGACTTCGATGCGGCCGCCCGGTTGGCCGAGACGTTTTTGCGGCGGCCCCTGGACGGGGGTTTCGATCCCTGGAAGGGGAGGGCGCGGCTCGCCGCCGCCCGGGCCCACCTGGAAGCGGGTCGGCCGTCGGAGGCCCTGCGGCTTCTCGAGGGAGGCGCCGAGTCTGCGCCCGGGCTTTCGGCGCGCGCCCGCTTCCTCAAGGCCCTCGCCTTGGAAAGGCTGGGCCGGCACCTGGACGCGGCGAAAATCTTTGATTCCGTTGGCAGAAGGGGCCGCCTGGCGGCGGCCTCGCTGAGCGCGGCGTCCCGGGCCTGGTTCCAGGCGGGAAACTGTCCCAAGACCGCTTCCGCCGCCCGCGCCCTTGAGGCCGGACACCCCTCCCACGCGGACGTCCCCAAGGCGTTTCTGCTTCGGGGGCGATGTCTGGAGGCGGGGGGCGACCTGGTCGGGGCTGTGCGGATCTACCACCGTCTTTGGCTGCGCTTTCCGCTCCAGGAGGAGGCCGCTGAGGCCGAAAGACGCTTGGAGGACCTGGAGAAGCGGGGGATCGTCCTTCCTCGCCCGACCACGGAAGAGCTGTGGCGGAGAACCCAGTCGCTCCAAGAGGCGAGGCGCATCCGCGAGGCCCTGGAGGGCTGGCGGGTCCTTCTCAGGAAGCCCTTGGCTTCGGCGGCGCGGATGGAGGCCGTTTTTTACGTAGGCCTCGATCTGTATTTTCTTCGGGACAACGAGAATGCGGCCCGACATCTCCGTTGGGTGGCCGACCGCGATGGCGCGGGCCGCTGGGGGCCAAGGGCCCTGTATTATCTCGCGCGGGTCAAGCTCCGGCAGGGGGACCGGGAGGGGTTCGAAAGATCCGCGGGAGAGGTCGTGGCTTCTGATCCGAAAGGCCCTTGGGCGCGGCGGCTCCTTTTCCTCTGGGCGCGGGTAGAGGAGGACGACGGTCTTCTGGAGCCGTCTCTCGAGCGGTACCGCCTCCTGGCGGCCGGGCCTCCGGGCGCCGAGTGGGCCGACGAGGCGCGCTGGCGCGTCGGGTGGATCCACTTTCGCCGGGGGCGGTTGGACGAGGCCGAGCGGGTCTTTGCCGACCTGGGGAGGGAGCGGCCTCGCGCGCCCGTGGCGCAGGCCGCGTTCTTCTGGGCGGGCCGGGCCGCCGAGGGGGCGAAGCGACCCACCGCCAGCTCTTATTACCGCTCGGCTGTTCGTCTGGACCCCTTGTCGTACTACGGCCAGTTGGCCGCTGAGCGCCTCGGAGGAGGGGAGTCCCGGAGGGGAAACGCGGGCTCTGTCCCTCGATTTTTGAAGAGGCCCTCTTTTGACCGGAGGGCGCGGGAGGTTGTGGAGGGGGCGGAAGAGTTTTTCCTGGCGGGCTTTTTTCGGGCCGCCGCCGAGGCGCTGGAGGACGGCCGGCTCGACGACCCCTATTTCCTGTATCAGCGGGCCCGGCTTCTCTATCGCGCCCGGGACTACCACGAAGCCCTCCGGATTCTTCACCGTCCGGCGTTTTGGCCCGCCCGCGTCGGGTTGGACCGGCCGCCCGGGTCGTTCTGGCGCATGATGTATCCCCTGGACCGGCGGACTCTCGAGGCCGGGCGTGCCGTCCGCGCGGCCTCCGGCGTGGACCCGCTGCTGATCTACGCCGTCATCCTCGCGGAGAGCTCGTACGACCCCGACGCCCTTTCTGTGGCCGGCGCCAGAGGGCTCATGCAGGTGATGCCAGGAACGGGCCGGCGCGTGGCCCGAAGCCTTGACCTTCCGCCCCCCTCGGAGGAGGAGCTCTTCCGTCCGGGCTTGAACGTCCGCCTGGGCGGCCATCACCTGGGAGGGCTGCTGGCCCACTTCGGGGGCCGGACGGCGCCGGCCGTGGCCGCATACAACGCGGGCAGAGGGGCCGCCGAGGAGTGGTGGAGGGTGAACGGCCATTTGGATGAGGCATCCTTCATCGCGACGATCCCTTACCGGGAGACGCGGCGGTACGTCCGAAAGGTCTTGGCTTACTACCGCCAGTACCGGCTTCGGTACGGGGAAGACCCGGAGGGCGCGATGCGTGGGACGGGCGAGGCCGCCGCGCCGTGAGACCGTCCTATCCGCTTCCCCCCGGGTCATCCCCGTTGAAGGGAACCCTCTTCATCGGCCTCATGTCGGGGACGTCGGCGGACGGGATCGACGCGTCACTGATTTCCGTCGTCGCCGAGGCCGGCCGCGCCGAGGTCCGACTGATCGCTCACCGGCCGTTCCCCTTTCCGCCGTCCCTCCGGGCGCGGATTCTTCGGCTCTCTGAGGTCTCCCCCCCGCCAGGGGGGCCTGCGGGCCAGTCCACCGCCGATCTGGCGGTCCTGCACTACGAGCTGGGCGAGCGGTTCGCGGCCGCCGCGGCGGGCGTGACGGGAGGGGCGGGGGTCGGCCTGTCCGGTGTCTCGGCCGTCGGCTCTCATGGGCAGACGGTCTGCCACCGGCCGCCCCTGGGACCCCGGCGCGCCCGCGCGACGCTCCAGATTGGCGAGGCGGCCGTCATCGCGGAGCGGACGGGGGTCACAACGGTGGCGGACTTCCGGCCGGCGGACGTCGCGGCGGGGGGCCTCGGCGCGCCCCTCACCCCCTATGCCCACGGGCTCTTGTTCTCGCGGCCCGACAGGCCCGTCCTCGTCGTCAACCTCGGGGGGATCGCCAACGTCACTTGGATTCCGCCCGCCCGCAGGCCGGATGACCCGGAGAGTCTTTCGGGCCTGCGGGGGTTCGATACCGGACCGGCCAACATGATGCTCGACGCCGCCGTGAGGAGGTTCAGCCGGGGGCGGATGGCCTACGACCCGGGGGGACACATGGCCTCGCGGGGGGCCGTGGAAGAAAAACTCCTCTGTCACCTGATGGGCCATCCCTTCGTCCGCCGGAAACCGCCCAAGGCCACGGGGCGGGAGGACTTCGGGGCGCACTTCCTGGCGGATGCCGCTCGCGCCTTCCTCGGCCTGCGGGGCCGGAAGGGGGTTCGGTTCGGGTCGCCGGCCTTCTGTGATTTCCTGGCCACCCTGGCAACCTTCACGACCCGCTCCATCGGAAAACAGGTCAAACGATTTCTTCCGCCCTTTGGAGAGGCCGTCGTCTGCGGGGGCGGCGCGCGGAATGACGTCCTGATGAGAGGGCTTCGGGCGGAGTTCCCGGAGGCCGAGGTCGTCCCGTCGGATGAGCGGGGAATTCCCGCGAACGCCGTCGAGGCGGTTTCCTTCGCGCTCCTGGCCAGGGCGGCGCTCTTGGGCGTCCCGGCCAACGTCCCCGGGATCACCGGCGCCCGCCGGCCGGTCATCCTGGGGAAGATCGTCCCGGGCAGGGCCAAGGAGGGTTAGCGCGGGAGGATTCGCGTTTCTGGATTGCCCCCCGGAAGTCCGCCGGTCTTCAGAGTTCCTTTCGCCTCCCTGGACGGACGTTGACCGTTGACGCAAGACGCCGAGTCCTTCTATACTCTGGGCGCTGATTTTCTTCTCACCGATTCGCTTTCCGCTCCTCTGGAGGATTCGTTGCCGTCTAATGGGTAAGCCAGGAGGCCTGTTCAGATGGACCTGTTGATTCGAAACGCCCTTCCGCGCGGGGTGGACTCCACGGTGGACATCGGGATCGCCGATGGAAAGATCGAGCGAATCCGGAAGAAGATTACGGGCCGCGCGAAGCGGGTCATCGACGCCCGGGGGCGGCTCACGACCCCCGCCTTCGTCAACGCCCACACCCATCTCGACAAGTGCATGCTGGGCGAGATCAAGCCCAACGTCTCCGGCACCTTCGACGAGGCCATCCGCAACACCCTCTATTTCCGCAAGACGTACACCGTTCAGGAGATCGTCGGCCGGGCCGGCCCCGTGGTGGAGCTGGCGGTCCGCTACGGTGCAACCTTCCTGAGGCTCTTCGCGGACGTGGGGACGATCGGCGCGGGGAACACGCCGGTCAAGGGGCTGCTGGAGCTCAAAAAGCGGTACGCCGACGTAATCGACATCGAGGTCGTGGCCTTTCCCCAGGAAGGGATCGTTTGCGACCCGGGGACGGAGGACCTCATGCGCGAGGCCCTGGAGCTGGGGGCGGACATGGTCGGCGGCATTCCCTGGTTCGAGTGGACGGACGAGGACGCCCGCAGGCACGTGGACATCTGCTTCGCTCTGGCCGAGGAATACGGGACGCCCCTCGCCTTTCTGTTGGACGACACCGACGACGGCAACTCCCGGACGCTGGAGGCCGTGGCCGTCAAGGTCCTGAAATCGGGCTTCCGCCGTCCGGTGACCGTCAGCCACGCCGAGGCCATGGCGTCCTGGAACAACTCCTACGCCGACAAGGTCCTGCGCCTTTGCAAGCGGGCCGGCATCCACTTCTCGTGCAACTCGCACATCAACCTCATGCTCAACGGCCGGTTCGACGACCAGCCCATCCGCCGGGGGATCATGCGCGTCCGGGAGATGCTGGCCCTGGGCATCAACATTCTCAGCTCCCAGGACGACGTGCAGGACTTGTACTACCCCTTCGGCCGCATGAACCAGTTGGAGGTGGCTTGGTTTTTGGGCCACGCCATTCAGGCCCAGACCCCGAAAGACATCGAATTTCTGTACGACGCGGTGACTGTCAACGCGGCCAAGGCCGTGGGCCTCAAGAGCTACGGCCTCAAGGAGGGCTGCTGCGCGGACCTGGTGATCGTCGACCAGCCCAGCGTCAAGCAGGCGATCCGCTTCATGGGCCCGGTCCTCTACACCGTCCGGCGCGGCGCGGTGACCTGGGACAACGGGCGGCTCGTCCGCGGGAAAAGGAACTAGCCGGAGCCTCGGGATGAAGGTCGCGGTCATGGGCGCCGGGGCCGTCGGCTCCTATTACGGCGGCCTGCTGGCCCGGGCTGGCGAAGAGGTCCACCTCGTCGGCCGGGGAGAGCACGTCCGGGCCGTGCGGGAAAGGGGCCTCCGGGTGGAGAGCCCGAGCGAGGGGGACTTCTCCCTGCCCCCCGAGGCCGTCCGGGCGACCGAGGACCCCGGGGAGGTCGGCCCGGCGGATTGGGTCTTCTTCGCGGTGAAAGGGCCCGACACGGAGAGGGCCGCCTCGGCGCTCCCGCCCCTCCTCAGGAGCGGGACGTTCATCCTGACGGTCCAGAACGGCGTGGACAGCGCAGAGCGGATCGCCGGGGTTCTGGCGAGAGGGGGTGCGCGCCCCGACGTCCTTCCCGGCGCGGTCTACATCGAGGCGACCCTCGTCTCCCCCGGCGTGGTCCGGCACGCGGGCGGGCCGCGCCGCCTCGTCTTCGGGGAGCGGACCGGCGCCCCGACCCCCAGGGCCGAGGCGGTGCGGGAGGTCTTCGGGCGGACCGGCGTCCCCGTGGAGCTGACGGAGCGGATCGAGGCGGCCCTTTGGAGCAAGTTCCTGTACATCTGTCCCATGAGCGGGATGACAGCCGTGACGCGCAGGGGGCTGCGGGCGATCCTGGACCTTCCGGAGACCCGGGCCCTCTACCATTCGGCCCTCCGGGAGGTGGAGGCCGTGGCCCGGGCGCGCGGGGTGGACCTTCCGCCGGACGCCGTCCAGCGGGTCATCGCCTTCTCGGACGGGCTTCCGGACATGCGGTCTTCTCTTCAGAAGGACCTGGAGGCCGACAAGCCGCTGGAGATCGAGAGCCTGGCGGGGGCCGCCGTCCGCCTGGGAAAGGAGGCGGGGGTCCCCACCCCCATCCACGACATCCTCTACGCGTGCCTGAAGCTCCAGGACCCGGGGGCCTCGGCGAACGGGCGCTACCAGTAGCGGGGGACTTTTCCGGATGAAAGCGGTCATCTTCTACGAGCACGGGGACCTGGACGTCCTGAGATACGAAGAGGTGGAGACCCCCAAGCCCGGTCCGGGAGAGGTCCTCGTCGCCGTTCGGGCGTGCGCCCTCAACCGCCTCGACCTCTGGACGCGGGGGGGGCTGCCGGGCCGGAAGATCGACCTGCCGAGGATCCTTGGCTCGGACGTGGCGGGCGACGTGGCCGAGGCGGGTCCGGGCGTCCGCCACGTGAAACCCGGTGACCGCGCGGCGGTGCACGCCGTTCTTTCGTGCGGAGAGTGCGAGTTCTGCCAGGCCGGCAGGGACAACCTCTGTCCGCGGTTCGGCATCCTGGGCGCGGCGGCGGACGGCGGGTACGCCGAATACGTCAAGGTGCCCGGAAGAAACGTCTTCCCCATCCCGGACGCCTTGTCCTACGACGACGCCTCGACGGCCCCCGTCGTCTTTGTGACCGCCTGGCACATGATCGTGACGCGGGGCGGCCTGCGGGCGGGGGAAACCGTCCTGGTGCTGGCGGCCGGGAGCGGCGTGGGGGCGGCGTCCATTCAGATCGCCAAGCTCTGCGGCTGCCGCGTCATCGCGGCCGCCGGGTCGAGCGACAAGGTGGTGAAGGCCCGGGCGCTCGGCGCCGATGAAGGGATCAACTACGCGAAGGCGCCCTTCGACGAGGCCGTCCTGGACCTCACCGGCGGAAAGGGCGCGGACATGGTGGTGGAGACCGTCGGGAAGGAGACCCTCGCCCGGAGCATCGCATCCCTGAGGAAGGAGGGCCGGATCGTCATCTGCGGTACGACCAGCGGGCCTCTGGTGGAACTCGATTACCGCGCCGTGTACTTCGCGAGCAAGTCCATCGTCGGCTCCACGCTGGGGACGCGCGAGGAGTTCCGGACGGTCCTCGGGCTTCTGGCCGACGGCAGGCTTCGCGCGACCATCGACCGGACGTTCTCCCTGGAGCATGCGGCGGAAGCCCAGCGGGTGCTGGCGGACCGCGGCCAGTTCGGAAAGCTGATCCTGCATCCGTGAGATCGACCCTCCCGTGAGGAAGGCCAAGATGGGATGGAGAAACGGTCTTCTCAAGGTCGCTCCCTTTATGGCGCTGGGGGTCCTGACGGCCGGTTGCGCGGTCACGCGGCTTCAGACGGCCGAGGAGGGCGTGGTCGTCGAGCGGGCGTTCCTGAATCGCTCCCCCTTCGGGATGGACTGGACGGAGGTCTTCCTCTTTCGCCCGGCGGGGAAAGGGCCCTTCCCCGGCGTTGTCCTCCTCCACGGCGATCAACCCGAGCCCGCCGGCCCGCCCGGGGGCAAGGAGTTCTTCTACGACGGCACGGGAGAGTTCCTCGCCTCCAAGGGCTACGCTGTGATGGCGCCTTCGATGCCCGGCTTCGGCGATTCCACGGGAGAGCGGGACTTTGTGGGCCCGGAGACCCTCTTGCGGCTCCAGTCGGCCATCACGCACTTCCAGAGGCTCCCGTACGTGGACTCGCGGCGGATCGCCCTCTTCGGCGCGTCGCGCGGAGCGACGGCCGCCGCCTTGCTGGCCCCCCGCATCCCCGGGGTCTTCGGCCTCATCCTGCAGAGCGGGCTCTATGACCTTCGGGAGGTCGCGAAGGGGGGCGGAAAGGGGACCTCCCCGAAAGGAACCCTGCCCAAGGCGGCCCGGGAGATGAGGGATCGGATCGGGCGGGAGGCGGGAGCCTTCCCTCCGGAAATGGCGCGCCGCTCTCCCGCCGCCTTGTCCGGCGGGCTGTCCTGCCCCATCTTGCTGATCCACGGCACCGAGGACCAGACGGTTTCCATCGAGCAGATGCGCCGGTTCGCCGAAGCCCTCAAGCGGCGGATGGGAAAGAAGTGTGGAGTCGTCACCCGCGAGGTCAAGGCGGGGCACGTGCTATCGGGCGCGGTCGTGTGGAGCGAGGCCCTGCCGTTTCTCCGGGGCCTGCTGGACGCCTCGGATTGGGCGAAGCGGTGAGCCTCTGGGACGGGGCGGGAGGAAAACGGCGGGATCGGGCGTTGCGCAGGCGCTTTCCCGTTCAGGGGGAGCCGCCCGAAGAAGATATTTCCAACGATTGAAAGGAGAGAGCATGCCGAGGGAAGCGGTTCAGCCCAAAGGGGTGTGGGACGCCCGTCCCCGATTCGCCCAGGTGATGAAGATCGGGAACACGATCCATGTGTCCGGCCAGACGCCGGTGGACGCCCATGGCAAGTTGGTGGGCAAGGGGAACATCGAGGTCCAGGCGCGGCAGGTGTTCGAGAACATCAAGAAATGCCTGGCGGCGGCCGGCGCGACGTTCGATCACGTGGTGAAGATCAACCTCTACTGCACGGACATGGAGACGCATTATCAAACCATGTCCAAGATCCGGTGCGAGTACCTCTCCAATCAGGCCGTCGCCAGCACGTGGGTTGAGGTCAAGCGGCTGGTGGACCCGGACTGGCTGCTGGAGGTCGAGGCCATCGCGGTCTTGGCGTAAAAGTCGCGGAGGCGATTTTTGAAGGCCCCCCCCGACTTTGTTTCCAGGCGGTTTGTGGAGGGTGGAAGAAGTGCGGCGAAGGATATGGTTCTCGGCGTCGGCCTTGACGTTGCTTCTGCTCCAGGCGCTCCCCGGTTTGGCCCGGGCGGCGACGCAGGTGACCCTGGGGGTGGACTGGGTCATCTACGGGATCTCCGCCCCTTATTTCGTGGCCAAAGAGAAGGGGTATTACGCGGTCCCCCTCGACGAGCTCTACACCAACGCGTTCCTGAAATGAGGGCCGCGAGGCGAGGGCGGGTGTTCTCTTTCGTCCGCGTCCGGGCCTCGCGGGGGCCCGTCCAATGGCCGGCGGCCCGCGGTGAGCGCTCTTGGCGCGCCCGCGCCCCTCAAACGAACTGTTCCTCTTCGGTGGACCCCTTCATGGCGCCGATCGAGCTCTCGCCCTCCGTCACGATGTTCTGGATCTCGTCGAAAAACGGGGCCCCGGCCTCGCGCTGGTGTCGCACCGCGGTGAAGCCTTCGGCCTGCAGGGCAAACTCCGCCTCTTGCAGCTCGACGAAGGCCGGCATGCCCCGCTTGGCGAATTCCTTGGCCAGTGCGAACATCGAGTGGCTCAGGGCGTGGAAGCCCGCGAGCGTGATGAACTGGAACTTGTAGCCCAGCGCGGCCAGCTCCTCCTGGAACCTTTCGATGCCGCGGTCGTCCAGATTCGCCTTCCAGTTGAACGAGGGCGAGCAGTTGTAGGCCAGCCACTTGCCGGGGAACTTTTCGTGGACCGCCTGGGCGAGCTCCCGGGCTTCGTCCAAGTCCGGTTTGGAGGTTTCCGTCCATAAGATGTCGGTGTAGGGCGCGAAGGCGAGGCACCGCGCGATGGACGCCTCGAGGCCGTGCTGGAAGCGGAAAAAGCCTTCCCGCGTCCGGCCCTTTCCAATGAAAGGTTGATCCCGCTCGTCGACGTCCGAGGTGATCAGCGCCCCACTGTTGGCGTCCGTTCTCGCCATCAACACCAAGGGGACGCCCTCCACATCGGCGGCCAGCCGCGCGGCGACCAGCTTGTCGATGAGCTCCTGCGTGGGCACCAGCACTTTGCCGCCCATGTGTCCGCACTTCTTCGCCGAGGACAACTGGTCTTCGATGTGGAGACCGGCGACGCCGGCCTCGATGAAGGCGACCGTCAATTCGAACACGTTCAAAAGGCCCCCGAAGCCCGCTTCCCCATCGGCCACGATAGGGACGAACCAGTCCCGCCGGGCGCGGCCGTTTTCCAGGCGTTCGACTTGATCCGCGCGCCGCAGGGCGTGGTTGATCCGGCTCGCCAGCGCGCAGGCGGAGGTCGCCTCGTACAGGCTGAGATCCGGATACGTCCGGCCGTTGCGGTTCGCGTCGGCGGCGACCTGCCAGCCGCTCAGGTAGATGGCTTCCAGGCCCGCCTGGACCATCTGTTTGGCCTGATTGCCCGTGACCGCCCCGAGGGCGCTCACGTAGGCGCGCGTGTCCAGCATCCCCCACAGCTTGTCGGCGCCGTGCCGGGCGAGGGCGTGATCGACGGGGACAGAGCTCCGCAGCCGCGTGATGGCTTCCGTTGAATAGGGACGGGTGATCCCGTCCCACCGGTTCGCATGTTCGCTGGGAACAAGACGCTCGATGGTCATCGTCTGGAAGTCCCTTCTGCAGTCAAGAGGTTGTACGCGGGGAGCGTCAGGAACTCCGGCAGTTCTCCTGCGAATTCGCCCGTGCCCGTGGACATCGCGGAGAACAATTCGCCGGCCGCGTCGAACTTGCCGTCTTCGAATCTCTTCCAGCCGATCTCCTGCTTTACCTCTTCCGTGGCCGCTTGAAACGCCTTCTGAAAGGCCTCCGGGCTGATGACCTTGCCGTCTTCCATCCGGGCGCCGTGATGGATCCACTGCCAGACCTGCGTCCGGGAGATCTCCGCGGTGGCGGCGTCTTCCATGAGGTTGTAGAGGGGAACGCAGCCGTTGCCCCGGAGCCAGGCTTCCAGGTACTGGACGCCGACCTTGATGTTTGTCTTCAACCCCTCAAAGGTGATGGGGCCTTCGGCGACTTTCGTCAGGTCCTCCGGGGTGACCTGTACGTCCTCGCGGAGCACGTGAAATTGGTGGGGCGTCGAGATCCCCTCGGCGAAGGCGTCCCGCGCGATTTTCACTAGGCCGGGATGGGCGACCCAGGTGCCGTCGTGTCCCGCGTTCACCTCGCGGACCTTGTCGGCGCGGACCTTTTCCAGGGCCGCCGCGTTCGCCTCGGGGTTATCGCGGATCGGAATCTGCGCCGCCATTCCGCCCATCGCGTGGGCCTTTCGCCGGTGACAGGTCTGAACGAGCAGGTCCACGTAGGATTTCAAAAAGTGGCGGTCCATCGTCACCACGCCGCGGTCCGGCAGCACCTTGGAGGGGTCTTTGCTGAACGTCTTGATGAAGCTGAAGATGTAGTCCCAGCGGCCGCAGTTCAGCCCTGAGGGGTGCTCCCGCAGCTCGTACAGGATCTCCTCCATCTCGAAGGCGGCCGGGAGGGTCTCGATGAGGACCGTGGCCCGCACGGCCCCGCGGGGGATCTTGAGCTCGTCCTGGGCCATGTGGAAGACGTCGTTCCACAGCCGCGCCTCCAAGTGGCTCTGGAGCTTGGGAAGGTAAAAGTAAGGCCCGGTGCCCCTTTCCAGCAGGGCGCCCGCGTTGTGGAAGAAATACATGCCGAAATCGAACAAGGACCCGGAGACGGGCCTGCCGTCGACGCGCACGTGGCGCTCGTCCAAATGCCATCCCCGGGGCCGGAAGATCAGGGTGGCCGTCTTCTCGTTCAGTTTGTACTGCTTGCCCGATTCGGGGTCTTGAAAATCGATCCTCCGGCGGGTGGCGTCTCTCAGATTGTTCTGGCCCTGAAGGAGGTTGGCCCAGGTGGGCGACTCGGCGTCCTCCGCGTCCGCCATGTAGCAGTCGGCCCCGGAGTTGAGGGCGTTGACCACCATTTTCCGGCTGGAGGCCGGTCCGGTGATCTCGACCCACCTGCATTGCAGGTCATCGGGGGCCGGCGCGACCTGCCAAGAGGGGTCTTCGCGGATGCTCTTCGTCGCCTGGAGAAAGTTCGGGAGCTCGCCTTGATCGAATCTCTTCTGCCTCTCGGCCCGGCGCCTCAAGAGCTCGGCGCGACGGTCCCGAAAAGCCCGGTCCAACTTCGCGAGAAAGCCGAGGGCCGGTTGCGATAGGATTTCAGCAGACTGAGGAGTCAGTGGACCGAAGACTTCGATGCCTTTTGGTAATTTCAACATTTCGCCCCCCCTTTTTTCGAATATAGAGACGAAAAGCCCTTTCTCAGGCGCCGCCGTGATGGCAAACCCCTTACATACAGAGACACCCCACGCTTGGAAGGAAGTCCCCCCTCCCCCCTTTTCTACGTCAGCGGGTCGATACGGCGGGAAACCAGTGACTACTTGCACAAGTTACAAAGCAAAATTTTACAGAATCTCGCGTGAGGAGTCAAGAAAAAACGATCATCGTCCAGGGGAAATGGGGTGTAAATTGACTCGCCTCCGCGGGACCCGGATTCCCAGCGGCCAAGGATGCGCGACGGGCGGAAGGGGTTACTCGGGGGCGAGGGAAATCGCCGCCTGGGCACGGCCAGGCGCATCCTTGTGGTTCTCGGCGAAGGCGCTGGTGGGCCAGGACGCTCCAAAGCCGGATCGGTCGCTCCCTTTTCCCGCGGGCCGGGGCGCTCAGGGAGCCAGGCGGCGCCTCGACCACCCGCCGTCCTCCCGGCGCTCGTAGAGCACCCGGTCGTGCAGCCGGTCCTCCCGGTGCTTCCAGAACTCCATCCGGCTCGGCGTGATGACGAAGCCGCCCCAGAAGTCCGGCCGGGGGACCCTCTTCCCTTCGAACCTTTTCCGGTGGCGCTCGACCGCCTCCAGGAGGCTGGCGCGGTCCTCGATGACGCGGCTCTGGGGGGAGGCCCACGCGCTCAGCTTCGAGGCGTCCGGTCGCATGTCGAAGTACCGGTCGGCGGCTTCGTCCGCCGCCCGCTTCGCCCCGCCCTCGATCCTCACCTGCCGCCCCAGAAGGGTCCAGTAGAAGGTGGCCGCGACGCGGGGGTCCCGCAGGATGTCCCTGGCCTTCGGACTGTTGAGGTTCGTGAAGAACAGGAATCCCTCCACGGCCAGGCCGTGCGTCTCCGGGTCCTTGTAGAGGACGAGCCTTCCCGACGGGACCCCCTCGGCGGAGACCGTGGAGAGATGCATCGCGTCCGGCTGGATCACCTCCGCGCGCAGCGCCTCCCCGTACCACTTTTTGAATTGCCTGAGCGGGTCCGCATCGACGGTGTCGACACCGAGCTCTTCGCTTCTAAGCCGGTCGATGAGTTCCTGTATTGCCATCTTCTCCCGCGTCCCATGGCGCAAGAGGGCGGCCCGGCAAGGTCGCCCTCTCATGCGGAACAAAGGTTTTCGAGGGGGGTGTGGGAGGACAGTTTTCGGCCCCCCCGCATTTTCAGCCTTTCAGCGCCTTCGTCACCTTCGCCATCCGGTCGACGGCCTTCTCCAGCTCCTCCATGGATTGGGCGAAGCAGAGGCGGAGGTAGCCCTCCCCCTGGGGCCCGAAGCCGTTTCCCGGCACCGTGGCCACGTGTCCCTTCTCCAGCAGGACCTTGGCGAAGCCCATGGAGTCGAGGCCCGTCCCCTCGATGTTGGGGAAGAGGTAGAAGGCCCCCTTGGGGTTGGGGCAGCGGATGCCGGGCAGCTCGTTCAGGTTCTTCACCATGAAGTCCCGCCGCTGCTGGTAGGTTTCGACCATCTCCCGAAGGAAGTCGTCGTCCTGGTTCTCGTAGCCGACGACGCAGGCCTTCTGGCAGAAGGAGTTGGGATGCGTGTTGGTGTAGAGATTCAGCTTGGACATCTCGCTGATGATCTCGGCCGGCCCGGCGGCGTAGCCGATCCGCCATCCGGTCATGGCGAAGGTCTTGGAGGCGGCGTTGATGGTCACCGTCCGCCCGGCCATGCCCGGAAGGCTCGCGGGGCTGACGTGCTCGGCCCCGTCGTAGAGAATCCGCTCGTACACCTCGTCGGAGAACAGGAGGAGCTCTTTTCCTTTGACCAGCTCGCACAAGGCCTCGACGGTCGGCCGGTCGACGACCCCTCCGGTGGGGTTGCTGGGCGAGTTGAGGAGCAGCACCTTCGTTCGGCCGGTGATGAGCGGGGCGATCCTCTCCGGCTTGGCCATGAAGCCGTCCTCTTCCAGGAGGGGATAGTAGACAGGGACGCCTCCCGCCAGCTGGACGATGGAGGTGTACTGGGGCCAGCCGGGGGAGGGGAGGAGGACCTCATCCCCCGGGTCCACCGTGGCTTGGACGGCCTCGTAAATGGCCCCCGTGCCGCCCGGCGTGATGACGACCTGGGTGTCCGGGTCCACCCGGACGCCGTTCTCCCGCTCCAGCTTCGCGGCCAGCGCCCGGCGGAGCTCCAGGATCCCCCCGAAGGAGGTGTAGTGGGTGAAGCCCTGGTCCAGGGCGGCCTTGCAGGCGTCCACGATGTACGGGGGGGTGTCGAAGTCGGGCTCGCCGATCTCCAGCCGGACGGCGTCTTTGATCTTGGCGGCGATCTCGAAGATCTCCCGGATGGGGGAGACGCCGAGCCGCTTCGTTCTGTCTGAGAGGAAGGACCGTCCACTCACGGGCTGTGCCTCCACCGGTGGGTTAGAAAATGAAAAACCGTCTGGATGACTGCGGGACCCGGGCGGGATGGCGCCGTCCTCGCGCCCGGCCCCCTCGCTGCGTGCCGGGCGGTTATCCCGGGGTTTTCACATCCTCCGACCCCGGCTCCGCGCGCGAGGGGGACAAGGCGTCCCCCGGGCCGCCCCGCAAGAACTGACGGACCATCGGGACGGCGACCAGCACCAAGCCGGCCAGGTCCGTCCACAAGCCCGGCTTGATGAGGGTGAAGGCCCCGGCGGATAAGACGATGCGCTCGACCGCGCCGATCGGCCCCCGCAGGCCTATCCCCTGCACCGCCATGGAGAGGGCCAC
>JACPRG010000030.1 GCA_016190025.1 Candidatus Tectimicrobiota bacterium
AAAAAATACCTTTTGCCCATTGGATTCCCGCCTTCGCGGGGATGACACCCGGCGGGATAGTTGATCTGGAGCGCGACGGATTCGTGGGGGCCGGCCCGGCGGATCAGCGTTGCGGGTTGTGGCTGCAAAGCTTGTCTTTGCCGGTGTGCCTGGGGATCTTGCCTATGGCAGGGCAGAGGCGAACTCTGCCGCTACAATTTTGCCTGGGGAGTTTTGTCATCTCTGAAAGCGCGGCAAAGAATCTCCTTCTTCCGGGAGACCCTTCGCCAGCCCCTTCACTTCGTTCAGGGCGGCCTTCTGGCCGGCTTACCGGTACGACAAGGCTGTCAAGTTTCCATGGCTCTCCCGAGTATCTCCGCGGCCCGGGTCATCTCCGAAGCAGGTCCAGGGCGTTTTGGGAATAGATCCGCTCCCGCTCGGACGGCTTGGCCGGCAACCCCTCCACGAGCTTGACGGCCGCGTCCATCCCCACCCAGGGGTAGTCGCTCCCGAACAGAAGCCGGTCCGCCCCGTACAGCCCAAAGAAGTAGTCGATGGCCGGCTGATAGGTAGAGACCGTGTCGAAGTAGAACCGCCGGAAGTACTCGCTGGGGGCCTTGTCGATGTGCTCGCGCCCTTTGGGCATGATGACCGTCTGGTGGTCGATGCGCCCCATCAGGTACGGGATGGTGCTCCCCACGTGCGGCAGGACGAACTTGGCCCTCGGGAACTTCTTCAGCGTCCCGCCGAGGATGAGCCGCAGGGCGGCCAGCGTGGTGTCGAACAGGAATCCCACGATGGGGATCAGGTTGTAGTCGGCCATCTTCTCCTCGGAGAGGATGGGGGCCGTCGGGTGCAGGAAGATGGGCAGATCGAGCTCCTGGCAGCGCTCATAGAGGGGGTGGAAGAAGGGGTCGTCCAGCGGCCTCCCCAGGACGTTGGAGTAGAGCTGAAGGCCCCGGAAGCCCAGGTCGTTCAGGCAGCGGTCCAGCTCCCGCAGGGAGCGGTCCATGTCGCCCAGGCCGAGGGTGGCCATGCCCCAGAACTTGTCGGGGTATTTTCGGGTGATCCCGGCCAGGCAGTCGTGGCCCAGCTCGGCCAGGTCATCCGCCTCCCGGCCGCCCGCCCGCTCCGGCCCCGGCACGTTGATGCTGAGGACCTGCACGTCCACGCCCGCCGCCTCCATGACCCGGAACTTCTCTTCCAGGTCGTTCAGGGCGGGCGGGACGGGAAACCCCGTGTGCCGGGAGGCGAACACCATCGTCCGGCCGTCCCGCCGGACCGCGTTGGGCGGAGCGCTCCGCTTCTCAAGCTTCTCGATGAGCTTGTCCGGGAAAAAATGGCTCTGAACGTCGATTCGCATGGCGCATCCCTCACGGAAGGGGGAGTCCCTCAAAAAACGGCGCCCCGGAAGGCCGGCGGCGCCGCCCGCCCGCGGGCCCGCCAGATGTAGCGGCCCCAGCCTCCGCAGACCTCCACCGGGGTCCATGTCAAACTGTCCCGCCACACTAGCAGATTTGGAACGGCGCGGGCAATCGGCCTCGCGGGCCGTCCCGCGCGCTTCATCCAGGGGACTGAGGGATCTCCCCAGTTTCCGGACCGCCTTTTTTTGCTACAATATAAACATCGATTCGGACATGCGCCGGGATTGGAAGAAGGGCTCATGGGCCGGGTGGCCCCGGGTCGAGACACCCTTTCCCCCAGAAGAGGTTCACAGCGAATGGCAAAAGCGGCCGCACCGAAGAGTCGGGCCAAGGGCAGAAAGCCGGCGGGGCTGGACGAGGCCACCCTTCGGCGGTGGCACCGGCGGATGCTCCTCATCCGGAAGTTCGACGAGATGGCGGACAAGCTCTTCCAGGAAGGGCACGTGAAGGGGAGTATCCACACCAGCATCGGCCAGGAGGCCGTGAGCATGGGGGTGTGCGCCAACCTGACCCGCGAGGACGTCATCGTCAGCACCCACCGGGGCCACGGCAGCGCCATCGCCAAGGGGAGCGACGTGAAGGCGATGATGGCCGAGCTCCTCGGGCGCAGGACCGGCCTCTGCAAGGGGAAAGGCGGCTCCATGCACATCGCCGACCTGCCCCACGGCCTCTACGGCGCCAACCCCATCGTCGGGGCCAACATCCCCATCGCCGCCGGCATCGCCCTCTCCTTCCGCCTCCGGAAAAAGCCCAACGTCTGCGTGTCCCTGTTCGGGGACGGGGCCTCCAACCAGGGAACCTTCCACGAGGGCCTCAACATGGCGGCCATCTGGAAGCTGCCGGTCATCTACGTCTGCGAGAACAACGGCTACGCCGTCAGCTTTTCCACAGGGAGGAGCACCTCCGTGGCCGACATCGCCGACCGCGCGCGGGGCTACGACATCCCGGGCGTCGTGGTGGACGGCATGGACGTCCTGGAGGTCTACGAGGCGGCGAAGCAGGCGGTGGAGCGGGCCCGGGCCGGGAAGGGCCCCTCGCTCCTGGAGATGAAGACCTACCGCTTCCGAGGCCATTCCCGGGGCGATCCCCCCTCCGGGGTGTACCGGACAAAGGAGGAACTGGAGCGCTGGCTCGCCAAGGACTCCATCGCCCGGCTCGAAAAACATCTGAAGATGACGAAAGAGGAGGTCCAGGCGGTGAGCGCGGCCGTGGACGCCGAGATCCAGGAGGCCGTCCAGTTCGCCTTGTCCAGCGAGTTCCCCGCGCCCGAGGAGGCGCTGGAGGACATCTACGCCTGAAAGGGGCGCTCATGCGCGAGATCATGATGTGGGAGGCCCTGCGGGAGGCCCTCGCCGAGGAGATGCGCCGGGACGAGAAGGTCTTCGTCCTGGGCGAGGACGTCGCCCTCGGCTACGTGTGGTCGGTGACCCGGGGGCTGATCGACGAGTTCGGGCCGGAGCGCGTGCGGGACACGCCCATCAGCGAATCCGCCATCATCGGGGTGTCAGTCGGGGCGGCCCTGATGGGGATGCGGCCCGTGCCCGAGCTCCAGTTCAGCGACTTCATGTTCGTCTGCATGGACCAGATCGTCAACCAGGCCGGAAAGACGCGCTACATGTTCGGCGGGCAGCTCTCCGTCCCCATGGTCATCCGCCTGCCGACCGGGGGCTACTTCAACTTCGGCGCCACGCACAGCCAGAGCCTGGAGGCGATGCTCATGCACGCGCCGGGCCTGAAGGTGGTCACTCCTTCCACCCCCGCCGATGCGAAGGGCCTGCTCAAGACCGCCATCCGGGACCCCAACCCGGTGGCCTTCTTCGAGCACAAGGTGCTCTACAAGACGAAGGGCCCCGTGCCGGAGGGGGAGTACACGATCCCCCTGGGCGCGGCCGACGTGAAGCGCGACGGGACGGACGTCTGTATCATCGCCACCTCCCTCATGGTCCACAAGGCCCTGGCGGCGGCGGACCGCCTGGCGGAGGAGGGCGTCAGCGCCATGGTCCTCGACCCGCGGACGCTCGTCCCCCTGGACAAGGCGGGCCTCGCCGAGGCGGTGAAGAAGACGAACCGGGCGGTGATCGTGGAGGAGGGGTGCAAGACGGGGGGCATCGGAGCGGAGATCGCCGCGGTGATCAACGAGGAGGCCTTCGATTACCTGGACGCCCCCATCGGCCGCGTGGCGGCCCACGACGCGCCCATCCCCTTCAGCGAGCCCCTGGAGAAGTTCATCCTGCCCAACGAGCAGCGGATCATCGACGGCGTCCGCAGGGTCCTGGAAGGGGCGGCCGCGGGGAGATAGGCCGCCGAGCGGCCCATCCCATCCGGGGGGCGCTTCCCTCGGCTTCGCTCAGGACGAGTTTTGAAAACCGCCCCCCTGCGAAACCCGTGAGCGTGGGGGCTTCGCTGGCCGGGACGGGACATTCGGCGCCGGAAGGGTCGGCGCAACATGGAGGGATCGATCATGTTCATCCGTCGGGTTTGGGAGTCGGGTCGAAGCGCTCTCGTGGTCTCGCTCGTCTTTTTCCTGTGGGGATGGGGAGCTTCCCCCGTCGGCGCCGCCGATAAGGTCACGTTCACACTTTCCTGGCTCCCCTACGCGGAGTTCATCGGATTTTTCGCGGCGGAAGACCAGGGCTTTTTCAAGGCCGAGGCCATCGACGTGGACTGGAAACGGGGGTTCGGAACCCCGGACGCGCTTCGGAAGATCGCGACGGGCCAGTTCGATTACGGCTACGCCAACGTGCCTTCCACCGCGCACGGCCGGGCGCAGGGACTGCCCGCCGTCTCCATCGCCCTCCTGATGCACACGGCGCCGAACGCCATCATCACGGTCAAGGGCTCCGGCATCTCGAACCCCAAGGACCTTTCGGGACGCTCCGTGGCGACGACCGCGCAGGACGCGCTCGACGCGACGTTTCCCTTTCTCTCGGAACGCTTCGGCCTTCGGGACATCCGGTGGGTTTATGTGTCGCCGGCGGCGAAAAATCCGACCTTGCTCGCGGGGAAGGCGGACGCCCTCCTCACCTACACCCTGACCGGCCCCATCATCCGACAGAAGGCCGCGGAGCAGAAAAAGGAAATCCTGGTCCTCCCCTGGAAGGACTTCGGTTTTGAGGTCCTGGGGGACAATCTCGCTTCGTCGGAAAAGGTGGTCCGCGGCAAACCGGACCAGACCCGCCGGTTCCTCCGCGCCTTTCTGAAAGGTCTTCAGTGGGCGATCGACCATCCCCGCGAGGCGTCGGGCTCCATCAGCCGGGTGAATCCGTTGGCGAACCGGGAGATCGAGGAGGTTCAGTGGAAGGTCGTCATCGATCATACGCGAAGCCCTCTCATCGCCCGCCGCGGGCTCGGCTATCACGATGAGGATGGCGTCCGCCAGACCCGAGACGTGATTTTCCGGCTTTACAAGATTCAGGCGGACATCCCGCTGAAGGATATCTATACGAACGAGTTCCTTCCGCCTGAGCCAGTCGTGCCGCAAACCCTGAAATGAAAGGGTCTGAGACCGGGTTTCATCCAGGGGGCGTTTCCTTCGGTTTCGCTCAGGATGGGCTTTGAAAGCCGTCCCCCTGGACCCCCCGGAAAACTTTTCGTTCACGCCAACAACCTGGCTGACTCTTCTCAGATAATCCTTCGCGGGATCTTTCTCCGGATCGGATAAAACAAGATTGACAACCACTAGCTTCGGTCGCGGACGCCCTTCTCGCTTGCTGCCGCCTCCCGAAGCAGCCAGTGGAGGTGATAATCGGAAGGCGGCAACGACATCTCATACATATTATGCGGAATCGTCGCGATCGGCTTCAGCTCCTCACCGCTCGGGGCGCATGAAGTAGGCGGCGTCCTCGGCGTGTGACATCCAATGCGGCACTCTCGGACGAAGGATGGCGATGCCCTCGGTTTCCTCAACGTAACGGACAAAGTTGTACTTGTCCTCGAGGCCATCCGTTTTTTTGCGAGCGAGATTCGTCGGGACGTCCGGGCTGGTCTTGACCACGGTGTAGCGGAGGCCCTTCGTGGTCAGCGCCTCTTTGGCGGCTTCCATAAACTCGCTTTCCGCGCGAACGGTCCGGGCTTGTGCGATGCCGGCCCCGCGAGCCATGGCCGCCAGGTCCACCCGGCCCGAAGTGGCTGTGGGCGGGGCGCCGACCGACTCGTAGACCCCGTTGTCGAAGACGAAGACCTTGAGGTTTTCCGGTTGCCGGTTGCCCAGGGTGGCGAGGCTTCCCAGGTTCATGAGGACGCCCCCGTCCGAATCGAGACAGACGACGGTCCGGTGAGGAAGCCCAACGGCCACGCCCAGCGCGAGCGGTGTGTGGCAACCCATGGCCAACAGAAACAGGTTCGCATGCCGGTTCTCCGTCCGGGCGTTGTCCCACTCTTCCACCATCCCCCCGATGGCCGCGATGCAAAGCTCGTCCTTCATCATGCCGGCCAGGATCTTCAGCAACTCGTACCGGATCATCTCAATACCTCCCCGCTGAAGACGACCGCGGTATGGTATTTGGAGGTGTCCGCCGAGATGCGCGCGTTGACGATGGCCTCGACGATCTCCTCCTCTTTCCGGACGATCACATAGGGGATGCGGAGGGTGTGCAGGAGCGGCTCCATGGTGATGCGGTGGCTGATCCCCCACCAGTTGGGTTCCCCCATGTCACCCCGGTAGCTCATGAGGATGAGGACCGGAATTCCGTGCGAGAGGCCCAGGTGGGCGAGCGATTCACAGGCCATGCGGAGGCCGGAGTTTTCCATGATCATGACGGCCTTCTTGCCGGTCAGCCAGACGCCCCCGGCGATGGAAGTGCCCTCTCCTTCATTGGTGACGGGGATGTACTCGAAGGCGGGGTCCTTCGAGGCCTTGGCGTAGACCTCTTTGAGGTGGGAGTCCGGCAGGGCGCAGACGACGCTCACCCCCGCCTCCTTAAGTCCCCGGATGATCAGGTCTGTGCACCTCTCCCTCATGAACTTCTCTCCTTCCTCAGGAAATTCAGTCCCGAAACGAGCCCGTGAGATTGAGAGGGAATGATACGGGAATATCCCATGCCAACAACCATCGATGAACCCAAACCCGGCGCTCACGAAGGGTGGGGCGAATGGCGCGCCCTTTCACGCGACCCGTCAATCGAGCGAGGATCCCCTCCAGGGACCCTTCGGGAGCGGGGGGGCGGGAGATGAGAAAGCCGCTCTACTTCTTCCGAGGCAGAAACTCGTTGGTATAGATGTCGCTGACCGCCGGGACCTCCTTGCAGCCGGTCGTCTCGCAAATGATGTCGCGCGTCTTTTTGATCTTTTCCTCGGTCATCCAGCCCGGCCCGTTGGCGACCGCCTCGGGCGTCATGACCAACTCCTTCAAAACATCGAAGTCCTGCAGGATCGATGCCCTGGCGATAAGCGGCTGATACTTGGAGAAGATAGCGGCGGCTTCTTGCGGCCTGGCGAGGACGAAGGCGTAGCCGCGGGCGGCCCCCTCCGTAAACGCCCGGACCACATCGGGCCTGGCGGACAATACGGCGTCCCTGGAGATGAGGCCAGGGCCGTACATTTGAAGGCCGAAGTCCGCATAGTACCAGCCGCGGTAATTCCCTTTTCCTTGTTTCGTCAGTTCGTCGAAGTAGCGCTTCTCAAAGCCGTACTGGAGGATGGCGTCCACCTTCCGGGCGATGAGGCTCGGGTTCTTGGACGCAGGCTCCACGTTCTGCCACTTGATCTTGGAGAGGTCCACGCCGTTGATTTTGGCCAGAACGGGAAAGACGGTCCGGCCGGCTGAGGCTGCAGCCTCGCCGATGGTTTTTCCCTCCAGGTCCTTCGGCGTGCGGATGTTGGAGTCCGCCCAGGAGATGACCACAAAGGGGGCCTTGGAGTAAAAGACGGACAGCATCTTGAGCTTTGCCCCGTTGCTCCTGGCGAGAATCATGGTCGCGGCGTCCGCGAAACCGACATCGGTCACTTTCGAGATCACCCGCTTGACGGTGTCAATGCTCCCGAACCCCCGGGAGATTTCCACGTCCAGGCCCTTTTCCTTCCAAAACCCCTGCTCCAGGGCCACATAGTAACCCGCGTGGCGCCCGGCGATCACCCAGTCCAAAGCGAACTTCACTTTTTCGGCCGCTGAACTTTCCGAAATCGCGCCCGCCACGAGACAACCCAGAAAGGCAACCGTCAGGAAGCGCTTCCACATCATCGCGTCTCTCCTTTTCTCAAGCGTGACCCAACCCGAAGGCCCGAAAAAGTAAGGGCTTCTCCCGGCGCAGCCACTCATCCCCTCCCCGGCCTCCCCGCCATCAAGGAAATGCGTGAACGCCGCGCCGGGAGACTTTCGCGCTTGATCCGGATTCCCGATCCACGTGAATTTCCCGTTTCAACCCGAACGGGCGACCTCCCCGGTCCTCTTTATCGATAAAAACTATTTGACCCCCCATCCCATGGCTCTGTCAACAACTTTTCGAAGCCCCTGCAAACGGAGGGCTGACGGCCATCCGCCGGGGCAAAAGACAGAGCCTCGCCCTTCGGCCGCCCTCGTCTCCGGGCGGGCGGACCCAGGCGGGAGCAGCGGCGCGTCGCCCGCGCGAAAGAAAGAGGAGAAATTCTTGCTTGCGTTGAACTTTCTGGAGGAGGGCCGCTTCCGGCCCTAAACGTGAGGTTAAACTTCTCCCTCAGCTACCATCGCGCAGAGACCGGGTTGTCCATCGCGGGGGAGTCGCAGTCCGCTTCGTCCATTCGCCAGGTCAATTCCTTGATCAGCGTTTCCTTGAACAGATGAGGCCATGTATTTCGCCGGGTCCTCTCGGGGGCGTCTTTCCCCTCTTCCAGCCGGGGGGCTGCGCGCGGTCTCGCCAAATGCCAGGGCGGCCCTTTGAAAATGGAGTGGAAAGCCCTTCCGGGAAAGAAAAGACGGTCAAGATCAGGCGTTGGAAACATTTCAACCCCCTCCCCCGAACGGAATCGACGAAGACATCTTAAAGATTCTTATCGGCAAGCCGGCCTTTCGACGTGAGGGGATTTCAGCGCCGCTTCGCGGGGGACCGAAGGGGCCTGCTCCCCTCGGAGAGAGGGAACAGGTCTTCAGGAAAGGGCCGTTTTTCGAAATGCGCCCGGCGGGGAAGGGGTCAGGGGGCGTAGACCGAGGCGTTCGGCTTGAAGGCGAACCAGGAAAAGGCGAAGTGGCTCCCGTGGAGGATCAGTTTCAGCCGCTTGCCTTTCAGCGGACCCTCGACGGCGAGCCCCAGAACGTTCCAGAGGCTTCCGGTCTCCGCGTCCCGGAACCCCTCCTTTGCGGCTTGGAAGGTCAGCTTCTTTCCGTCCAGGTTCGGGTCGAAGACCCCTGTCGCGCCCGCGTCCTTGGAGGAGGCGATTTCCCACCCGTCCAGGGCGGAGGCGGCGCCTTGGGCGTGGAAGACGACCAAGTCCCGGCCTCCCACCCTGTCGTTCACCACGCGCGCCTTCGACAGCGTCGAGAAAGGATACGCCCGGTCGGCCCCCCCGAGGGTCACGGCCACCACGCGCTCCATCGGGGGCAGACGCTTGTCGATGGGGCCGCGGTAGAGGAAGGGGGTGTTGTGGATGTCGTCGTAGCCCACGTAGGGATTCCGGCCGTAAGGGCGCGGGTGGCCGGTTTCGCGGGACAGGAGCAAGCCCCGAGGGTGGGTCTCCTTGAAGTGGCCGTACCCGACGATGGAGGCCGGGATCATCTTCAGCCTCTTGCCGGTGAGGTCGCCGATGATGGCCTCCCCGGTGAACTGCTGCCACCAGGACTCCGTCTGACGGTCGTACATCACCAGGTCGCTATGCCGCAGCTTGCCCGTCGTACCGAAGTCGAGGAGCCGCCCCTCCAGCCTCCGGTCGAAGGCGATGGCCGCGTTGCACAGGGGGCAGAAGGTCACCGCCACCGGCGTCCCGCCCAGGGTGTCGTTGGCGATCTCGTGCCAGGTCAGGACTTGCAGGGGGTAGGCCCGGGCCTCCCCTCCGACCTCCACGACGATGACCGGCTCCACGTCCTTCAGCCACCCGTCGGCCTCTCTTTGCGGAACGAACCTGGGGCGGTCGATGGCCGGGATGCCGTCTTTGGGCGGGCCGCCCGAGAAAATCTCCTCGTAGGACACGGAGTGTTTTTCAAAGTTAGTCTTCCAGCCCCACGTGGAGAACAGGGGTTTCTGGGCGGCGAAGGCGGCTTTCTCAAGCGCAAGCCGCTCGCCTCCGACCATCCCCAGGAGCGCGGCCGTCGCCAAAACCGCCCACTTTCTCATGACTTGAATCCCCCCTCAGGCAGCCGCAGCGCTCGATTCGTCCTGTATAACAGCGGAGGGGCCCGGAGATTCCCGTAGGATTAGGCGCGGAGGATCTCCTGGACGATGGCCTCATCGATTGCGGCCTGGACAAAAGTATTGTATATATGAACATATGAACATGGATTTCCCGGAAAGAGGCCTTGCCTTGGGACCGGATGCGTCAATCCTCCAGAGCAGGAAAGCGCCGGAGGACGTCTGCGAGGTTGAATTTGTGGACGAGGCGCGCGTGGCTTCGGTCCGCAGCCGGTTGAAGCCCGACCCGGTTTTCGCGGCCCTGGCCGAGACCTTCAAGGTCTTGGGCGACCCCACGCGGACGAAGATCCTCTTCGCCCTGGCTCAGGCCGAGCTTTGCGTGTGCGACCTGTCCAACCTGTTGGGCCTGAGTCAGTCGGCCGCTTCCCACCAGTTGCGGGTCCTGCGGAACATGCGGCTCGTGAAATACCGGAAAGAAGGGCGGATGGTCTACTACTCCCTGGACGACCGCCACATCGAGACCCTTTTCGCGGAGGGCTTGAAGCACGTGGAGGAACAAGCTTGAGGCGGACGCGGGAGTGGCTTCTGTCCGGGGCGCTTGCGCGAGGCGACGCCGACCGCCTGGAGAAGTTCGTCGGGGAGGTCCCCGGCGTGAGCCGCGCGGAAGTGGATCGGGAAAACTCCGTCCTCCGGGTGGAGTTCCGCGACGGGGATGAGTCGGAAACCGCGGCCCGGTCCGTCGAGGAGCGGGCCAGGAACCTGGGCCACCGCCTGGTCGAGCCCCGGGACGCCCTGACGACAGTCTACCGTGTGGAGGGCCTGTGCTGCGGCGCGGAGGTCCGGGCCATCGAGGGCGCCCTGTCCGGGCTCCCCGGCGTGGAGCGGGTGGCGTGCGACCCGGGGTCGGGGAGAGTCCGGGTCAGACACCGTTATCCGCAGGCGGACCGGGAGGCCATCCGCCGGGCCATTGCGGGGCTCGGGATGGCCGCCCGCGTGGCGGATGACGCGCGGGCGGAAGGCCCTCCGGCCGGCCAGAGGCTCCGCGTCGGCCTCGCCGCCGCCTCCGGCGTCCTCCTCCTCGCCGGCCTCGCCCTCACGCTGGCGGGATTCGGCGCGGCCGTCCGCTTTCCAGTCTTGTTGGGCGCCGTCCTGGCGGCGGGCCTTCCCATCGGGCGCAAGGCGTATCTGGCCGTCCGGCATCTTCGCCTCGACATCAACTTCCTGATGACCCTCGCTGTCCTGGGCGCGCTCGCCATCGGGGAGTGGGTGGAGGGCGCGGCGGTCATTTTCCTTTTCGCCGTGGCGGAGATGCTGGAGGGCTACAGCGCGGACCGGGCCCGGAGGGCCATCCGCTCCCTCATGGACCTCTCGCCCCCGGAGGCCACGGTCCTGCGGGACGGCGCGGAGCCGCGCGTCCCGGTGGAGGAAGTCGGAGTCGGCGAGGCCGTCGTCATCAAGCCGGGCGAGAAGGTCCCCCTGGACGGCGAGGTGGCGCGGGGGGAATCCGAGGTGGACGAGTCCCCCATCACGGGGGAGTCGGCACCCGTCTTCAAGGGCGCCGGGGACCGCGTCTTCGCGGGGACGATCAACCGGTCGGGCGCCCTGGAGGTCCGCGTCACCCACCGCGCCTCCGACACCACCCTGGCCAGGATCGTCCACATGGTCGAGGAGGCCCAGGCCCGCAGGGCCCCGGCCCAGAAGTTTGTGGACGCCTTCGCGCGGTACTATACGCCCGCCGTCGTCGCCGCCGCCGTGGGCATCGCCCTCCTCCCGCCGCTCCTCTTCTCTCTGCCCTTCCTCGCGTGGTTCTACCGGTCGCTGGTCCTCCTGGTGATCGCCTGTCCGTGCGCCCTCGTCCTCTCGACCCCTGTCTCCGTCGTCTCCGCTCTGGCCCGGGCCGCGCGGGGCGGCGTGCTCATCAAGGGCGGGGCGTACCTGGAGGAGCTGGGCCGGGTCCGCGCCTTCGCCTTCGACAAGACGGGCACCCTCACCGAGGGGCGGATGGAGGTGACCGGCGTCGTGAGCGCGGGGGGCGTGGCGGAGGGGGACGTCCTGCGGTGGGCGGCCGCGCTGGAGAGCCGCTCCGAGCAC
>JACPRG010000035.1 GCA_016190025.1 Candidatus Tectimicrobiota bacterium
AGGAAATTCGCGAGGCGACCCGCGTACCGGCCCGCCTGCTCCAGGGATTTCCGGTTCACCCCTTCCACAAACAGGTCCTTCATCACCTTGGAGGCCTGCCCGTACAGGAGCCCCGAGCGCCTCTCCAGGGGGATCGATTCATCGGACAGGACCGCCCCAACCCGGGATTCCACATAGTCGTCGTACTCGAAGACGTACCGGGCCTTGGTGAAAACCCTGGACCCGGGGAGGTGGTCGATGGCCGCCTTGATTTTCTCCGTGAACCGCTGGTTGCGGTTGAGGAGCAGGACGTATCGGCCCCACCCGTCGCCCATCTGATAGACGGGAAATTGCAGGTCGGAATCCACTTTCAGGATATCCGCCTCGATAGGCACCATCGCATTGGGCTCTGCGATCTCGCTCCTTTCCACTACCCCGTTGGAACTCACTTCCTGTCCCCTCTGGGCTCGATCCCGTATGGGAAGATTCTCCCGAGTCAGGCAAACAAGCCCGTGGCCGGACGACAAGGATCCCCGCCAACCCGATCCCTCTTTCTCATCCACGCCACCTGCGTTTCTCGCGCCTCCTGACCCTGCGGGCTCACCGGCGCCCGCGCGGACCCCCGCCGGTGACCTCCCGAAATCCCCCCGCACCGGAAATGATCTGTCCTCTCTTTTTCATTATCGGAAGGGGACGGGATTCGGATTAGCGGCGAGCCGTCCCGGCGGCCCTCACCGCTCAATCCTCCAGGATGGCCACCGCTCGGACGGGAGATCCGGTGGCGCCCCTCCACTTCACCGGAAGAACGGAAACCGTGAAGCCGTAGGGCCTCGGGATGGACGCCAGGTTGGAGAGGTTCTCGATGTGCCAATACTCTCTTTCCTTGTACAGCCGGTGACAGGGCCAGAGGTCTTTGCGCTCGAACATCTTCGGGATGGGCAGGTCGAACCCCACCGCGTCGATCCCGATCACCTTGATCCCCCGGTCCAGGAGCCACTCGCAGCTCTCCCGGATCATGCCCGGATGGTCCGTCAGGTATTCCGGGCGGTCCGCCTTCTTGGACGCGTCGGTCCGCAAGAGGACGATGTCCCGGGGCCTCAGCCGGTAGCGGATGCGGCCCAGGGCGGCCTCCAGGTCAGCGACCTCGATGGCCTCCCCCCCTTTCTTGTGGGTCAGATCCAGGACCACCCCGGGACCGTAGCAGCACTCCAGGGGGATCCGCTCCGCGGCGGGCCCCCCGGGATCGCCGTGGAAGATGGAATCGATGTGGGTCCCGTGGTGATCGCTGAGAACCACGAGGCAGTGGCTGAACAGGGTGTCCGCCCCGTACCGCTCCGCCCCCAGACGGGCCGCGGACTCATGGTGGTCCTCCAGAACCCGGATCACCGGGCTGACCGTGCCCGGGTACACCTGCATGAACCGGTGAACTTCCATGCTGAGGTCGATGATCTTCGGCATGTTTGCCCCTCCTCGCTTTCGGCTCCGGATGCCCTCCGGCGGTCGGGCGAGACCTTTCGGGGAAGCGAACGCGGGAAGTGCGAAGGGGTCGAACCCGCCGCCCGTGTCCCATCGGCGCCCCCGCGCGCCATTCTATCGGAAAGAGCGGAACCCTCGGAATAACCGCGGCGGATGGGGATTCTAGAAAGGGGGGGGCCAAGGCTTTGCGATTTTCCCTCGCGCGATGGATCGCCGGGCACTATCTTTGGAGCAGTGAGTCTGGAGCCTGTCTTTTATTCCCGCCGGGGAGGGCGTGGAAAAGGGAGATGCCTCAGGTGAGCCACAGGTTCTATCTCCGGTCATGGCTATCGGCCGCAGCCGCCACGCTCCTGGCCTTCTTGGTGTTCTACGCTTTTCCCGCTCCCGCGAAGGCCCAGGGCGTCTCGATCATCAGCGAGGAAACGGAGAAAAACATCGGGAAGAGCATGGACCCGGTGGTCCTCAAGCAAATGGGCTATTACGCCGACCCGTTCTTGCAGGAGTACGTCAAGCGCATCGGGCAGAGGCTGGCCGCGGTCGCCGACAAGCGGGCCATCCAATACGACTTCAAGGTGGTGGATGAATACCGGGAGAACGCCATGGCCCTGCCGGGCGGTTACATTTACATCACCCGGGGGATGCTGGCGACGCTCAACAGCGAGGCGGAACTGGCCGGCGTCCTGGGGCACGAAATCGGCCACGTCACCCAGCGGCACGGCGCCCGGCAACTGACCAAGGCCCTGGGCGCCCAGTTCCTCACGCTGGCGGCGGCGGCCGGCGGCGCGCTGGCCGGCGGAGGCGCGGCCATCGCGCCCGCCGTCACCCTCACCCAGGCCGTGATGAGCAACATCCTGACGGGCCACGGCAGAGAATTCGAATTCGAGTCCGACGAGAAGGGCATCTACTACGCCTGGAAGGCGGGGTACGACCCCCGCGAAGCCGCCAAGTTCATGCGCCGCCTCCGCCAGCTGGAGCGTCTGCGGGGCATCGGCTACCACGGTTTCGGGGCCACCCACCCGGAAACCACGATGCGGATCCTCAAACTGGATGAGCTGGCCGCCGCCCTCGTGCGCCCGGGACAAAAGCTTCTTATCAACGCGGACCCCTTCAAGGCGCAACTCTCCGGTCTCGTGTACGGAGAGCGGAAAGAAGGGCTGCGCATCCGCACGTACACCGCCAAAGGAGGAGAAACCCTCCGAGCCGTCGCGGGCGAGATCCTCGGCAATCAGAACCTCGCTCTGGAGATCTCCCTCTTGAACGACCTCGACGAAAGCGCGACCCTCCAACCCGGCCAGAAGGTCAAGCTCCTCATCCGCAAGTAGCCCGCCTCCTGAAAAAACTGCCGGGCAGAAGCGAACCGACGCCCCCGCAGGTCCGGGGACGCCCGTCTCCTCAGCCCACGTCGGCCAGATCAACCCGCTCGCCCCAACGCCTCTCAACCCACGAGCGCAGACCCGCCTGGCGGGGATCCGAAAGCTCCGGGTCCCGCCCGACCAGATGGAACGCGTCCTCCCGGGCCTGGGCCAGCAGGTCCGCGTGGCGCAAAAGATGGGCGAAAGGCACTTCCGGCGCGCCCGCCTGCCGGGTCCCGAACACCTCCCCCGGACCCCGGATCTCCAGGTCGCGGTCGGCGATCCGGAAGCCGTCGGAGGTCTCGGCCATGACCGCCAGCCGGACCTCGGCCTCCTCCGTCATCGGGGGATGGGCCCGGAGGATGCAATAAGACTTCCCCCCGCCCCCGGGCGGGCCGGGTCCGCGCCCGACGCGCCCCCTCAGCTGATGGAGCTGGGCCAGGCCGTAGTGCTCCGCGTGCTCGACCCACATCACGGTGGCGGCCGGCACGTCCACGCCCACCTCCACCACCGACGTCGTGACCAAAAGGCGGACCCGGCCCGCCCGAAAGTCCCGCAGGACGGCCTCTTTCTCCTCTCCCCTCATCCGCCCGTGGAGAAGCCCCACCCCGATCAGGTCGAACCGGCGGCGCAGGCGCTCGGCCGTCCCGACGGCGGCCTTGAGGTCGGACCTCTCGGTCTCCTCCACCAGCGGCAAGACGAAGTAGGCCTGCCGCCCGCCGTCCAGCTCCTCCCGGAGAACCCGCCAAGCCTCTTCCGCCCGCCCTCCCATATACACCCGGGTCTCCACCGGCATCCGGCCGGGCGGCATTTCGTCGAGGACCGAAAGATCCAGATCCCCGTAGAGGGTCAGGGTGAGGCTCCGCGGGATCGGCGTCGCCGTCATCACCAGCACGTCCGGGTCGCCCCCCTTCCCGCGGAGGACCGAGCGCTGCAGGACGCCGAACCGGTGCTGCTCGTCCATCACGACCAGCCCCAGGGACCGGAACCGCACGTCTTCCTGAAGCAGCGCGTGGGTTCCCACCAGGAGGGAAACGGCGCCGCCGGCCACCTGTCCCAGCAATTCCTCCCTGGCCCTCCCCTTGACCCGGCCCGTGAGAAGGGCGGACCGGACGCCCAGGGGGTCGGTCCACCGCAGGATGTTGGCGGCGTGCTGCTCCGCCAGGACCTCCGTCGGGGCCATGACCGCTGCCTGGCGCCCGCTCTGGACGGCCGCCAGGGCCGACCAGACGGCCACGACCGTCTTGCCGCTTCCCACGTCTCCCTGGAGAAGACGGTTCATGGGGGCGGGGGACGCCAGGTCCCGGCCGATCTCGCGGAGGACCCTCGCCTGCGCCGCGGTGAGCGCGAAGGGGAGTCCCCGCAGAAACCCCTCCGTCAGAGGCCCGTCCAGGCGATACCCTCTCGCGCGCCGGCGGCGCTTCCACCGGCCTTTGCGCAGGGCGAGGGCCGTCTGCAAGGCAAACAACTCATCGTAGATGAGCCGGCGGTGCCACGGGGACCGGCCGGCGTTGAGGGTTTCCACGTCCGCCCCCTCGGGGGGAAAGTGAACCGCCCGCAGGGCCTCCGTCAGGGGCGCGAGCCGCCTTCGGAGGACGAACTCCCGCGGGGTCGCCTCGACGACCCGGCCGGAGAAATCATCGACCACCCGTTTCATGAAGGAGCGGAGCGCGCGCTGGTTGATGCCCTCCGTCGCGGGATAGAAGGGAACGATCCTCCCCGTGTGGAGGGCCTCCCGGCCGCCCTCCGGATCCGCCTCCTCCACCTCGGGGTGATGGATCTCCAGGCGCTCCCTCCGATACGGATTGGACCGGACAACCCCGCTGAGAAGAAACCGCCGCCCCGGCCGGTAGCGCTCTTTCATGTAGCCCGCCCGGAAGGCGAACCAGACCCCCGTCACAACCCCCGCCGAACCGCCCCCGGCGGCGTCGCCAAAAAACACCTCGTACACCCGGCGGCCCCGGCCGATGAACCCCACGCCGCCCCCCAGCACCGTCGCCAGGAACGTCTCCTCCCGGCCCGGGCGGAGGCCCGCGACGGGCTGGAGACGCGAGCGGTCCACATACCGGCGGGGGAGAAAGAACAGCGCGTCGGCGACGGTCTCGATCCCGAGACGGGAGAGCGTCTGCGCCCGCCGCGGCCCGACCCCGTGGACGCTCTGGACGGGCTCCGCAAAAAGGGGTCTTCGCAGCTTGGAGAGGGCGTCCGCCTTGGCCATCAGAAACCATCCACCGGCCGCCTTCGATCCAGGCGGAAGGGGCGCGGCAACAAAAAAGATTTGCGGGAGGGGCGGCCGTGGATTAATCTACAAGCTCTGTTCGGGAAAGTCCGGCTCGGAACGTGACCCATGAGAGGAAGGGGACTGTGGCGCGACGTTGCGAAATCTGCGGAAAGCACCCGGTCGTCGGCAACCAGATCAGCCATGCGCACAACGTTTCCAAAAAGCGCTGGCAGCCGAACCTGCAGCGGGTTCGGGTTCAGGTGGACGGCGGCACTCGCCGGATGACGGTCTGCACCGCGTGCATCCGGTCCGGAAAGGTCCAAAAGGCCCTTCGCAAAAGCCCGCGGCCGAAGAGCGAAGCGGCTGCTTCCTCCTAGAGCTCCCTTCCCGGGCGGGCGAATCGGGCCCCCTCCTCCCAGGGACCGCGACCTTGCGGCCCGCCGGAGCGGCTAAGGGCGGACCGAGATCCCCCTCACGCGCTCGACTTTCAACACCCCTTTGACGCCCCGAAGCCCGTGGAGCACCCGATCGAGGTGGCTCAGGTCCCGGATCTGGACCGCCACCTGGATGATGGCCCCTCCTTCTCCCGTATCGGTGTCCGCCTGCAGGTGGCCGATGTTGGCGTTGTTCTCGGCGATCACGCCGCTGATCTTGGCGAGTATCCCCGGCTCGTCCACCGTTTCCAGGTGAATCTCCACCGTATGCTGGCCCTCGGCGCCCGCCTCCCATTCCACCTCGATGCGCCGCTCGGGCTCGATGTCCAGGACGTGGATGTTCGGGCAGTCGGCCGAGTGGATGGTGACGCCGCGGCCGCGGGTGATGAACCCCACAATGGGGTCCCCCGGCACCGGGTTACAGCACCCCGCAAAGCGGATCAGCATGTCCTCGATGTTTTTCACCTTGACGCCGCCGGTCCGCGCCGGGGAGCCGGGCGCGGGCGCCTCCTGGGCCGGGGGCCGGACCCCTTCCTTCGCCTGGGCCTGGATCACCTCGGGCGGCAGGAGCTTCACCAGGACCTGCCGGGGGGACAGCCGGCCGAAGCCCACCGCCTGAATCAGGTCTCTCGCCGAGGGCAGGTCGAGCTCTTGGGCGGCGGCCTCCAGCTTCTTGTCCTTTAGAAATCCGCCCTCCGCGCTCTGTCCGTAGCGGGCGAGCTCCTTCTCCAGGATCTCCCGCCCCAGGTCCAGGGAGCGCTCCTTTTCTTCCAGGCGCAGGAAGGCGCGGATCTTGGAGCGGGCTCGCCCCGTCTGGACGAACTTCAGCCAGTCCCGGCTCGGCTTGCGGTGGGGGGAGGTGAGGATCTCGACGGTGTCGCCGTTGTGGAGGGCCTGCTTCAGGGGGGCGATCTTTCCGTTGACCTTCGCGCCCACGCAGTGGTTGCCCACATCCGTGTGGATGAAGTAGGCGAAATCCACCGGCGTGGCGTCCCGGGGCAGCTCCACCACCTCGCCCTTCGGCGTGAAGACGTAGACCTCTTCCGGGAAGAGGTCGATGCGAAGGTTGCGCAGGTACTCGCGGGGGTCCTGGACCTCCCGCTGCCACTCCAGAAGCTGCCGCAGCCAGTTGAACCGCTCGTCGTCCTTCGCCTCCAGCGGCCGCCCCTCTTTGTAGCGCCAATGGGCGGCGACGCCCACCTCGGCCACCCGGTGCATCTCCTCGGTGCGGATCTGAAACTCCACCCGGGGGCCGCCGGGCCCGATGACGGTGGTGTGCAGCGAGCGGTACATGTTGGCCTTGGGAAGGGCGATGAAGTCCTTGAACCGTCCGGGGACGGGCTTCCACAGGGAATGGATGATCCCCAAGACCGCGTAACAGTCCCGAACGGAGTCGGTGATGATCCGCAGGGCCGTGAGGTCGTTGACCTGATCCAGGGTGATATTCTGGGCCGCCAGTTTCTTGTGGATGCTGTGAATGCTCTTGGTCCGGCCCATGATGCGGGTCCGCAAAGAGGACTTCTGGATCTCGGCCTCCAGGATCTGGGTGACCTCCTCCAGGTGCGCCTGCCGGTCCTTCTGGCCGGCCGTCAGGCGGCGGTGGATGTCCTCATACTCCTCGGGGCGCAGGTGGCGAAACGCCGTCTCCTCCAGATCCTCCTTCACCCACCCCATCCCCAGCCGGTTGGCCAGCGGGGCGTAGATGTCCATCGTCTCCCGGGCGATGGCCTGCCGCTTCTCGGGCGGCTGGTACTGGAGGGTGCGCATGTTGTGAAGGCGGTCGGCCAGCTTCACGAAAATCACCCGCGGGTCCCGGGACATGGCCATGAGCATCTTGCGGAAGCTGTCGGCCTGCCGCTCCTGCCAGCTGGTCGCCTCGAGGCGGCTGATCTTCGTGACGCCGTCCACCAGGTCGGCCATGGTGTCGCCGAAAAGACGCCGGATGTCCTCCAGGTGGGCGAGGGTGTCCTCCACGGTGTCATGCAAGAGCCCGGCCGCCACGCACGTGGCGTCGAGCCGCAGACTCGCCAGGATGCCCGCCACCTCGAGCGGATGGGAAAGATACGGCTCTCCCGACAGGCGGACCTGGCCGCGATGGACCTTGGCGGAGTAGACGTAGGCCTTGCGGACGAGGTCGATGTCCTCCTCCGGCAGGAAAGCCTCCAACTGGCGGATGATGTCTTCGAGGCGAATCATGCGGCTTCAGGAAACCCCCAGGGGGCCTTCGGCTCATCCGGCCGGCCGTCGAGAGCCAGACACCGGTCCGCCCGGACCGCACGCCGAAAGCCCCGACTCAGGACGCTCTGCCGGCCTTTTTCCCCCCGGTTTCCGTCTCCGACCGCCGACCCGGTGAGGCGGCGGATTTGCCCTCGTCGTTCCGGGGCGGAGTCACATCGATTTCATCGGACTCCCGCATGGACCGCTTGAACGCCTTGATGGCCTTCGCCAACCCGGAGCCGACCTCGGGAAGACGCCTGCCTCCCACCAAAAGGAGAATGATCCCCACGATCACCAGGAACTCGAACAGACCGAAACCCATCGAAGCCCTTACACCTCGGTCCTCTGCAGGCGTCCAAAGACCCACATCCCCACTTTGACCATAGTTCCGGGGGCCTGGAAATGTCAAGAAAATTCAATGTGTTAAGCCGTCCGCCGGGGAAGTTTGAGATTCCGGATGTAGCCGCGACCCCCTGCCTTCGCAGAAGGCAGGGTTTTGAGCGGAGCGGAATCGAAGAGCGGAGCTAAATCGCGGGGGGCACCGCGCCTGAGGTCTGTAACCTCTTGAGGTCTGTGAGCTCCCGGCGTCTCGCGCGGGGGGATCTCAGGCCCGCTTCAGGTCCCTCGCGGCGGGTAGCCCGCCCAGGGCTCGGGTCTCGGTGACGGCCCGATTGACAGAGGCCGCGACGGCCTCCTCGGCCAGAAGCCCCAGGATGTTCAGGTCCTCCTCCAGTGTCCCGGCGGACACGGCGATGATGACGTCTCCGTCCAGGGTGCTGAAGGCGGGCCGGAGCGTCTTCACCAGACCCCCGGCGGCCATCTGCGCCAGCTTTTCGGCCGAGACCCGGTCCAAGCGCGCGTCGGTCGCCACGCAGCAGAGGGTGGTGCTCTCCCCATCGAACCGGGACCGGCTGATCCCGCGGCGCATCCTCTCGGCGGTGTCGGCCAGCTCGAGGGAATCCGCAGCCGTGCGGGCGCCGGCCAGGATGCGCCCCGTCCGGGCGCAGATCACGTCCCCGAAGGCGTTGACGACGGCCAGGGCGCCCACCGTCGCGCCGCGGGGAGACCGCACCGACCAGGACCCGACCCCTCCCTTCATGGCCTGGGCAGGACCGAAAAGCTTGCCGACGGTGGCGCCGGCCCCCGCGCCCACCGAGCCTTCGGCGGGAGACCGGCCCCGGGGGCCCTCCGCGGCCAGGCAGGCCGCCCGCGCCATCTCAGGCGTCGGCCGGACGCGGTGGCTGCCAACGCCCAGGTCGTACACGATGGCGGCGGGGACGATGGGAACCGTCGTCTCCCGCGTCGGGAAGCCGACCCCCTTCTCCTCCAGGTAACGCATGACGCCGGCGGCGGCGTCCAGGCCGAAGGCACTCCCCCCGGCGAAGAAGACCGCGTCGATCCGCTCCACCAGGTGGAGGGGCCTCAGGGCGTCCATCTGCCGGGTGCCGGTGGCGGTCCCGCGCATGTCGAGCCCGCCGGCGGCGCCCTTCTCGAAGAGGACCACCGTGCAGCCGGTGAGGGCGTCCAGGTCCTCGGCATGGCCGACCCGCACGCCGGGCACGTCGCTCAGGGTGGGCAAGGGCTTCTCTCCGGGAAAATCGCCGGGGTCCAGCGGCCGCTTAGGCCTCCCCCTCGGCCCCGAGAATCCGCTCGATCGCCCGCTCGTACTCGACGCGGGGGACGGCCCCCGTCAAGACCCGCTTGCGGCCGATGATGACGGTGGGGATGGCCCGCACGCCGAAATTCCGCACCCCCTCCACGTACTCGCGCAGGACCCCGTCCCTCTGGGAGCCGCTCAACAGGTCCTCTTGGAACCGGGGCGCGTCCAGCCCTTGCTCCTCCGCGATCCGGACCAGGACCCGGGGATCGCTGATGTTCCGGCTCTCCTCGAAGATGGCCCGCAGCAGGGCGAAGTGGTAGCGGCGGAACGCCTCCTCCCCTTGCAGGGCGGCGCACCTGGCGGCCTCCGAGGAGGGGAGGCTGTGATTGGGGAAGGGCTCCTCGCTGTGCCAGGGGTGGAAGGCCCCTCCGTCTCCCTGGGCGTTGGCGCGAAGCCAATGCTGGCGGCGGTAGTCGTTGAAGACGGAGTCGGGGTCGGGCTCGGCGCGCAGGAGGAAGGCGCGGTAGTGGACGGCGACGCGGCCCCCGTATTTTTCCCTCAGCTTTTCCAGCCGAACGGCGGAATTGTAGCACCAGGGTCAGCAGTAATCGTGATAGACGAGGATCTCCAGCGCCTCTTGGCTCATGACGTCGCTCCCCTTGGCGAAGGTCGTGAAAGGTCTCCCTTCTTAGTTTAACCCTCCCGCCGGCCTTCTTCCAGGCGGAACGGCGATCCGCGTCACATCTGGAAAAGGACGAGGCCCATCCCCGGCGTGAGACCCCGGGGAGCGCCCCTTTCTGAAAGCGAGGGCGCATCGCCGGAGGGCCGCCGCCGTTGACGACGGATCTTGTTTTTGCTAAGAGTTTCTGGATCCAGCATGCTTTCATCCCTGAGAGAGAGTGCGGGAAGGTCCGGGGAAGCGTCTTTTGACAATGGGCGCGGGAGGAGCGTGAGATGAAACGAGGGGTTCTCAGTTGAGCGCTCCGGGGGATACGGAAGGTAGAGGGAGTTCGAACGCAATGGGACCGGTTGGGGCGCTGAGCCGATTGTCGCTGGACTCTCTTCTTCGGGCCTACGAGCGGGCGACGCCCGCCTCCAGGGCCCTTCAGGAACGGGCGCGGGCCTCTCTTCCCGGCGGGAACACCCGGGCGACCGTCTACTTCGACCCCTACCCGGTCTTCATGGCCCGGGGCGAGGGCTGCCGGGTGACGGACGTGGACGGGACGGCCCGGCTGGATTTCAACAACAACTACACGACCCTCCTGCTCGGCCACAACCACCCGGCCGTCGCCGAGGCCGTCCGGGCGCAGCTGGAGAGGGGGACTGCCTTCGGGGCGCCCACGGAGCTGGAAGAGGCCGTGGCGTCGCGCCTTTGCGCGCGGCTGGCCGGGGTGGAGCGGGTCCGGTTCTGCTCCACCGGGACCGAGGCCAACATGAACTGCCTGCGCGTCGCCCGGGCCTTCACCGCAAAGCCCAAGGTGGCGAAGTTCCTGGGGCACTTCCACGGGTCGGCCGAGTCCGTGGAGGTCTCCATCTTCCCCGCCCTGGAGGAGGTGGGAGACCCCTCCCGTCCCAGGAGTGTCCCCTCCTCGCCGGGCATCCCCGAGGGCGTGGTCCGGGACGTCATCACCCTCCCCTTCAACGACGCGGACCGGGTGGAGGCGATCGTCCGGGCCCGCCGGGACGAGCTGGCGGCGGTCATCGTCGAGCCCATCGCCGGCGGCGGGGCCATCGTCCCAAGAGACGGCTTCCTGCAGGACCTGCGGCGCATCTGCACCGAGAACGATGTCCTTTTGATCTTCGACGAGGTGATGATGTTCCGCCTGGCCCGCGGCGGGGCGCAGGAGTTCTTCGGGGTGCGGGCGGACCTCACCGCCCTGGGCAAGACCATCGGCGGGGGGCTGCCCATCGGGGCCTTCGGGGGCCGGGCGGACGTGATGGGGCTTTTCGACCCGTCGGGCGGGGGACCGGCCGTCCGGCACTCGGGCACGCACAGCGGGAGCCCCCTGTCGCTGGCGGCGGGCGCGGCGGCCCTGGACCGGATGACGCCCGAGCTCTATCCCCGGCTGAACGCCCTGGGCGAGAGGCTCCGCGCCGGCCTCCGGGAGGTCTTCGCCGAGATGGGCGTGGCGGCCCGGGTGACGGGGGCGGGCTCGGTCTTCTCCGTCCACTTCACGGAGGAGGAGGTCTGGGACTACCCGGCCTACGCCCGGGCGGACAAGGCGGCACTGAAGAAGATGTTCATCGGGTGGCTGCTCAAAGGGGTCTTCCTGACCTCGCGGGGGCTGGGCTGCCTGTCCGCCCCGATGACCGAGGCCGAGGTGGAGGAGTTCCTCCAGGCGACCCGGGACCTCCTGGCCCGGGGAATCCCGTAGAACCAGCCCCGCCGGGAAAACCCGCCCGCGGCCGACGGACGAGATCCCGCAACCCGCGACGCGCGCATTCGGAGGAAGCGTTCCGCCATGCCGAGAATCGCCCTGATCCAGATGTCGTGCAAAGACGACCCCGCGCCCAACCTGGCCAAGGCCCTCAGGCTGATCGACCGGGCGGCGGAGAAAGGAGCGCAGGTCGTCGCCCTCCAGGAGCTTTTCAATACGCCCTATTTTCCGAACCGCCCGCGGGACAAGAAATACCTCGCCCTGGCGGAGCCGATTCCGGGACCGACCACGGAGCGGGTGGCCGCGAAGGCGAAAGAGCACGGGGTCCTCATCATGGCGCCCGTGTACGAGAAGGAGATGGCCGGGGTGTACTACAACTCCGCGGCCCTCCTCGGCCCCGACGGGGAGATCCTCGGAACGTACCGCAAGATGCACATCCCCCACAGCGACAACTTCATCGAGAAGTATTACTTCAAGCCGGGGAACCTGGGGTTCCCCGTCTTCGACACCCCCTTTGGCAAGATCGGCATCCTGATCTGCTACGACCGCCATTTCCCGGAGGGGGCGCGCGCCCTCGGCCTGGGCGGCGCCGAGATCCTCCTGGTCCCGGTGGCGAGTCCCAGGCCCACGGCGAGCGAGGTCTTCATCAAGGAGCTGATGGGAATGGCCATCGCCAACCAGCTCTTCGTGGCGGCGGTCAACCGCGTCGGAAAAGAGGCGGACGACCGGTTCTACGGGTCGAGTCTGGTGTGCGACCCCCGGGGGAACGTCCTCGCCATGGCCGGCGACAAGAAGGACGAGGTCCTCGTGGCCGACATCGACCTGTCCCAGGTGGCCGCCACCCGGAACAACTGGCTCTTCTACCGGGACCGCCGGCCCGACGCCTACGGCGCCTTGACGCGCTGAGACGGCTCCCCGGCGCCCCGGGCCGCGCGAGGCATTGGATGAGAGAGCAAAAACCGGCCATGGATCTCCTCCTGAAAAACGGCGCCGTGCTCACCCCCCAGGGTCCTGTCCGGGCGGACCTCGGCATCCGGGGGGAGGTCATCAGCTACATCGGCGCGGCGGACGCGGCCCCCGCCCGCGAGACGCTGGACTGCTCCGGCTGCCTGTTGCTGCCGGGCGTCATCGACGCCCACGTGCAGCTCGAGGCGTCCTTCGGCGCCGGCGAGCTCCGGGACGATTTCCGCTCGGGGAGCCGGGCGGCCGCCTGCGGCGGCGTGACCACCCTCATCGACTACGCGCGCCAGCGCAAAGAGGCGAGCCCGCTGGAGGCGCTGCGCGCCCGCAAACGGGCGGCGGACGCCAAGGTGGGGATCGACTACACGCTCCACCTCACGCTGATGGCCCCGACGCCCGAGGCCGTGGCCGAGGCCCCCCGGGCCTGCGAGGAGGGGATCCGGAGCTTCAAGGTTTATATGGCGTACGGCAAGGCGGGCCGCCGGACGGACGACGGGGCCCTCCTGGCCCTCATGCGGGCCCTCGCGGGACGGGGGGCCCTGCTGGGGATCCACGCCGAGGTGGACGAGCACATCAACCGGGCGACGGAGGACCTCCTGCGGTCGGGGAAGACCCGCCCCCGCTATCACGGCGAGGCGCATCCGCCCATCTCCGAGGTCGCGGCCGTCGAGTCGGCCGTTCGGATGTGCCGGGAGACGGGCTGCGAGATCTACATCAAGCACGTCTCGACGGCCGAGGCGGCCTCCCTCATCGGGAAGGCCCGCCGGGAGGGGCTTCCCGTCTGGGGAGAGACCTGCCCCCACTACCTCGTCCTGGACGAGGGGAGATACAAAGGGAAGGACGCGCCCCTGTTCATCATGAGCCCTCCCCTCCGCTCCCGGGACAACCAGGAGGGGCTGTGGGCCGCCCTCGCCTCGGGGGACCTCCAGGTGGCCGCGACGGACCACGCCTCCTACAGCCGGGCGCAGAAGCTCCAGAACGCCTCCACGTTCGAAGGGGTGCCTCCGGGGGTCCCGGGGATCGAGACCCTCCTGCCGGTTCTCTACACGCACGGCGTCTGCGGGGGCCGCCTGTTCCTGCCGCGGCTGGCCCAGGTCCTGGCCGAGGGACCCGCCCGTGTCTTCGGCCTGTACCCCAAAAAGGGGGTCCTGCAGATCGGCGCCGACGCGGACGTGGTGGTCTACGACCCCGGGCCCCGGGGCGTCATCGACGCCTCCCGGCTCGCCATGAACGTGGATTACAGCCCCTTCGAGGGGATGCCCGTCCAGGGGCGGGTGAGAGAGACGTTTTGCCGGGGGCGCCTGGTCGCCCGCGAGGGCCGCTGGGCGGGGGAAGAAGGCTGGCGGGGAGAATTCGTCCCGGTTCAACAATCCGCGGGGGTGAAGCGAACATGAACAGACTGAAGGGTCGGGTGGCCCTCATCACGGGGGGAAGCCGCGGACTGGGCCGGGGGATCGCCCTGGCCTTCGCGGAGGAGGGAGCCAAGGTC
>JACPRG010000037.1 GCA_016190025.1 Candidatus Tectimicrobiota bacterium
AATCGGACCGCGTCGGACGAAACCCCAAGACGGGGGAGGAGGCTCCCATCGCGGCCCGCAAGGTCGTCCGTTTCAAGTCCGGCAAACACTTCCGGGAGGCCGTCAACAACACGGTCCCAACCTCGTCGTTCGAGCTCTGACCCCCGGCCCTCTCGGCCCCGGGCTCAGAGGATGAGCATCGCGTCTCCGTAGCTGTAGAACCGGTAGCCCTTGTGCAGCGCCTCCGCGTACGCCTTGAGAATCCGTTCCCGCCCCGCGAAGGCCGCAACGAGCACGAGCAGCGTTGATCGGGGCAGGTGAAAGTTGGTCACGAGTCCTCCCGCCACCCGAAACCGGTAACCCGGCGTGATGTACAGGGAAACCGCCGCCCATCCGGGCTCGAGGGCGCACCCGCCTTGGGGTCCGGGGGAGGCCCGGCCCTCCAGCGTCCGGACCACGGTCGTCCCCACCGCCACGACGCGCCTGCCGTCTTTCACCGCCCCGAGGATTCGCCGCGCGGCCTCCGCCGACACGTGCGTTCTCTCGGGGTCCATCCGGTGGTCCTCGACGCGCCGGGCGCGGATGGGACGAAAGGTCCCCGGCCCGACGTGGAGCGTGAGGGCGACCCGCTCAATCCCCCGCTCCTCCAGCCGCCGGAGGAGCCCCGGCGTGAAGTGGAGGCCCGCCGTGGGCGCCGCGACGGCGCCCTCCGCCCTCGCGTAGACGGTCTGGTAGCGCTCCCGGTCCTGCGGCGTGTCGGGGCGGCGGATGTAGGGGGGGAGGGGGGTGCGTCCCCACCGGGCGAGCCACCGGCGGAATCCGTCCGGCGGCGAGAACCGGACCCGGACCCGCTCCGAGTCCCCCAGGCTCTCCACCACTCCCCGGACATCTTCGTCCAACCGGATGCCCGCGCCGGGGCGCAGCCGGCCTCTCCCCCTGGCCAGACACTCCCAGAGGCCCTCCCCGAGGTCCTCGAGCAGGAGGATCTCCACCTTTCCCCCGGTCCCCTCTTTCGCGCCGTGGACCCTTGCGGGAATCACCCGCGTGTCGTTCAGAACGAGGAGGTCCCGCGGGTCGAGCAGGTCCGGGAGGTCCCGGAAAATGTGATGCGACACCCGGCCGGTCCCGCGGTCCAGGAGGAGGAGCTTGGAGGCGTCCCGCTCGGGGAGGGGTTCCTGGGCGATGCGGTCTGCGGGAAGGTCGTAGTCGAATTCGGAGACGTCCATCGGGGAGGACTCGGTGGCGCGCTCCATCAGCGCAGCAGGCGGCTCAGGTCATCGATTTCCTGGGGGACGAGCAACGCCTCATCCGGGAAGGCGGCCTCCTCCGCCCGCCCGAGGGAGGCGCCGGGATAGAAAAAGGTCAGGATCCGGGTGTAGCGCATCCCGGCCTCGGCCAAAAGACGCGCGCCCTGCTGGGACATCCCGACCCCGTGTCCGTACCCGCGTCCGCGGAAGACCCAGGCGTCCCGGCGCGGCTCCAGCGCGAAGAGGGCGCTTCGGATCCGGGTGTGGCCCAGCGCCCTCCTCAGCTGGGGCGCCGCCAGGGCGATTTCTCCGGAGCGGTGGACGATGCGCACCCGGGCCGCGCGGCCCGAAGGCGTGCGCCCCTCGACCCGGACCTCCTCGATGGGGCCGAGGAGGTGGCCTTCGCGGGCCAGCGCCGCGCGCAGCTCCTCCCGTCCGATCCGGACCTCCCACTCCTGCGTCGGGTCGCTCCTCTCCTGCGGGACGGGGACTCCCCGGAGGTAGGGGCCATCGATGGCGGGCCAGACGGCGCGAGCCGCCTCCGTGTAGCCGCCGGAGGAGGCGTGGAAGAAGGCCCGCGCGAGAGCCCCCCGGTAGACGAGGACCTCTCCCTCGGTGCTTTTGACGGCGGCGTCCACGGCCGGGTGCTCGGCCCCGATTCCGCCGTACACCTGGTCCCCGGTCCCCGCCGTCAGGTGGTAGAGGGCGCGCCCTTGCGAGGCCCGCTCGGCCTGCGCCCGGATCAGCAGGGCGAAGGTCCGGGCGGCCACGGCCTGGGCCTGAAGGGCGGCCGGCGGCCAGGCCGGGGAGACCTCCCGCCCGATGACCCCCCGCAGGTAATCTTCCAGCCGCACACTGTTGACCGCCCAGAGCCTGCCCCCTGAGGCCGCCACGTCGATGGCGCCCCGGTAGGGCGTTCCGTTCAGCCGGACCGCCCCTCCGACCGCCCGGAACCTGACCCCTCCCGGAGGCAAGGCGTCCCCGGAGGAGAGGGTGAGCCCGCCGCGCGGCGCCAGGAGGATCCGGTCTCCGTCCGCCCTGAGCTCGATCGAGCCCCCCCGCTCCACGTTGCGCACAAGGCGCTCCTCCGCCAGGGAGTAGACCCGTAGCGCGGCCGGCGCGCCCACCTCCGCGGAGGGCGCGCCTTGAATCAGGAGGACCCGGAGGGGCAGGCGCGCGTCCGCGTCAAGGCGCGTAAGGAGGACGCCCAGGGCCGAGGCCAGGAAGAGGAAAAAGAAGGCCGGTCTCGGCGGGGATCGCCGGGCGGGACTCACTTGCGGAAGAACAAGGAGAGCAGGAGCGAAAGGAGGATGCTCAGGACGATGCTGGTCCCCAGGGGGAAGTAAAAGTGGAAGTTCTTGCGCTCGATGTGGATGTCCCCGGGGAGGTTTCCGAGCCAGGGGATCTTTCCGGCCAGGGTGAGGATCCCCCCGAGGACGAGCAAAATCGCCCCCAGGAGCATCAGGGTTTTCCCGATCCCGCCGAAAGGCATCCGCCCACCTCCTCGCCCGGTTTCCACTCTTCAATGTGTCAGCGGGCGTCTTTGGCGTCAAGCGGAAGGTCGTCCTGGGCGGGTGGAGCGGGGGCCGGGCGGCCCAGGTGCCGCCGCCCCGAATCGGTGATGCGCCGGCCCTGCGGGGTGCGGACGAGGAACCCGCACTTGAGCAGATAGGGCTCGACCAGGTCGGTGAGGGTGTCCGGCTCCTCGTTGAGGGTGGCCGCCAGGGCCTCGATCCCCACCGGCCCCCCCTTGTACACCTCCAGCAAGGTCCGCAGAAATCGGCGGTCCAGCTCGTCCAGTCCGCCCTCGTCGATCCCCTCCAGGCTCAGCGCCTCGGCGATGGTCTCGGCCGTCAGCCTCCCGTCTCTCTTCACCTCGGCGTAGTCCCGGACCCGGCGCAGGAGGCGGTTGGCCACGCGGGGCGTCCCGCGCGACCGCCGGGACAGCAGCTCCGTCGCCGGCGGGTCGAAGGGGACATCCAGGAGCCGGGCCGAGCGCCGGAGGATCTGGGCCAAGTCTTCGGGCGGATAGAAGTCCAGGTGGTGCAGGATCCCGAACCTCTCCCGCAGGGGCGCCGACAAGAGCCCGGCCCGGGTGGTGGCGCCGATCAGCGTGAAGGGCTTCAGGGGGATGTTGATCTTCTTCGCGAAGGGCCCCTTGTCGATGATGAAGTCCACCTGGAAGTCTTCCATGGCCGGAAAGAGGAACTCCTCGACCGCCACGGGCAGCCGGTGGATCTCGTCGAGGAAGAGCACGCTGCCGGCCTCCAGGTTGGTCAGGATCCCCATCAGGTCGGCGGGACGGGTGATGGCGGGCCCCGAGGCGGTCACCAGGTCGGCGCCCATCTCGTGGGCGACGATGTGGGCCAGGGTCGTTTTGCCGAGGCCGGGGGGGCCGTAGAAGATGATGTGGTCGATCGGCTCGCCCCGCTGCAGGGCGGCGTCAATGGCGATGCGGAGCCTCTCCACCAACGGGCGGTGGCCTACGAACTCGTCCAGGCGCCGGGGGCGCAGGGCGGCGTGGGCGACCTCTTCCTCCGGCGACAGAGGCTCTCCCATCACGATCCGCTCGCGCGCCATTCAAGATCCCCTTAAGGTCTACGACCTCTTGGCGAAGACCTCTTTCACGACGGCGTCCACCGAGTCCAGCGACGGGTTGCGCTCCAACACCCCGCGCACGATCTCATCGGCCTCCGCCCTCTTATAGCCCAACTGGATGAACACCTCAACCGCCTGGGCGCGGAGCCCCTCTTCCTGCGCGGCGGGCTCCGGCGCCCCTTCGTCCTTGATGAGGGCGAACTCGTAGACCTTGCCCCGGAGCTCCGCCACGATCTTCTCCGCCGTCCGGCGGCCGACCTCGGGGAGCTTCACCAGCGCGGCTGTGTCCCCGCGCTCGATGGCCTCGGCGAGCTGGCGGACGGGGAGCGTCAGGGACCGCAGGGCCTTGCGGACCCCCAACCCCGGGACAGAGGTGTAGCGCTCGAAGAACTCCCGGTCCTTGGGATGGAGAAACCCCACCAGCCGGGGATAGGCGTTGCCCATCCCGCCGCCGCCCTCGATGTAGTACAGGGTGTGGAGGGTCGTCTCGCGCCCGGGCTCGCTCCTCAGCTGCGCCCGCAGGCGGTCCAGGAGGGAGGCCGGAACCAGGACCTCGTAGGTGATCCCGCCCACGCGGAGAAGGACCGAGCCCCCCTCCACGGATTCCAGGACCCCGGTGACCTGGGCAATCATGGCCGGGACGGCCGGGAGGCGGAGACGAGCGTCCGCTCGCGCTCGGCCTCCAGGTGGCACAGGGCGACGGCGAGAGCGTCGGCGACGTCGGGCGGCTCCGGAACGGAGGGAAACGCCAGGTAGTGGGCGATGGCCCGCTGGACTTGGCCCTTTCCGGCCCGTCCGTTGCCGGTCAAGGCCCGCTTGATCTGGGTCGCCGCGTAGTCCCGGACCGGGATGCCCCTTGAGGCGGCCGTGCAGCACACCACCCCCCGGGCGTGGCCCATGAGGATGGCCGTCCGGGGATGGGCGTAGTGGGAATAGAGGGCCTCCACCGCGAGGACGCCGGGGGAGAACTCCGACAGAATCTCCTCGACCCCGCGCTGGATCTCCAACAGGCGCCTCTCCAAGGGATGCGACTCCGAGGTCCGCAGCACGCCCGCCTCCACGTATTCGGCCTCCGGGCGCGGGGCCGACCGCGCGGCCCTCGGGCGGATCAGCCCGTAGCCGGTGACCGAGAGGCCCGGATCGATCCCCAGGATGAGAGGTGAGGGCGCGGGCTTGACGAAGCCGGATTCCTTTTCGGCTGAAGGCATCCGCGGGGGTTCTCTCCGTGAGGGTTCCCTCTGCTGCGAGGGTCCTGGAGCGCCCGGCAGGGGAGAGGTCACAAACCTCAAGAGGTCACAGACCTCAAGGCGGGACACCGTTTGCTTGAGGTCTGTGACCGCTCTCTAATCTAGCATGGGCCCCTTCCCCCGGCAACTGCGCCAGCCGCGGCTTGATTTGCAGGACGCAAGCCCTATGATCGGGGGGGCGTCCGCCGTCCGCCGGCGCGGCGTCCTGAATCGCCTGGGACTGAGTCGCCCCCGCGCGGGGGGGTGGATTGAAACGAGAACCCTCATGGACGGGAAAAAGATTCGCGTCGGGCTCGTGGGATGCGGCGCCATCGGGCGTGTCGTCGCCCGCGGCGTGGAGCGGGAGGGCTTTCCCGCCCGGCTGGCAGGGCTGACCTCGCGGACGGGCGAGAGCGCCCGGCGGCTCTCGGCAGAGCTGGCCTCCTCGCCCCCGGTCCTGGACCTGCCGGAGCTTTTGAAGGCGGCCGATCTGATCGTGGAGGCGGTTTCCTCCGAGGCGGCGCGCTTTGTGATCGAGCGGGCGCTGCGCGCGGACCGGGACGTTTTGGCCATGACGGCCGGGGCGCTGGTCCTGCATCCGGAGCTCATCGGCCTGGCCCGCGCGCGGGGGCGGGCGATCCACGTGCCCTCCGGGGCGGTCGTCGGGCTGGACGGCGTGAAATCCGCTGCGGCGGGCGAGATCCACCGGGTCGCGATCACGAGCACCAAGTCCATCAAAACGTTCCGCAATGACCCAGAGGTGTTGCGGCAGGGGGTCGATCTGGACGGTCTCAAAGAGCCTTACGTCCTCTTCGAGGGGTCCGCCATCGAGGCCATCCGGCGGTTTCCGGCCAGCGTCAACGTGTCCTCCGCCCTGAGCCTGGCCGGGATCGGCGCCGACCGGACCATCGTCCGCGTCGTGGTCGACCCCAGGGCCGACCGCACCGTCCACGAGATCGAGGTGGAGGGGGATTTCGGGCGGTTCGTCACGCGGACCGAGAACGTCCTGTCGCCGGAGAACGCCCGGACGAGCCAGCTGGTCGGCCTCTCGGCCCTGGCGACCCTGCGGGGGATCGCGGACCCGGTGCGCATCGGGACGTGAGGGGGAGGGTTGAGAGGGTGAGCATCGGGACGAGGGGCGAGTCGGGTGTCCTGAGCCTGCGCCGCGTGGGGGCGGCCGAGCGGCCGGAGCTGCGGGCCTTTCTGGCGGATCGCTGGCCCGATACGGTGAGGTTCCTCGGCCAGATCGACGAAGAGGGGAAACGCTTCGGCCTGTGGTGGACCGACCGGTGGCCCCGGCCCCGGGCCGTCCTCTGCCGGGGGAGGGTCTCCTTCTGTCTATACGCTGCGGACGAAGAGTCGGCCGAGCGGATTTTCGACGGCATCGACTGGCGGGGGGAGGTCCGGCTTTCCGGTCTGGAGCACCGCTTCCTCCCCCTCGTCCGGCGGCGCGCGAAGGAGATTTCCGAGAACCCGTGCGGCATGTACCGCGTCGAGCGGGAGGGCTTCCGTCCGGTTCCGGCGCCGGAGGGCGCGGCCCGGCGGGTGGAGCCGCTCCGGCCGGAGGACGCCCCCCTGATCACCCGCCACTGGCCCTACGGCGACGACGAGAGCTATCCCCTAAGCCGGATTCGGTCGGCCCCGAGCGCCTGCATCCGCGTCGGCGGGCGGCCGGCCGCCTGGGCGCTCATCCACTACGGCGGGGACATCGGGATGGTCCACACCCTGGAGGAGCACCGGCGGAAGGGCTTTGCGCGGCAGGTGGTGTCGGCCCTGACGGAGGAGCGGTTCCGGGCGGGCCGGACGCCCTTCTGCTTCATCGTGGACGGCAACCGCGCCTCGCAGCGGCTGTTCGAGGGTCTGGGCTTTTTCCGCCAGGCGGACCTGAGCTGGGTCTTGTGCGCGCCTCGGGAAGATCAGTCAGAGACCGCGCCGGGCGGCCCCCGGTGCGACCGGTAATCTCGGCCGGGCGTTCAACAGGCGCGAAAAGCAGAATACGCCGCGTTCAGAGATCGCCCTTCAGGAATGTAGAGAGACGTGCACCGGAAATCCAAATTGCTCACCGGCTAGTCCATTGGGATCCCACCCCCTAATACCACCTCTCGTAGTGGATGTTCCCCCGCTCTCCGGACGCCTTCGACATGGGGTCCAGGGCGAAGCCGTATTTCGTCTCCAGGATTTCGATGAGTCCCCCTTGCCCGGTGGCCGGGTCTTTGGGGTAAATTTTCTGCCGGGTCTCCCGGTCGATGGAGGGGACGCCGATCAGGGCGTCGCTCCCGCACAGGAAAAAGCTCATCCGCCCGGAGTCCAGCCTCTCGCCGATCTCTTTCTCGAACGCTCCGCCTGACACGAATTCCTGAACGCCGGGGTCGCCCTCCCCTTCCGCCAGGCCGGCATACCGGTAATCGGAGAAAAGTCTCTCGAGTTTTTTGTGCGTTTCCAGGTAGGCCAGGTCCGCCTTGCGCTCAACGCTGGCGATGGACGTGATCCGCCCCGCGTAGCCCTCCCGCAGGAGCTTCCAGATCATGGCGTTGTGAGGGGCCTCGCCGGTTCCGATCGACGCGAAGACCAGGTGTTTCCCCCGGCTCAGGTCCTCCAGCGCGAGGGTGTACGCCCCTTTGGGCTTCCCGTCCATGAAGAGGCGGGACCCCGCGCGGACGTTCCGGTGGTAGAGCCGCGGCGTGAACTCCGGCGGCTTCACGCCTTCCGGGCTGCGCGTCACGAGGTTGATGAGAAACTCGTGGAAGTCCGCCTCGCCGGGGGAGAGCAGGCGCTCTCGGTCGTCCGTCAGGATGGGATGGGAGAAGGATTCGGGCCGCCTCGCGAGATGGTCCTTCTTCTCTTTCTGCCTCCCCGACTCCTCCTGGCTCCCTTCGACCCGCTCCTCCCAGAAGCCCAGCCCCAGTCCCACGTACTGGCCGGGCTCGAAGGCGAGAGGCCCGCCGTCCGGCTGGACCCGCAGGACGACCAGCCCGTCGTGAACCCGCCGGATGGAGAGGACGCTCGCGTTGTATTTCTCCTCGGCGAGGGCCGAAGAATCCGTGCTCATGGAAGCGCCTCCGAATCGTCGGATTGGGTTGACGCCGTCGGCCGGTCGAACGCGGAAGCCGCCGATCCCGCGGCCCCCTTCATCGGGCCTTCACGGCCTCGAGAGCGGGCGCGATGCGGACATCGAGCCGCCGGTGCGCCTCCCGCAGCGCGGCCTCGGCCTCCTCCGGCGTCCCGGCCCGGGCGAAGATGAAGCCCAGGTACTTTGTCCCCTCGGGCAGGGGGACGACCGGCTGTCCGGGCGGGATCATGATGACCACGTCCTCGATCCCCGGCACCGCCCGGGCGGCCTCCTGTCCCAGGACCTCCAGCAGCGTCCCGGCCCCGGGGATGGGGATCATCATGACGCCCGCGGCGCGGCGCTCCCGTTCGAGGGACTCGGTCTCCAGGCCCAGGGCGCCGCGCAGGATGATCTCCTCCAGGGAAAGGCCGGTCCCGAAGCGGAGCGTCCGCGCGCAAAGCCCCCCGATGGACCGGGCGGCAACCTCGATGGGCCAGACGCCTGTTTCATTCACCCGCAGCTCCGCGTGGACGGGTCCCACGCGCAGGCCGAGGGCCGCCGCCGTCCGGGCGGAGACGGCCCGGATCGCCTCCTGGGTCTTTGCCGGAAGGCGCGAGGGCGTGACGTACAGGGTCTCCTCGAAGAACGGGCCGTCCAGCGGGTCGGGCTTGTCGAAGAGCGCCAGCGTCCTGAGGCGCCCGCCCGCGAGCATCCCCTCCAGGGCCACCTCCCGGCCGGGGATGAACTCCTCGACCAGGATCTTCTCTGCGGCCTCGCGCCCCCGCGAGGCGACTTCCGGGTCCTCCAGAAGGGCCTTCACCCGAAGGAAGGCCTCGACGAATTCCTCCGGGTCGTCCGCGCGGATGACCCCCCGGCTGGCCGAGAGGAACACCGGCTTGACCACGCAGGGGAAAACCACCCCGGCGGCCATCTCAAGGGGGTCGTCGTGGATGGAGAACACCTCAAAGCGCGGCGAGGGGACCCCGGCCTCGGCCAGCGCCCGGCGCATCCGGCTCTTGTCCCGCGCCGCCCGGACCGACTCCTCCGGGTTGCAGGGGAGGCCGAGCGCCTCGGCCGCCCTCGCCCCGACCAGAGCCGTGTCGTCGTCGACGGGGATCACCGCGTCCAGGGGATATTGCCGGGAGAAGAGGGCGACCTTCCGGGCCGCCTCCTCCGGCTCTCCGAAGTTCAAGGTCAGCGTCTTGCCGGGCGTGTGGGCGGCCAGGACCTGGGGCAGGTCCGAGCCCACGACCACGTCCACCCCCATCCGCCGGGCCGCCTCCATGAAATCGGCCGTCCGGTAAGACGTCGTGGGCAAAAGGAGCAGAACGCGAGGCATGGGAGGTTTCGCCCTCATTCGGCTCTCGAGGGGCCGCAGGGGGGTCCGCCGGTGGAGCGGCGGGGGGAGAAGGCGGGAAAAGCGGGCCCGGAGGGATGGACGGACTCCGGCTCCTCCGACTCCCGCCGGGATCAGAACGTGGGCGACCCTTTGCCGGGCTGGTAATAGGGGTTCGAGCCGCCCCGGTGGTCGGTCGTGTCCACCAGCTCCTGGATCTCGGGGAGCACCTCGTTCATCCGGGCCTCGATGCCCTGCTTCAGGGTCACGTTGACCATGCCGCACCCCTGGCAGCCGCCGCCCAGCTGAACGTAGGCCACGCGGTCTTTGACGTCGATGAGGTTGACGAATCCGCCGTGCATCGCCACGGCCGGATTGATCTCCTCGTCCAGGAACCGCTGGAACTTGTCTTTGAGGGCCTCGTCCTCCTCGGAGATGCCTCCGCCGTTGGCGCCTGCGGCGGGCTGGGCCTTCAGCGCCTTGATCTCCTCGCGCAAAGCGGCCAGCTGCTCTTCCGTCTTCGCGGCGATGCTGGCGATTCGGTCGCGCAGGGGCTCCAGAGAGTCGTTCAGCCGTCTGATTTGCGCGTACGACCGGTAAAACAGAAAAGCGATGACCACAATCCCGATGACCCACGCGGCAATAACCATGACTTTCTCTTCTCCCCCTCCTGAGGGTGGCCTGCGACAACCGTCCCCCGCGCCACACCTGTTGGAAAACGGCTTTGGCGGAACGTCCCCCCCGCAGCGCGCAAACCTCGGGCCGCTCTGGGGACTATAGTGTTATTTTATTTCAGGATGGGGGAAGGTCAACCGTGCGATGAAGCCCAGGTCTCTCAACAAGAGGTCTGTGACCTCCCGAGGCGGCTTTTCGAAAAAGTCCCCTGGCAGGTCCGGCCGGCCTTCAAAAAGTTCCCCGGAGAGAGGTCACAGACCTCAAGTAGACCTCTCCCCACCGCGTTTCGGCGCGTAAAGCGGTGCGTCGCCCAAGATGAGGATCACGTCGCCGGGGCCGGCTAGGCATCCCGGTTGCAGATCTCCATGGCCGTCAGGGCGTACACCTGGGCCGCGTGAACCAAGTCGTCCACGTGGAGGGCGTCCAGCTCCATCCCCTGGGAGAAAGATTTGGTGTAGGAGGGCCCGTAGGTGGCGGAGGGGATCCCGACCTCGTTGAAGACGTTCATGTCGCGCCACATGCTGGTGATAGGGGTGTCGATGGTCTTCATGGGCTTGCCGAAGACCTTCTTGTGTCCCGCCTTGATGGCCGCCACCAGCGGCTCGTGCCCTTTGGCCTCGTACCCCCAGCGCGTCATGTAGGGGCGCACCTCGGCCTCGACCCCCGTTTTCCGGATGACCTTCTCGATCTCCGGCTTAACGAACAGGGGGTCCTTTCCGGGGGGGATGCGGACGTCCAGGTAGATGCTGCACCTCCCCGCGGCGTTTCCGATCTTGTAGGGGAGACCGCCCCGGACGGCCCCCACGCTCACGTTGGGCCGGATGACCCCCCCTCCGAACTTCCAGGTCTCCCGCTCGATGTAGCCGTCGGCCCAGTCCTCCAGGGCGTTGATCACCTTGGCCATCTTGACGATGGCGTTGGGGCTTTTCTCCCGGGGGGTGGGCCGGGGGATGAAGGGGGTATAGAAGCCCTTGCCCAGGGTGGTGATCTGGAAATAGGTGCAGCCGCACTGGGCCCAGGTCGTGCAGAAGTTGGTGCACTCGGCCACCAGGGCGTAGTCGGCGCGGATCCCGTGGTCCACCAGGCGGCGCGCCCCCACGCCCTTGCCCAGGTAGCGGGGGCCCTGAAATTCATCCACCGGGGCGGTCCCAATCTCGCCGACGACCGCCGTCAGGTAGAGGTCCCCCTTGAGCCTCGCGCCGCTTTCCCGGATGGCCTTGGCCGCCAGCAGCGTCGCCGACAGGGGCCCCTTGTCGTTGAACACCCCCTGGCCGAAGATGCGATCCCCTTCCATCCAGGCGCTGGTGTACTCGGGCAGCAGCTCCCCCGCCCCCCAGATGTCCTCCGGGGCGCCGTACTTGGTGTCGATGTGGGCGTTGAAGATGAGGGATTTCCCGCCCCCCGTCCCCTTCAGGAGGGCCGCGACGTTGTACCGCCCGGGGGCCACCTCCATCTTGGACGGCTCGAAACCGTTCTCCCGCATCCACTCGCAGAGCGCCTCCCCCATGGCCCCCTCGTTCCCCGTCGGGCTGGGGGTGTTGCCGAACTTGAGGGAGAGCTCCGCCAGCTCCTTCCGATCGATGGAGGCAAGGACTGCGTCGGTCTTCATCAGATGCGCTCCTTAGAGAGTAGAAGTCACCCCGGGCCGGATCTGGAATTTTGAAGACGCTGCGTCGGACGACAAACGACTGTCCAGACTTGATACAAGGTCCGGCCCGGCCAAGTCAAGTTTCGCCCGCCGCCGGCCGCGGGTCGGTTTGATTTTCAAGTGCAGCCGCGACCCCCTGCCTTCGCAGAGGGCAGGAGTTTGAGTGAAGGGTCATCGACCCGAGCGGAAATCGCGGCGCAGACCCCGCCCTTTTCTGAAAGGGCCCCGTGCTAGACTGAGCATGGGTGGATGGATCCTCGCGCGGCCAGGAACCGGGGCCGAAAGGGGTAACAGACCTCAAGGAGTCGCTCGCCGGATGACGGCGTACAGGGTGTTGGGAAAAAGCCTCCCCCGGATCGACGGCGCGCCCAAGGCGCTGGGGGAGGCCAAATACGCGGCGGATCTTTCCCTGCCCGGCATGCTCCACGGCGCCATCCTCCGCAGCCGCTATCCGCACGCGCGGATCCTGCGCGTCGATGCCGGCAAGGCCGGGCGCCTTCCCGGCGTGCGCGCCGTCGTGACCTCCCGGGACGTCCCCCGGGTCCGGTACGGGATCACTATCTTCGACCAGACCCTCTTCGAGCCGGAGAAGGTCCGCTACCTGGGGAACGAGATCGCGGCGGTGGCCGCCACGGACCCGGACATCGCCCAGGAGGCCCTGTCCCTCATCGAGGTCGAGTACGAAGAGCTGCCCGCCGTCTTCGACCCCCTGGAGGCCATGGCCGAGGGGGCCCCCTTGGTCCACGAAGGGGCCGAGCGGTACGAGGCGACGTTCGAGGTGAAGGGGCGCCAGGGGAACATCGCCTGCCGGACGACGTTCGCCCACGGGGACGTAGAGCGGGGGTTTCAAGAGGCGGATGAGGTCTTCGAGCACACCTTCCGGACCCAGCAAAACCACCAGACCTACCTGGAGCCTCACGCGGCCCTCGCCGCGCCGGACGGACAGGGCGGGGTCACCGTCTGGGTGAACGTTTAGGGGGTCTACCTGTCCCAGGAGCGGATCGCCCGGGTGCTGGGTCTCCCCCTCACGAAGGTCCGGGTGATCGGGACGGCGGTGGGGGGAGGCTTCGGGGGGAAGAAGCCCCGCACGGACCCCTACGCCGCCCTGCTGGCCCTGCGGACGGGAAAGCCGGTGCGCGTCCAGTTCACCCGGGACGAGGAGTTCGTCGCGGGGTTTCCCCGCCACCCCACGATCATCCACCTGCGCACCGGGGCGAAGCGGGACGGCCGCCTCACCGCCCGCGAGGCCAGGCTCTACTACGACACGGGCGCCTACACCGATCACGGCCCTACGGTCGCGGCCCTGGGCGCCATTTACGCCAAAGGTCCCTACCGCATCCCCAACGTCCGGCTGGAATCCTTCACAATTTACACCCACAAGACGATCAGCGGGGCGTTCCGCGGCTACGGCAATCCCCAAAGCGCCTTCGCCGTCGAGTCCCAGATGGACATCATGGCCAGGGATCTGGGGTTCGACCCCGTGGACTTCCGGCGAAGAAACGCCCTGGAAGACGGGGACATGCTGGCCAACGGCCAGAGGTTCCCCAGGATCTGGCTGAAGCGCACCCTGGACGCGGCCGCCCGGCGCGCTATGTGGCAAGAGAGAATTCCCCCCGGAAATCACAAGCGGCGGGGCCGGGGCGTCGCCTGTGGCCAGCATCACGCGGGGGGCCTCACGTCCTCCGCCACGGTCAAGGTGATGGAGGATGGCACCGTCCAGGCGGCCTCCGGGGTCATCGAGATCGGCGCGGGCCAGGTGACCATGGCGGCGATGGTCGCGGCCGAGGAGCTCTCGGTGGACGTGGAGGACGTGCGGCTCGTCTCGGCCGACACCGACGGGACGCCCTTCGAGTATTACAGCGCGGCGAGCCGGATCACCTACAACGTCGGCAACGCGGTCCGCCTGGCGGCGGCGGACGCGAAGCGTCAGCTCCTGGAGCGGGCGTCGGAGATCCTGGAGGTCCCGGCCGAGGACCTGGCCGTGGAGAACCAGCGGGTCTTCATGCCGGGGGCGCCGGAGAAGGGGCTGGCGTTCGGGCAGATCGTCAAGGAGGGCCACACGAAGAAGGGGGGGCCGATCCTGGGCCGGGGGGTCTTCGATCCCCACGGGCCGCCCGTCGTCGCCGATTACATGGACGGCAACCCCCGCAAGCCCATGCTGGTGATGACGTTTTGCACCCACGTGGCCGAGGTCGAGGTGGACGTAGAGACGGGGCAGGTGGAAATTCTCCGCCTCTTCTGCGTCCACGACGTGGGGCGGGTGATCAACCAGGGGGCGATTGAGGGGCAGGTCGAGGGCGGCGTGACGCAGGGCGTGGGGTTCGCCCTCATGGAGGAGGTGGTCTACTCCGGCGGGGTCGTCACCAACCCCACCCTCGCGGACTACAAGGTCCCCAACATCCTGGACGCGCCCCGCGTCGAGTGCGAGTTCATCGAGGAGCCCGAGCCCACCGGCCCCTTCGGGGCAAAGGGCGTCGCCGAGGCGGTCCTGGTCCCCACGGCGGCCGCCATCGCCAACGCCGTCTTCGACGCCGTGGGGGTCCGCGTGATGGACCTCCCCCTCACGCCCGAGAAAGTCCTGGCGGGGCTGAATGCCAAAAGGGCCGGGTGAGGCCGGCGCCCCCTCCGGCTGAGGGGTCTTTCCCGATCGCGAAACAAAAGGGCTCCGCCGGCGTGATTCGTCGGCGGAGCCCCCTCAGCCTCTTTACATCTTATTCGCCTTCGGGGGCCGGGCGAACCGGATCTCCCGCGGCATCGCGTCCACGTACTGGTTCGTGAAGGTGTCCGGGGCCTTGATCTTGACGGGCTCGTTGATGGACTCCAGGGTGATCTTGATCGTGTTCGCCATCTTCGCCAGGTTGGTGTGGCCGATTCCCTCTTTTTCGGAAAGGCCGTCGAAGAGGTGCTCCGCCCAGATCTGGAGGATGTCCTTCACCACTTGGCGGTTGTGCTCCGGAAAGCTCTTGAGGAAGGTGTTGATGGCGTCGTCGCGATTGACCATCGTGTAAACGACGCCCCGGTAGACGGCCTTGACGAGCCGCCGCGTACGGTCCGAATCGGCTCCGGCGAGGTTGTCCTGGTGGGTGACCAGGGCGGCGGAATAGAGATCAATGCCCTGATCGGCCCAGAGCATCCACTGTAACTCTTTGCCCGCCTGCTTTGCGACGTTCAGAAAGCTGGGCTTGCGGGTATCGTAATCGACGACCACGTCCACTTGCCCCGCCCCCAAGGCGCCGGGCTTGGACGCGGGCGGCATGAACACCCAGGTGATCTTGGACAGGTCAATCCCGTTGGCCTTGGCGAAGACCGGGAACATGGTGTAGTCGGAGGAGGACTTGGGACCGCCCGTCAGCCGCTTTCCCTCCAGGTCCTTGGGGGTCTTGATGCCGGACTCCTTGAAGAAATAATTGGTCTCCTGGAACTTGTGCTCCAGGATCCCGATGACCTTGATCTTGAAGCCCTTGTTCATGCCGATCACCTGGGGGCCGATGCTGGCCATCCCGTAGGGACAGTCCTTGATGCCTATGCGCTTGGTCGTGTCCCCCGAGCCGTGCCCCCGCTGGATCGTGATGTCGATCCCCTCCGCCTTGAAGAAGCCCTTGTCGCGGGCGACGATGTAGGGGGTGTGCTTGCCGTACAGCGTCCAGTCGGCGCAGTAGAGCAGCTTTTCCGCCGCGCCGGATGATGACGCCATGCCGGCCAGGAAGAGGCCGATCCCGGCCGCCGCGATCGCGCCAAAAAGTCTTTTCATGCGCTGTCCCTCCCTTTTCTCGAGGTTCTATTTTTCGGATCGGGTTGGCGAGAGGTCGCAGACCTCAAGAGGTCACAGACCTCGATCCGCAAACGCGCATTCATCCCCCCTCGGCGCGCCGCCCGCGCCCGCCGAGTTCGAGCCCTTTTGTCCGGAAAAGGATCGCAAACCGCCCGGATCATCCCACGGGCCACGTTGACTGTCAACCCGAAAATCTTCCCGGCCGCGGGTCCGTTTGATCTGAATCGGAGGTCACGAACCACAAGAGGTCATGGACTTCAAGGTGTAGCCCCGATCTGAGCGAGCGGCTTGAGGTCTGCGGCCTCCGAAAGTCGCGAGCGGAGATCGGGGCCATCCAGACCGGGTTGAGCCGCGGGAGGGAGCCGCGCCCTGCGAACCTCGCTCCTTTCCCGTTGCGGCGCCGCGCGTTTTCTGGATAATGGGTTCAACCGTGCCTCGTGAGCTGGGCACCCCGGCCCGGCCAAAGAGGGCTTTTCCATGGCCAAGGACCTTCGCTCTTTCTTGAGGCGGCTTCAGGAAGAGGCGCCCGAAGAGCTGCGCCGCGTCTCCCGCGAGGTGTCTCACGAGTGGGAGCCCCTGGCCGTCCTGGGCCGGCTGGCGCTGGAGGGCGAATTCCCGGCTGTCCTGTTCCAGCGGGTGAGGGGGTATGAGTTCCCCGTCGTCGCGAACCTCCTTTCCACGCGGAAGAAGTTCGCCCTGGCCCTGGACACGACGGAGGACCGGGTGGCGGAGGTGTACGGGGAGCGGGAGGTCCGGCGCATCCCGCCGAGGCGCGTCGAGACCGGCCCCGTCAAGGACGTCGTCTACCTGGGGGAGGAGGCGAACCTCCGGCGCCTCCCCATCCTGGTCCATTACGAGCGCAACGACGGCCCGTACCTCTCCATGGGCGTGCTTGTGGCCAAAGACCCCAGGACCGGCCAGCCCAACCTGGGCATCTACCGCAACCGGCTGATCGGCCGGAACCGGCTGGGCGTCTATTACAGCTGGGGCAAGCGGCTTCACTACATCCACCGGGACGCCGAGGCGCGGAGCGAGTCCCTGGAGTGCGCCATCGTCCTGGGGATGCACCCCGCCCTGCACATGGCTTCCCAGACCCATCTGATGAAAGACAGCGGAGGAAACGAGTACGAGGTGGCCGGCGGGCTCTTGGGGGAGCCCCTGGAGGTGGTCCGGTGCGAGACGGTGGACATCGAGGTCCCCGCGCACGCCGAGATCGTCATCGAGGGGAGGATCCTGCCCCACGTCCGCCAGACCGAGGGTCCTTTCGGGGAGTACCATCATTACTACGGCCAGGTCGTGGACGCCCCGCTGATCGAGGTCACGGCCATCACCCACCGAAAGGACGCCATCTACCAGAACGTCGGGGGCCACGTCGAGCAGGTCACCATCACCCGCATCCCCAACGAGGGGACGATCCTGCGGGAGCTGCGCCGGATCGTCCCCTCGGTGAGGGCCGTCCACGTCCCCCACTCGGGCGTCCTGTACCACGTCTACATCCAGTTGGAGAAGGTCAACGAGGGGGACGCCAAGAACGTCCTCATGGCGGCCATCACCCGCGGCACGTGCGTCAAGACCGCCGTCGCCTTCGACCGGGACGTGGACATTTTCGACGAGCGGGACGTGCTGTGGGCCCTCTCCACGCGCGTGGTCCCCGACCGGGACGTCTTCCTGGTCCCCGGCGCCCGGGGCAACCGCCTGGACCCCACGGCCTACACCCTCACCCGGCTCCAGCGGGACGGGATGGTGACCAAGATGGGGATCGACGCCACGGTCCCCCTCGGCTATGAGGAGCCCTATCCGCGGCGGGCGAAGATCCCCGGCGCGGACGAATTGCGCCTGGAAAACCTCCTGGTTCCTGGGATGGGCTGACCCGGCCGGTGCAGGATAAGAGAACAAGCTCCAGACTACGGAGGTCAGCGGTGACGACGAAGGCGGACCCTGTCATGAGCGCTCTCAAACTCCCCAGCGGTGCGCGCTTCTACAGGTGTGCCCTTCAGGTCAACCCGTTTGAGTACCTCGGCCGGCACAAGAAGCAGAGCTTGTTCAAGACCGAAACGGACTACAACAACGCTGTCATCCAAGCCTGCCAGAAAAGGAACATTGAGGTCGTTGCTGTAACCGACCACTATCGCGTGCGTAGTTCGAAGAGCCTAGTCGAGCTCGCGAAAGCGGCGGGCATTCACGTGTTTCCTGGTTTCGAGGCCGTGACTAAGGATGGCGTCCACTTCCTGTGCCTTTTCGACCCAACGAAAGACTTGGGCTCGCTCGAGAGGGTTGTTGGGGACTGCGGCATTCACGATCACGACGTGGAGTCGCCAACAGGCAAATATGATGCCCTCGAGCTATTGGAGGAATCGCGGAAATGGGGAGCAGCTTGCGTTGCCGCCCATGTTGCCGGCCAAGGGGGGCTCCTGGCTACGCTTTCTGGGCAGTCCAGGATGAATGCATGGACGTCCCCGCATCTACTCGCGTGCTCGCTACCCGGACCGGTTTCAGATGCGCCGGAGAATCTACGTCAAATTCTCGAAAACAAGAACGCGGAGCACCGCAGGGACCGCCCCCTCGCCATCATTAATGCCCAGGACGTTTGCAGCCCGGATGATTTCGAAAAGCCGGGGGTATCATGTTGGATCAAGATGTCTGAAGTCTCCGTGGAAGGGCTGCGCCAAGCCTTTCTCGACCCGGAGTCCCGAGTTCGCCTTGCTAGCGATCCCCCGCCGGAAGACCATGCTGAGTTTGTAACGTTGGCTTGGCAGGGCGGCTTCCTGGATGGGGCGGCCATTCACTTGAACGAGAACCTTAACGTGCTAGTTGGCGGCCGAGGAACCGGCAAGTCCACGGTGATTGAAAGCCTGCGGTACGTTCTCGGGCTTGAGCCACTGGGTGAGGAAGCCCGCAAGGCGCATGAGGGAATCGTCCAACACGTCCTGAGGAGTGGCACCAAGATCTCATTGCTCCTGCGTTCCCATCGACCCAACAAGCAAGACTATCGTGTCGAGAGGACGATTCCCAATCCGCCTATCGTCCGCGACCAGAATGGTAATGTTCTCAACCGAACTGCGGCGGCCATCGTTCCGCAGATCGGAGTTTTCGGGCAACACGAGATATCCGAGTTGACCAAGAGCCCAGAAAAGCTGACGCGCCTGCTCGAACGTTTCGTAGAGCGCGATGCGACTCTGGATCGCCGCAAGGCAGACGTGCGGAGACAAATCGAGCAGTCTCGAGGCAAGATCCTCGATACGGACAAGGAATCGGCCCAAGTAGAAGAGCGCCTGGCATCTCTCCCGGCCCTTGAAGAAACCCTCAAGCAATTCCAGGAAGCAGGGCTTGAAGACCGGCTAAAGGAGCAAAGCCTTTTGGTGCGCGAGGAACAGGTTCTCAAGACCTCTGCTGATCGTGTGGATCCATACCGCCAGATACTTGAAGATCTTCGACGTGCGCTACCAGTTGATCGGACTTTCGTCTCGCAAAAGGCCCTCGACGGCCTGCCAGGTAAGGAAATCTTGGGCGAGATAGACACGGTACTTGTGGCGCTGAACCGTGAGCTTGAAGCCATCGCCAAGCGGTTGCAGGAGGTTCTCGATGTCGCCGACAGTGGTCTGGGTTCGGTGAGATCACGTTGGGAAGAACGGAAGAAGGGGGTTCAAGCAGCCTACGAGAAGATCCTCCGTGAACTGCAGAAATCGAAGGTGGACGGGGAAGAGTTCATTCATCTTAGGCGCCAGATCGAGGAACTCCGACCTCTCCGCGAGCGCCAGACGATGCTCCAGCGTGCCAAGAAGGAGTATGAAGACCTGCGTCGCAATCTGCTCGCAGAATGGGAGGACGTGAAGGCCGAGGAGTTCCGGCAACTTGAGCGCGCTGCAAAGAAGGTCAACAGACAACTCGCCGAGCGTGTCCGTGTTCAGGTAACGTTCGCGGGCAATCGAGAGCCCCTCTTTGACCTTCTAAAGAACCGCATCGGTGGCCGCCTTTCGGAGGCTCTCGATGCGCTTCGTCAGTATCAAAGCCTTTCCCTGAAGGAGCTCGCTGACGCTTGGCGAGAGGGACGGGATGCGCTCGCGAAAAAGTACAAAATACCTCCCGGACAAGCAGATCGGATCGCGCAGGCGCCTTCGGAAGTAGTCATGCAGGTGGAGGAGTTGGATTTGGCCCCGACAACCCAGATTGAGTTGAATGTGGCTGGGGAAGGGCAACCTGCACAGTGGCAGAGGCTTGAAGATCTGTCCACGGGTCAAAAGGCCACAGCCGTTCTGCTCCTCTTGCTGCTGGAATCGGATGCACCTCTCGTGGTTGATCAACCGGAGGATGACCTGGACAACCGGTTCATCACGGAAGGCGTCGTTCCGAAGATGCGCGAGGAAAAGGGGCGCCGCCAGTTCGTTTTTGCGACGCATAACGCCAATATCCCCGTGCTCGGCGACGCCGACCTCATCGTTGGCTTGACGGCTTCTGGTGAAGCAGGCCAGGAAGGCAAGGCCCGCATCCCTCGGGAACATATGGGCTCTATCGACGCACGTTCGGTTCGTGAGTTGGTCGAAGAGGTCCTGGAAGGTGGACGGGCGGCGTTCGAGATGAGGCGACTGAAGTACGGGTTCTAGGAAGGTATTCAATTCAATGACCAAGACCGAACTCTTAGAACTCCTGACGTACGGCGAGAACTCCGGCGTCGAGTTCAAGCGGGACGACGTTCGGCCCGAGGCCCTCGCTAAAGAGATGGCTGGGCTCCTCAATCTGGAAGGCGGCCATATTCTTCTTGGTGTAGAGGACGACGGGACGATTTCCGGGCTGACGCGCGACACGAAGAAAGCTGAAGAGTGGGTGATGGAGGCGGCTCGAACCCATGTCCAGCCAGCCGTCATTCCATACTGGGAGAAGTTCCAGTGGGATGACTCCAAGATCATAGGTGTCGTTTCTCTGCCGGCGGACAGCCCTGACAAGCCGTACAAAGCAAAGCGCGGCTCGGCTTGGGTTACTCAGATCCGGGTCGGCTCGACGACGCGAGATGCGACCAGAGAGGAGGAGGCCCGTCTCTACCAGCAGTCGGGTCTCATGCGGTACGACCTGAAACCCGTTCCGGGCAGCAGTTTCGCCGACCTGGACCGACGCCGCCTGACCAACTACTTCAGAGATATTCGGGCGCAGGACTGCCCCTCCGATGATGACGAGGAAGGCTGGCGGTGCCTTCTCATCAACACGGATCTCATGGTCGAGGATCGGGGGCGGGCAATCCCGACAGCTGGAGCCCTCATCCTCTTCGGCATGAAGCCCAATCGCTATCTGCCCCAAGCAGGTATCACTGCGGTGGCCTACCCGGGGACAGAAAAGGAATACAACGCGAAGGAGAGGGCCGTTCTTCGTGGTGCCTCCGTGGCCCTGCTCTCGAAGACCGGGGAGGTCATCGAGACTGGGGTGATCGAGCAGGCTCTTGAGTTCGTTCGGCGGAACACCCACATGGAAGCGGGGATCGTAGAGGGGGGTCGGCGGAGTGAGCGCTGGGATTATCCGCTCGACGCGATCCGTGAGGCCGTCGTGAACGCAGTTGCGCATCGGGATTACACGATTACGGTCACGGATGTTGAGCTCTCCATCTATTCCGACCGGATCGAGGTCATTTCCCCGGGCCGACTTCCGAACACGGTGACAGTGGAGAAGATGCGTGCCGGCTACCGCGCATCGCGGAACGAGCTCATGAAGGAAATCCTCCGCGACTACCGTTACGTCGAAGCGACGGGTCTCGGTGTGCCCCGAAAGATCGTTCAGGGTATGCGCCAGCACAACGGAACGGACCCGGATCTCATCGAGGAACAGGACCGCTTCACCGTGCGGCTGTGGAAGGAGCCCAAGCGGTCATGATCCCGAAGGAATGTAGGCGGCTGACGGAAGTGGATTTTCCGATTGCAGTGATGAGCAGGCACGCGGCGCACGGGGAGGGGCCGTCGCTGGCCGTGGCGGGGGCGCTTTCAGCGGGTCCGCTGCGAAGCGTGGGCCGGGTCGCCATCGCGCCGTCCGGGCCGGGTCGCCGGGGTCTGTCATTCGAGCCTTGAATTGGGGGAGGACGACCGGATGCCGAAAGAGAAGGTGGATCTTCTGTTCAAGAACGCCGTCGTCGTCACGATGAACCAGAAGAGGGAGGTCTTCTGGGACGGCGCCGTCGCGGTCCGGGAGAAGAAGGTCGTCGACGTGGGACCCTCCGACTCGCTGACCCGGAAGTACGAGGGAAGGCGCGAGGTCGAGGCGAAGCAGAAGCTCATCATCCCCGGACTCGTCAACACCCACAACCACATGTTCGGCGCCCTGTGCCGGGGCCTGGTCAACGACCTCTCCTTCACGCCCTGGGTGCAGAAGAAGTTCTACCTCACTACGAAGGGGCACGACCTGGAGACCTACTACCTGAGCACGCTCCTTTTGGGCATCGAGATGCTCAAGACGGGCACGACCTGCTACGTGGACTGCGGGACGATGCAGAGGCTCGAGGCCAGCGCCGTCCGGGCGATCGACCAGATCGGCATCAAGGCCGTCCTGGGCCGGACGATGGCGGATGTCACCGAGACCCTCTCCAGCCACCTGTTCCACCGGAAAGAGACCACGCAGGAGAACCTGGAGAACACCGAGCGGTTCGTCCAGGAGTACCACGGGGCCGCCGACGACCGCGTCCAGGCCTGGTTCTGCCCCATCCAGGTGTCGTCGGTCTCCGACGAGCTCTGCCGGGGCGCCATCCAGCTTGCCGAGAAACACGGCTCGGGCTTCGTGACGCACGCCGCCGTGGACAAGGCGGACGTGGAGCTCTGCTGGGAGCGTTTCCACCAGACGCCCATCGAGCGCTTCCACCGCCTGGGCGTCCTGAGCCCGCGCCTCATCGCGACCCACATGGGCTGGCTGACGGAGAACGAGATCCGGCTGCTGGCCGAGTCCCGCTCCAACATCTCCCACTGCCCGAGCGCCAGCATGAAGGGGGCCTACGGGTGCCTGAGCCACGGCAAGTTCCCCGAGCTCGAGGCTGCGGGCGCCAACGTGACCCTCGGGACCGACGGGCCGGCGGCCAGCAACTTCCAGGACATGTTCCGGGTGATGCACCTGGCGGCCGTCGGGCACAAGGAGGCCCGGCTGGACCCCCGGGTGGTCCCCCCCGAAAAGGCCCTGGAGTGGGCGACCCGCAACGGCGCCCGGGCCGTGGGGTGGGAGGACCGCATCGGCTCCCTGGAGAAGGGAAAGCGCGCGGACATGGCGGTCCTCAACCTCCGCCGGACCGAATTCGTCCCCCTGCACCCGGACTCCCTGATCCCGAACCTGATCTATGCCGCGGCCGGGCACTGCGTCGAGACCGTCCTCGTGGACGGCAAGGTCCTGGTGGAAGGGGGGCGCGTGACGACGGTGGACGAGGGGGAGATCATCGATCAGATCAACCGGTACGCGGACCGCTTCGCCGATCTCTCGCGGGAGTGGGACCAGAAAAAGGCGGAGGGCAAGCATTGAGGGGAGGGCGCGGGGCGTTTTCTCCGGGCCGGGCGAGACCGCCGGTTTGGCCGGTTAGTCAGGAAACGGCGGAAAGGGGGAACTGGTGACGGAGCGGACCTGGGTCGGGGCCTCCTACGAGCGGGGGGACGGTTACGACAAGGCGAGGGGGCTGGCCGTGTACGGGACGGACGTGGCCCTTCCCGGCATGCTCCACGCCAAGGTGCTGAGGAGCCCCCTGCCCCACGCCCGGATCCTCCACGTGGACGTGGACCGGGCGAGGCGCCTTCGGGGCGTCAAGGCGGTCGTCGCCGGGCGCGACCTTCCCGATTCGCACTGGGGGATGATGCTGGCCGACCAGCCCGTCTACGCCGTGGACCGGGTCCGCTACGTGGGCGAGGCCGTGGCGGGAGTGGCCGCCGCCGACGAAGACGCGGCCCAGGAGGCCCTGGACCTGATCCGGGTCGAGTACGAGGAGCTTCCGCCCCTGTTCGACCCGGAGGAGGCCATGGCCCCCGGCGCCCCCCTCCTGCACCCGGACCTCGAACACTACGCCTGCAACCGGAAGTTCTTCTTTCCCGTCCCCGGGACGAACATCTGCAACTATTTCCGGCTCCGCCGGGGGGACGTGGAGGAGGGGTTTCGGAGCTCGGACCTGGTTTTTGAAGACACCTTCGAGATCCCGATGGTCCAGCACTGCCCCCTGGAGCCCCACGCCTGCGTCGCCCATCTCTCCCCCCAGGGGAAGCTCACCATCTGGAGCAACACCCAGGGGGCCTACCTGACGCGGGAGCAGGTCGCCCGGGGCCTGAAGCTTCCCCAGAGCGACGTCCGCATCGTCTGCACCTACGTCGGCGGCGCCTTCGGGGGGAAGATCAGCGGCGTCGTGGAGGTCCTGGCCGGCGCCCTGGCGCTGCGCACCGACCACCGTCCCGTCCGCCTGGGGCTGACGCGGGAGGAGGAGTTCGTCTCGACCTTCGTCCGCCAGCCCGCGAAGGTTACCTACAAGACGGGCGTCAGGCGCAACGGGGACTTTCTGGCCCGGCAGGTCCGCCTCCTCTGGGACACGGGCGCCTACGGGGACTACGAGGTCCTGGTGTGCCGCAACGCGGGCTACTCCTCCGCCGGCCCCTACCGGATCCCCCACGTCCGGATCGACTCCTACTGCGTCTATACCAACAAGCCCGTGGCGGGGGCCTACCGGGGGTTCGGCGTGCCGGAGACGTGCTTCGGCTACGAGGGCCAGCTCGACCGCATCGCGCGGGAGATCGGGATGGATCCCGTCGAGCTCAGGCTCCGCAACGGGGTGGAGACCGGGGACCTCACGCCGACGGGGCAAACCCTGGAGGCCGTGGGCCTGAAGGAGTGCCTGCGGCGGGCCGCCGAGGCCCTGGGCGGAAAGAGGGGCGCGCCTTCCCCCGGGAAGCGGCGCGGACGGGGCGTCGCCTGGATGTCGAAGTTCACCGTCACGGGGGCCCACGTGCAGTCGGTCATCAAGACCAACGAGGACGGCAGCGCCGTCCTGTTGACCAGCGCCGTGGAGCACGGCCAGGGGGCGCACACCGTCCTGCGGCAGATCGCGGGGGAGGCCCTCGGCCTCGACCCGCGCCTGATCTCGGTGGGGCACCCGGACACGGCGATGACCCCTTACGGCTGGGAGACGTCCGCCAGCAAGACCACGTTCTTCGACGGCAACGCCGTCCGCCGGGCCGCCGAGGATGCCAAGCGGCAGCTCTTTCAGGCGGCGGCGGTGGTCCTGGAGGCCGCTCCGGAGGACCTGGAGGCGCGCGACGGGCGGATCTTCCCCCGGAGCGCGCCCGAACGCTCCGTTCCCTTCAACGAGGTGTCGATGGGGGCGGTGGGGCCGGACGGCCGGGTGGTGGGAGGACCCGTCCTCGGCCGCGGCCATTACACCCCGGTGGACGGCACGCTCCTGGACCCGGAGACGGGACAGGGGAGGAAGCCGGCCGTCTTCTGGATGTTCGCCGCCCAGGGCGCGGAGGTGGAGGTGGACGAGGAAACGGGGGCGGTGCGCGTCCTCAAGCTCACCGCGGCCCACGACGTGGGAAAGGCCATCAATCCCGACGGCTGCACCGGGCAGATCGAGGGGGCCCTGGGCCAGGGCCTCGGGATCGCCCTGTTCGAGGAGATGCCCCTGGAGAGGGGCGTGGTGCTGAACCCCAACCTCCTGGACTACAAGATCCCGTGCCCGCTCGACATGCCGCCCTTGGTCCCCATGATCGTGGAGGAGCCCCATCCCGAGGGTCCCTACGGCGCCAAGGGGGTGGGGGAACCCGGGCTCGCCCCCACGGCGGCCGCCATCGCCAATGCCGTCTACGACGCCATCGGCGTTCAGATCAAGACCCATCCCTTCACGCCCGAGCGGGTGCTTCAAGCCTTGAGGGGGCGGACCTCCGGATAGGTCTCGCCGCGTTCAAACCCGGGGGGAAATTCGTGGTAGCATGGTAGACGCGCGATGGAAAGGGGTGTATGACCGCCAAGCGGGACGACTCGCGAGGACGTGCGTCAAGCGGAGGGGGGAAGGCTCTGGGATGCGCTCGATGAAGGGGTGGAATGTCCTGCGCTGGGTGTTTGTCCTGGCGTTCCTCTGGGTGGCGGCCGCCGTCGCCATGAAAGAGAGTTCGCACGCCCGGGGGGAGGACGGACACGCCTGGGAGAGGCTGGGCGGGGTTCAACGATTCCGCTTGGCGGAGGAATTTGCCAATTCGCTGGTTCGGAAAGGGTACAGACTCACGCCCCTCCAGATGTACGAATGCGTG
>JACPRG010000034.1 GCA_016190025.1 Candidatus Tectimicrobiota bacterium
AGGTGCAGGACTGGCACCTCTACCTTAACAGTGGCAATGCGACGCTGGTGTCCGTGAATCCCAACGCGCCCATCAAGGACTTCGGTGAATTTCTCCAGCTGATGAAGAAGGACCCCAAGAAGCTGTCCGTGGCAATTGCCGGCATCCCCTCGGCGGGCCACTCGGCCATTGAGGCGATCAAGACAGCCGGGGGAGGCGACTACAAGCTGGTAAGCTATGACGGCGGGAATCCCGCGGTGATCGCCACCGTGGGCGGCGAGACCATGGCCACCCCGCAGCTCCTAAGCGAGCAGATCGAGATGATCCGAGCCAAGAAGCTGCGGCCGCTGGCGGCCCTGACCCCCGAGGATCTCCAGATCGAAGGGCACGGGACCGTGCCCACCGCGCGAAAATGGTTGCCAAAGGTCGCGGCCGATCCGGTCTACTTCGGGATCTGGGCCCCCAAGTGCGTCCCGAAGGATGTCGTCGAGACCATGAACAAGGTCTGGAAGGAGAAGATCGCCACCTCAAAGGCGCTGAAGGATTTCGCGGCGCAGCGCGGCCAGATCGTGGCACCCTACTACGGGGTGGAAGCCTTCCAGAAGTCTTGGCCCACGATCGTCAATGCGGCCTGGGGTCTGTCTGACAGCGGCAAGGCCAAGGTAAGCCCCGACAAGGTCGGGATGCCGCGGCCGCAGTAGCGTGGCACCCTCGCAGGGGGCGGGTTCCAGGAGCAGCCCGCCCCCTGTCTGTTCCTTCGGCGCTAGCGCGGTGCCGGCGATGGCCAAAGCCGATTTCCTGACCGGGATCGTCCTCGTCCTTCTCAGCATCTTCATTCTCTTCGAGTCCTGGCGGATGCCCCGGTTCGAACACCTGAAGGTGCATTCGCTCAGCGTCCCGGGCATCGTCCCCGCCTTCCTGGGGAGCGTGATCTTCATCTTCGCCGTCATCCTCGTGCTGCGCTCCATCCGCACGGGTGGGCATCACGTGGGCGTGTCCCGGGAAAGCCTCCGGCCCATCCTCTCCCGGCCGGGCAACCAGCGTCTCCTGCTCACCGCGATCATCAGCATCGGCTACGCCGGATTCCTCGTGGGCAGGATCCCCTACTGGCTGGCGACCGGCCTGTTCGTTTTCGCCTTCGTGGCGGTCTTCGAATGGCCTCGCGGGGTGACACGGCGGGAGTACGTCCGGCTGGCCCTGGCGGCCGGAGTCCTGGCGGTGGTGACGTCGGCCCTGGTGACGTGGGCCTTCCAATCGCTGTTCCTGGTGACCCTCCCCTGAGGACGAGGGCAACCCATGGCCGCGCTCCTGCAAAACCTCCACCAATTCCTCAGCGCCATCGCCGGGTTTCTCACGCCGTTGGCCCTGTTTCACGTGTTCTGGTCCACCCTGCTCGGGATCGTGATCGGCGCGCTGCCCGGCCTCACGGCCACCATGGGCGTGGCGCTCGTCACCACGCTCACCTACAAGCTGCCGCCGGATCTCGCCATCCTCATTCTCATTTGCGTCTACAACGGCGCCATCTACGGCGGCAGCCGCTCCGCGATCCTGCTCAACATCCCGGGCACGCCCGCCAATGCGGCCACCACGCTGGACGGCTTCCCCCTGGCGCGGGCCGGCCTGGCCGGGAAGGCGATGGGCATCGCCACCTCGGGCTCGGTGCTGGGGAGCCTGATCGGCATGTTCTTCCTGGCCACCATCGCCCCGCTCCTGGGGAACTACGCGCTGAAATTTCATTCCTTCGAGTTTTTCTGGTTGGCCATCTTCGGCATCGTGATCTCGGGGCACCTCACCGCGCTGGAGGACCCCATGAAGGGCTGGATCGCCGGCTTCCTGGGGCTGCTCGTGGCCATGGTGGGCCAGGAAGGGATCCACGCCTACGAGCGCTTCACCTACGGGACGACCGAGCTGCTGGGGGGCTTCGCCCTCATCCCCGCCATGGTCGGCGCCTTCGGGTTCGCCGAGGTCCTGACCGTCATGCGCAATCCCGCGGCCGAAGTGGTACAGGAGGCCCGGGACAGCATCATCCCGAAGCTGGGGGAGGTGTTCCGGTACTGGCGCACGATCATCCGGAGCGGCCTCATCGGCACGATCATCGGCATCATCCCGGGCGTGGGGGAAGACATCGCGGCGTGGGTATCGTATGCCGCCGCCCGCCGCAAGAGTCCGGAGCGCGATCGGTTCGGCAAGGGTTCCCTGGAAGGCCTCATGGCCGCCGAGACCGGCAACAATGCCTGCGTGCCGGGCGCGATCATTCCCGCGCTCACGCTCGCCATTCCCGGTTCGGCCCCGGCGGCGGTCCTCCTGGCGGCCATGTTCATCCACGGCGTCCGGCCGGGGCCCATGATCATGGTCGAATCACCCCAGTTTGTCTACCAGGTGGTGGCCATGGTGTTCTTTTCCACCCTGGGGATGCTGATCTTCGGCCTCACGCTGACCAGACCCCTGCTCTGGGTGCTGGCAGTGCCGCGGACGCGGCTCATGCCCGTGGTGTTCGTGCTCTGCGCCATCGGCTCGTATGCCATCACCCAGCGAACCTTCGACATCTGGGTGATGATCGGGTTCGGGATCCTCGGCTACATCCTTCGCGAGATGAAGTACCCCATGGCCCCGCTGGTCCTGGGCATCATCCTGGGGGACATCCTGGACAAGAACCTCCGCCGCGGCCTGGTGCTGAGCGATGGCGACCTGACGCCCTTCTTCACCCGCCCGATCAGCCTGGTCCTGTGGCTCATCACGATGTCCTCGATCCTGCTGAGCATCGAGCCTGTCCGGCGCACGGCGCGGCGCGCCTGGGAGGCGGTCCTGCCGCAGCGGATCCGCGAGGCGCGACGATAGCGCCGCCCCTCAGGTCGGGTGGCGGAGG